>WFQC01000176.1 GCA_015487235.1 Alteromonadaceae bacterium
GATTATTAAATTTACCGATAATGAGTTTACTCACCCTGTAAATTTTTACTGTAATTTTTTGTCAAACAACAATCAATTAATCTGCCTGTCTGCGTAAAAATGCAGGAATATCTAAATAATTCTCAGCTTCAGCCATTTTAGCAGGAGCCGCTTGAGCATTAGTTTCAGGCATTGTTGCTGTGACAGTATTAGCTTCTGGTTGTGGCGTAGCAACGTAATCGCCCCCCACAACTTGCGCTTCTACTTGTGGTTGCGGATTCACTAAAGTAATATCAGGCTTACGCTCTGCACCAATACCCGTAGCAACAACAGTAACACGTAATTCTTCTGTCATTTCAGGGTCGATAACCGCACCAACAACAACCGTAGCATTTTCAGAGGCAAATGCTTTTACCGCATTACCCACAGTTTCAAATTCATCAATGCTAATATCCATTCCTGCAGTAATATTGACTAAAATGCCGCGCGCACCAGCTAAGTCAACATCTTCCAATAATGGGCTTGAAATCGCGGCTTCTGCTGCTTCTTCTGCACGATCAGGGCCTGAAGCAATACCAGAGCCCATCATTGCTGTACCCATTTCTGACATAACCGTACGTACATCAGCAAAGTCAACATTAATTAACCCCGGGCGAGTAATTAATTCAGCAATACCTTGTACTGCACCAAGTAAAACATTATTAGCCGCCTTAAAAGCATCTAACAATGTGGTACCTGGCCCTAATACTTTCAAGAGTTTTTCATTAGGAATAGTGATTAATGAGTCAACATGCTTGGCTAAAAACTCAATACCTTGATCGGCATAATTCATGCGTTTTTTGCCTTCAAACGGGAAAGGCTTTGTGACTACTGCAACGGTTAATATGCCCATTTCTTTAGCAATTTCAGCAACAACAGGTGCAGCACCTGTACCTGTGCCTCCGCCCATTCCAGCAGCAATAAAGACCATATCAGCACCCTGTAAGGTTTGTCTGATTGTTTCTCTGTCTTCTTCTGCACTACGACGACCTATTTCAGGGTTCGCACCAGCACCTAATCCTTTCGTTACGTCAGCACCCATTTGTAAGGTAACATTAGCCGATGAATTTCTTAGTGCTTGCGAATCTGTATTTGCCGTAATAAATTCAACACCTTCAATGGTTTGGCTAACCATATGTTCTACGGCGTTACCGCCGCCGCCGCCCACACCGATAACTTTAATTACGGCTTCTTCGTTATAATCATCCATCAATTCAAACATTTTTTATTTTCTCCGTCTTTTGTTCCACCAAAAACTTTAGTTATTTCTTTTTAAACGTTAATACTTGATGAGTTAAGACAAAATTTACAAAAGCAACGAATTATAACCATATTATTCGTCCTTTTCGATGTAAACTTAGTTTTAAATCAATAAAATAGTATTGATTGTTTAAAATTCACCCTTAAACCAAGCAGCAACACGCGCAACAAGCCCGGTAACCCCTTCGTTTTGTTTACTTTCTGTGCTTACTTGCTCTTTTGCTTGTAAGCCATAATGTAATAAGCCAATAACGGTCGAATAAATCGGATCATTGACATATTCTTTTAAGCCTTGAATTTCCATAGGCTCACCAATGCGTACTGGCATTTGAAAAATTTCTTCTGCAAATTCCACTACACCTTCCATTTTTGCGGTACCACCAGTTAATACATAACCTGCGGCAATTTGATCTTCTAAGCCACAAGAACGTACCTCTTCATGTACCAATTCAAATAATTCTTGATAACGCGGTTCAACGACTTCGGCTAAAGTATGACGAGACATTGAACGCGCAGGACGCCCTCCAACACTAGGCACTTCAATATTTTCTTCCATACTCACCAGTTGCTTAAGTGCACAAGCATATTGCACTTTAATTTCTTCAGCATGACTTAATGGCGTTCTAAAAATTTTGGCAATATCGCTGGTAACTTGGTTGCCTGCTACAGGAATAACTGCAGTATGGCGTAACGCGCCATTAGTAAAAATAGAAATATCCATGGTACCTGCACCCATATCAACAACGCAGATGCCTAACTCTTTTTCATCGTCGGTTAACACCGCATAGCTAGAAGCTAAAGCAGAAAATATTAATTGGTCAGCCTGTAAATTACAGCGTTCAACGCACTTTACAATATTGCGCGCCATATCATTGGCACAGGTGATGATATGTACTTTCGCCTCCATACGCACACCTGACATACCAATAGGGCTTTTAATGCCATCTTGGCAGTCAATACTATATTCTTGCGGTAATACATGCAGCATACGACGTTCAGCAGAAATAGGTACTGAACGGGCAGTATGTATAACGTTATCAACGTCTTCTTGTAAAACTTCTTTGTCGTTAATTGGCACCATGCCATTTTCATTTTGGCAACGTATATGCTTACCTGATATGCCTAAATAAACAGAGCCAATGCGGCAATCAGCCATCAGTTCCGCTTCATTAATTGCTCGTTGAATTGACTGAATGACCAAATTAAGATCATTAACACCACCTTTATCCATACCACGCGCAGGTTGATTACCAACCCCAACAATACTCAATTTGTTATCAGGAGTGATCTCTCCAACCGCAACGGTTATTTTCGATGTGCCTATGTCTAGTCCAACAACTAAGTTTCTTTCGGTTACTTTAGACATTAATATTATGCTCTATTGTTAATAATAATTTAGCCAATGGTGTTGTTTTATTCAGCTTCCAACCTACAGCAACACCGGTGTCATATCGCAAATCAACATAATCAACTTGTTGATCTTCTTTTTTATTTTTTAATATTTCAGGATATACATCCATAAAACGTTGAATGCGTTCAATACGCTTTTCTCGCCCTAAATTAAGCAGCACCCCGTCGGTTAACGTTAACTGCCATGAAAAACGCTCTGACAACACTAATTCACTGATAGATAAAGCTTTAAATTTTAATAGGCGATTAAAGTTTCTAAAGTTTTCAAGGGCGATATTTTCACTCCCTTCAGGGCCATAAAAGTATGGAATATTATCTGCCAACTTGGCTATATCAGCTTGAAATACATCACCATATTGATTAATTAAAAAATCACCATTCCAAATGGCTATGGGTAATTGATCTACCAAGTATATTTTTAATTCATTTGGCCACTGCTTACGTACTGAGACAGAATAAACCCACGGTAGTTGTGATATTTTTTCTTGTACCTGATTCACATTAACTTTAAAAAAATTAGATAAATCAATATCTTCAAGCGCACTCGCAATATCTTCTTTTTCGGTATAGCGCATCTCTCCATTAATACTTAATGCCGTGATCGGTAAGTGTTCTTGGGCTACCATTTTTTCAGAGAAATAAACACTAAAGCTAATAATGCCAACAATAACCGCGACAAAAAAGCTCACACCGAACCAAAAGCTCCAGTGTAATTTTTTTGTAGTAGATAATGATTGGCTAGCCGTCATTATTTTGCCTCTGCCTTTATGAGTGCTAATTTAACAATTTCATGCGCTAATTCACTAAAACTATAACCAGCAACGTTAGCAGCCTTAGGCACTAACGAGGTTTCTGTCATACCGGGCACCGTATTCACTTCCAGTAATCGCCATTGTTGTTCAAATTTTTCTGCTGATAAATCTCGCATTAAATCAACACGACCCCAACCTTGCGCACCTGTAGCCCTAAAAGCCTGTAAGGCAAGTTGTTGTACGTGTTTTTCTTGTTCAGCCGTTAAATGACAAGGACAATGATATTGCGTAGTACTTGCTTGGTATTTAGCACTGTAGTCATAAAATTCATGAGGAGTTTCCATGTGAATAACCGGTAAGGCTTGTTCCCCTAAAATAGCGATAGTGTATTCAGGCCCTTCAATCCAAGCTTCAATTAAAATGCTTTCATCATAGACAAAAGCGGTTTGCAGCGCTTGATGAAGTTGCTCAGGTGTTTCGGCCATAGCCATACCAATGCTTGAGCCTTCATTAGCAGGCTTCACCATTACTTTGCCTCCTAATTCAGCTAAAATAATACTGGCATCAGCGAGCTTATAGTCGCGCTTATTTACGCTCAAAAAAGGTGCCGTTGGTAAATTAAGTGCTTGCCAAACTTGTTTACTGCGAATTTTATCCATCGATAAAGCCGAGCCTAAAACCCCTGAGCCAGTATAGGGAATACCTAAGTACTCCAATGCACCTTGTATGCAACCATCTTCACCACCTCTACCATGCAAAGCAATAAAGGCTAAATCTACATTGGCTACTGTTAAATTCAGCAAATCTTGTTGTTGGGTATCAACCAGCATAACCTTAAAGCCAGCCGCCGATAAACCATTGGCAATAGCTTGACCTGAACGAAGAGAAACCTCACGTTCTGCCGAATCTCCACCATAAAGTACCGCTATATTAAGTTGTTTTTTCATCTTAATTAGCCTCCTTAGGTGTAGATTTCTTTGTAAATAGTGGATGTGAGGCTAGCTCTTGTGCCAATGCACCAATATTACCAGCACCTTGGGTGATCACCATGTCATTGTTTTGTAATTGGGCCGCCAGCAATTGTGGCAATTGAGTAACATCGCTCACATAGATAGGTTCTACTTGCCCACGTTGACGAATGCTACGGGCAAGGCTTTTAGCATCAGCGCCATTAATTGGGGGTTCTCCTGCACTGTACACATCAAGTAACAGTAAACAATCAACGTCTGATAATACTTGCACAAAATCTTCATATAAATCTCGTGTACGAGAATAACGATGCGGTTGAAAAATCATCACTAACCGTTTTTCTGGCCAACCATTACGCATAGCACTGATCGTCGCTTTCACCTCACTAGGGTGGTGACCATAATCATCAATTAATATGGCTTCTGATTGCGCATTTTTCAGTGTGCCTAAATGTTCAAAACGACGTCCAATACCAGCAAAATTACTTAAAGCGCTAACAATAGCATCTGCTTCAACCCCTTCATCTTCTGCCACAGCAATAGCGGCTAAAGCATTTAAGACATTATGCTCACCCGGTAAGTTAAGGCTTAGTTGTAAATCGCTTTTGCCTGCTCGTTTAACGCTAAAGCGCGATATATTGCCTTGTTGTTGATAATTAAGGGCTTGAATATCAGCATCTTCACTGAAACCATAAGTAATTACTGAACGACTAATGCGCGGTAAAAGTGCTCGCACTACCGCATTATCGATACAAACAACAGCCACCCCATAAAACGGTAAGTTATGTAGAAAATCAATATAAGTATCTTTTAGCTTATTAAAATCACCACCGTAAGTATCCATGTGATCTTCATCAATATTTGTGATCACCGCAACCATAGGTTGTAAATGTAAGAATGAAGCATCACTTTCATCCGCTTCAGCAATTAAATAACGACTTGTGCCTAAACGAGCATTAGTACCCGCACTATTGAGCAACCCACCGATCACAAAGGTTGGGTCAAGTTTAGCTTCAGCAAAAACACTGGCGATCAAGCTGGTGGTAGTTGTTTTGCCATGGGTTCCTGCAATGGCAATACCATGACGAAAACGCATGAGTTCAGCAAGCATTTCGGCGCGACGAACAACAGGAATACGCAAACGTGCAGCGGTGATCAGTTCAGGGTTATCATTTTTTATAGCTGTAGAAACCACGATAACACTGGCTCCTTCAACATTGGCACTATTGTGACCAATAACAATTTCAGCGCCTAAAGATCGTAAACGTTTAACCACTAAGTTTTCGCCTATATCTGACCCTGAAATTTGATAACCTTCATTAAGTAAAACTTCAGCAATACCGCCCATACCAGCACCACCAATACCCACAAAATGTATTCGTTTTACACGGCGCATTTCAGGGCGTTTATAAGCATTGTCACGAGCAACAGCAGTATTATTGGCATTTAAATGAGTCATTTTGCTTCCTTTGTTGTTGCTAATGATTGAATAATTTTCACCACCTGTAATGTGGCATCGGCATGAGCAGCATCGTGAGCAGCTTTTGACATTTTTTGTAAAACCGTATCAGAAATAAATAAACTATTAAGCATTTGTGCTAATGAAGTACCGGTAAAATCTTTTTGGGCAATTAATTTGGCTGCACCACGCGATACCAAATACATAGCATTTTTAGTTTGATGGTCATCAACAGCATGCGGTAAAGGAATAAAAATAGCGGGTTTGGCAACCATAGCGAGTTCAGATACCGTTAAAGCACCGGCACGACAAATAACCACGTCAGCCCATTGGTAGGCTTCAGCCATATTATCAATAAACTCGGTGACTTTAACCTTATCATTGGCCAAACCATATTCTTGATAACTGGCCAGCACACGCTCTTGATTACCTTTACCCGTTTGATGCCAAACATTAATATTTTGTACTTTTATTTGGTTCATCGCTTTAGGTACGGTTTCGTTCAATACTTGCGCACCTAAACTACCGCCAACCACTAACACTTTTTTGCTACTGGCAGGGTTTTCAGAAACGTTAACCTCACTTGCAATAATATCTTTACGTAATGGGTTACCAATAACCTGATAATCAATTGCACCTTTAAACGCGTGAGGAAAAGCACTTAATACCTTAGTTGCTAAGCGCGCTAAAAAGCGATTACTCAGCCCTGCTACAGCATTTTGCTCATGTAAAACTAACGGTTTACCTAATAACCATGCAGCAAAGCCACCCGGGGCACTCGCATAGCCGCCCATACCTAAAACAACATCAGGGTTCACCTTGCGAATCACCTTAATTGATTGCAATACCGATTGAATTAAATAAAAAGGCGTTTTCAATAATGTTTGCCAGTTTTTATTACGTACTCCAGCTATGTTAATAAAAGAAATAGCGAAGCCATGTTGTGGCACTAAATGTGCCTCCATGCGTTTTTCTGTGCCTAACCAATGAATATTCCAGCCCTTAGCGGCTAATTCTTCGGCAACAGCAAGCCCTGGAAAAATATGGCCACCCGTTCCGCCTGCCATTACAAGTAATGTTGGGCGTTGTTGACTACACTGCGTCATTTTCGCCCTCCGGTACTGGTTGCTTGAATACTTTGCAACCGTAATTCATGATCAATTCGCATTAAGACCACCAATGCTAAGCTCATAATAATCATTGAGCTGCCACCATAGCTGATCAATGGCATTGTTAACCCTTTAGTGGGCACAATACCTGCGCTCGCCCCGATATTTACTGCCGCTTGAAAGCACATCCAAATACCAATGGCGTATGCGAAAAAACCTTCAAAATAACGTTCTTTAATTAAAGCTTTACGCCCTAATAACATTGCTTTAAACACTAAAATGGCACTCAATAACAAAATGACAGAAATACCAACAAAACCAAATTCTTCAGCAAGTACGGCCATAACAAAATCAGTATGAGCTTCAGGTAAATACTCTAATTTTTGAATACTATTACCTAGCCCTTGACCAAATATTTCACCGCGCCCATAAGCCATTAATGACTGAGTTAATTGATAACCAGTACCAAAAGGATCTTGCCACGGATCTAAGAAACCCGTAATACGGCGCCAGCGATAAGGTTCAAGGGTGAGTAGAAAAATAGCAATAAGACCAACCGCAGTAATACTAATAAATTGCCATAATTTAGCCCCTGCCAAAAAAAGCAAACCGATTGTGGTAACAAACATCACCACAATCGTGCCTAGATCAGGTTGCGCTAATAGCAAAACAGCGAGCACAAAAAATACCACTAAGGGTTTAATAAAGCCTTTAAAGTTTTCTAATACTTCATCACGGCGACGTACTAAATAAGCAGACAAATAACAAAAGAAAAAGAGTTTTGCGGGCTCTGCTGCCTGTACTGTTATAGGACCAAGCACTAACCAACGGGTTGAACCATTAACATTACGTCCCACCACTAAAACGGCAACTAATAATGCCAACGCGACCATAAGCAAGGTACCACTTGATTTTTGCCACCAACTCATCGGTACTTGTAACGCAACAGCAGCAATACCTAGGCTTAAAGCAATGTAAATAAAATGACGAGTAATAAAATAAAATGGGTTACCATGCAGACGTTCAGCAACAGGCATTGATGAGCTTGCCACCATCACCAGACCAATTACATACATCATAATTGCCAACAATAAATAGCTGCGATCAAATGTCATTTGCCCTGAATTTGATGATGACGTTTCTGTACCTAATAATGCAGAAACCAAAGAAAAATGGCTAAGCTTCTCCATCATGTTGCTCAACATTGATTTAGGTGAGGCTATACTAGTCATTACTAACCTCCTGCACACTATCGCGATTAACTTGATGAACAGCCTGAATAAAACATTCGCCACGCGCTGCAAAGTTTTTAAACATATCAAGGCTGGCACACGCTGGCGATAATAAAACAATATCGCCTTGACTTGCTTGTTGTTTTGCCATAAACACAGCTTGTTCGAGTGAATGAACCCTTTGCGCTTCTGCCGTTAATGCGGCTAATTGGGCGCCGTCTTTTCCTAAAGTGATCAAATAGTCAATATGATGATCAATAGCTTGTTTTAATGGTGAAAAATCTGCACCTTTACCATCTCCACCCGCAATAAGAATTAACTTTTGTTCAGCTGTTTTTGCTTTAGCTAATCCCTCAATAGCAGCTAATGTTGCCCCAACATTCGTAGCTTTAGAATCATTAATCCACGTAATAGCATCATGGCTGATAATTTTTTCACACCGATGAGCTAACCCTTTGAAGCTTGTTAAGGCTTTAACCATAGCGCCAAGCGGCCAACCAAGTTGATACCCCAACGCTAGCGCAGCCAAACAATTTAAGGCATTGTGAATACCCGCAATTGGTAATTGGCTAATAGGCAATAAAACTTGTTGGCCAAACATAAGTTGTAACCCTTGTGCACTATTGACAAGACCAAACTCATCAGTTTGCGCTACATCACTACCAAAACTACTCACTTTTTGTGTGGCTGTGAGTTTGTTAGGGTAAGTTAACGCATCATCACGATTAAAAATAATCGACTGACTTTGATGATAAATGCGTTGTTTAATTGCTTGATAGTTCTCAATAGTGACATGGCGATCAAGGTGATCATCACTTATATTAAGTACTGTTGCAGCGGTTGCTCGCATGCTTTTTAAGGTTTCGAGCTGAAAACTTGAAAGCTCAAGGATCAAGCAATCTATATCATCACTTAATAGCGTATTTAAGGTATCAAGTACAGGCACGCCAATATTACCGGCAAGTTGCGCTTTGATATGTAATTCACGAGCAATATGTGCCAACAAGCTCACCACAGTTGATTTACCATTAGAGCCAGTAACAGCTATAACTTTTGTAGCAATTTGATGCTCATTAACGCATTGAAAAAAGAGCTCTACATCCCCTAATACTTGGCAGTTTTCACTAATATTGCTGGCTATAGTCGCTTCATTTAAATTAACACCTGGACTAACAATAATCACATCAGCTTGAGCAATCAGGCTAGCATCCCAATGTCCAATAACCAAGTTAACATTAGGATATGTTTGTTTAAACCATGTACTGTCTACAGGGTTTTCTCTACTGTCATTCACAGCGAAACGAACACCTTGCTCTGTTAAATAACGCACACATGACAAACCTGACATACCCAGCCCGAGTACCAGTACTTGTTTATGTTGTAAGTGCGTTATTAGTGACATAAAGTGCTTTATTCCTTAATAATTATCGTAGTTTTAAGGTGGCTAAACCAATTAATACCAACATTAATGAGATGATCCAAAAGCGCACGATAACACGCGGCTCTGGCCAGCCTTTTAACTCATAATGGTGGTGAATAGGCGCCATGCGAAAAATACGCTGCCCGCGTAATTTATAGGAACCTACTTGTAAAATAACGGATATGGTTTCCATCACAAAAACTCCACCCATAATAAATAAAACTAATTCTTGTCTAACTAATACGGCTATAACCCCTAAAGCAGCCCCCAGAGCCAACGAGCCTACATCGCCCATAAATACCTGAGCGGGATAAGTGTTAAACCATAGAAAGCCCAAACCAGCACCAACAATGGCAGTACACACCACCACTAATTCACTGGTTAAGGCAATATGAGGAATTTGTAAGTAATTAGAAAAATTAACGTGTCCTGTAACATAGGCAAATACAGCAAAAGCACCAGCAACCATAATGGTAGGCACAATCGCTAAACCATCTAAACCATCGGTTAAATTAACAGCATTACTGGTTCCAACAATAACGAAGTAAGTGATCACGATATACAGCAAACCTAACTGAGGCATAACATCTTTAATAAAAGGGATTAATAATGCTGTTTCAGCAGGATCTTGTGCATTAGCATAAAGAAATACTGCCGTTGCTAAGCCAATAACGGTTTGCCAAAAATATTTCCAACGTGCAATTAAGCCATTAGCATCTTTGCGAATAACTTTACGGTAGTCATCAACAAAACCAATAATGCCAAAACTAATAATGACAAAAAGTACCGTTAACACATAAACATTAGACAAATCAGCCCACAGCAAAACACTGATCACAATAGCCGCTAAAATTAAAATACCGCCCATTGTTGGCGTGCCTGATTTTGATAAATGACTTTCTGGGCCATCATCTCTAACCGTTTGCCCTATTTGCATTTTTTGTAAATAACGGATCAATTTAGGACCAAAATATAAAGAAATAATTAAGGCCGTTAGCGTACTAATGATGGCGCGCATCGTTAAGTAAGAAAAAACATTAAAAAAAGAAAAATACTGTGTTAAATAATCGGCTAACCAAACTAACATGAATGCGACTCCTGCTCTATGGCTTCAGGTGGTTGAGCAAAAGCACACTTAATTTGCTCGATAACATTTTCCATATGAGCACTACGAGAGCCCTTCACTAAAATAGCAATATGTTGTTCTTCATGCTCTAGCTGCGCCATAAGATGTGCGATTAAGTTTTCTCGTGCACTAAAATGTTGCGCACAAACCGTAGTTGCTTGATTTTTAGCTTGCTGCACAAACGCATCGGTTGAGCTTTGACTTAGCACACCTAAGGTATAAACATCGCTAATTCCTTGTTGGTAAGCATATTCACCAACTTCTTGATGATAACGGCGAGCATCACTGCCTAACTCGCCCATATCTCCTAAAATTAAGACTTGTCGACCTGGGTAGCTCGCCAGTAATTCAATGGCGGCTTTCACCGATTCAACATTAGCATTATAGGTGTCGTCAATTAGCCGTAATTTATCAGTTAGTTGAAATAAATTTAACCGCCCTTTGACTGGGTTCATTAACGCTAAACCTAAGCGAATATCATCTAAGCTAGCACCAAATTCAAGCGCAATAGCGGCGGCGGCAACCGCATTACAAACATTATGACGCCCCGGAATAGTGAGTTCGATATAAGTAGAACCCTTATAAGTGCTTAGTTTAAAAGAGGCACAACCGTTATCGTCAAGCACAACTTCTTCGCTGTAACAGTCTGATTTATTAAAGCAAGAAAACTTGCGTACATTTTTATCGGTTAAACGCCATGTCCATTTATCGGCATAACGGCTGTCTTGGTTGTATAAGGCAACACCGTCTTTAGATAAGCCTTCAAAAATTTCGCCTTTAGCACGAGCAACACCGCATAAGTCGCCAAAACCTTCTAAATGAGCAGGTGCGATATTATTGATCACCGCTACATCAGGTTTCACTAAATTGGTGGTATATGCTATTTCACCTAAATGATTAGCCCCCATTTCAATTACAGCAAAATCATGCTCATCAGTTAACCGTAACAGCGTTAAGGGCACACCAATATCATTATTAAAATTACCTTGTGTTGCTAACACATTACCTAAACGCGATAAAATAGCGGCGGTCATCTCTTTGACCGTTGTTTTACCACTACTTCCCGTAATACCCACTGTTTTAGGCGAAATTTTTGCTTTAACATAAGCGCCTAGTTTTCCTAGCGCTAAACGCGTATCTTTTACAATAATTTGTGGAATATTAATCGCCTGCAAGTGATCAACAATCACAGCAGCACAGCCTTGTTTAACCACCTGTTCAATAAAACGATGAGCATCAAAATTAGGCCCTTTTAAGGCGATAAAAAGCTGCCCTGCAACAAGCGAGCGACTATCCGTATTAATACTATCAACCTTAAGGGTATTATCAGTATTGACTAATTCTCCAGCAACTGCTTGAGCGATTTCTTCAAGTGACAGTGGGATCATAAAGACACCTCATTATTATTATTTTTAGTTTGTTGCTGAAAAAATGCTTGTACTAAGGCACGCTCATCATAGGGTAATTGTTGCTCACCTATAATGATGTAGTTTTCATGACCTTTACCGGCAAGTAATACAATGTCATCCGCTTTTGCTTGCGCTAAAGTAGAAAGTACCGCTTGTTTGCGATCTAAAATAATGGCGATTTTTTCAGGGTGCTGACAGCCCATTAAAATATCATTAGCGATCAACTCTGGAGCTTCATTGCGAGGGTTATCATTGGTAATAATAACGTGATCTGCATATTGCTCTGCAATTTGCCCCATTAAAGCACGTTTACCTTGATCTCTATCGCCACCACACCCAAAAACGACCCAAAGTTTTCCTGAGCAATGTTCTTGACATGCTTTTAAAGCATTCGCTAACGCATCAGGGGTATGAGCATAATCAACAACTGCTGTCGTTTGCTTAGGAGCAGTAAAAGCTTCCATACGACCAGTTACCGGTTTTAATAATGAAATAGCTTGACAAATTCGATTAAAATCAATGCCTTTTGCTAATAAAACGGCAACGGCAGCCAGTAAGTTATCAATATTAAATTGGCCAAGTAATGGGCTATTTACTCGCTGTTCACCCAAATGGGTTACCAGAGTAAAGCTTACACCTTGATGATGATGTTTAACATGGCTTGCTTGTACATAAAAATCATAATCACTTAGAGAAAAATGATGACCAAAAACATAAACTTGTTGTTCACTAGGCCATTGTGCTAACCATGCTTGAGCTTGTTGGTCATCTGCATTAACTACCGCTATTTGGGTATTATTACCCGTAAAAATACGTTGTTTAGCCGCGGCATAAGCCGTCATGCTTTTGTGATAATCAAGGTGATCTCGTGACAAATTAGTAAAAACAGCAATATTGATGATATCGGCGGCTATACGCGCTTGAGATAAGGCATGAGATGATACCTCCATGGCAATATTTTCAATGCCTTTAGCTTTAAATTGATTAAAGTAATCATGCAATATAGTGGCACTAGGTGTCGTATTTGCAATAGGGGTCAATGCATCAATTGTACCTACGCCTAACGTGCCAATAACAGCACAAGATTGTTGATTATTTTCTAATAAACGCGCCACTAACTGACACGTGCTTGTTTTACCATTAGTGCCGGTGATACCAATAACCGTCATATTGGCTTGAGGAAACTGATAATAGTGCTGACACAAGCTAAACAAATGCTTATTCAACTGATAAAACTTAATAATAACAGCGGTTTTAGTGCCAACTCTACCACGCGAAACCTCTCCGTGCTGTGCAGCTTGGGTGCATTCACTTAAAACTAGTGCAGCACCGCCCTTAATAGCCTGATCGATATAATTACGCCCGTCTTGCTCGCTGCCAATAACAGCACAAAAAATATCATTTTCCGCCAATACGCGAGTATCATTTACTATAGCTCGGCAATCTTTTAGCTGAACTTGATCGTTAGCGCAAACTTCAATTGAAAAGTTAGCTAAGGTGTCGCTGATTGAAAACTGACTATAATCAAGCATAATCGTCCTCCGCCAGCTCTGATTTTTGCTTACGAACCTGAGAGGTTGTTATTGGCAAAACACTCGGCGCAATATTTAAAACTTGCAAAGCGCCTTGCATTACACGCGAAAATACTGGGGCAGCAACTTCGCCGCCATGATATAAATCACCAGCGGGCTCATTAATCACCACCACAACCACTACCTCAGGGTTTTCAATTGGGGCAATTCCCGCAAACAAGCCCACATAATCATTACCATAACCGCCTGCAATCGCTTTAAATGCTGTACCCGTTTTACCACCAACACGGTAACCAGGTACTTTCGCTTTATGTACGTGTTCTTCGACCACTTTTTCAAGCATTGCTAATACTTGTTTGGTATGCTCGGGCGAAAAGATTTGTTCGGTTTCTTGCGCAGCTAAGCTTTGTTCATCTTGTTTTAAAATACTAAAAGGGCGTTTAATGCCATTATTCGCTAAAATAGTGTAAAACTTCGCAAGCTGCAGCGGCGTCACAGCTAAACCAGCTCCCCATGACAACGTGGCCAGTTCAAATTGCGACCAACGAGCACGGTCATGCATAATACCCATGCTCTCGCCAATTAACCCTATGCCAGTCTCTTCACCAAAACCTACTTCAAAAAACTTATCTAAAAAGAATTCTTTAGGCACAGATAAAGCAATTTTACTTGTTCCCATATTTGATGAAGTCACTAAAACTTCTGTAACACTTAATTTGCCGCGATTAATCGGATCAGAAACTCGACGGCCGCCTAAACGCATCCACCCTGGGTTAGTGTCAATAACGGTATCAGCATCAATAGAGCCGAATTCTAACGCAGTTAATACTGTTAGCGGCTTCATTGTAGAACCCGGCTCATACATATCGGTAATAGCACGATTTCTAAAACGATGAATAGCCGTTTTAGCTCGGTTATTCGGGTTATAAGAAGGGCTATTAACCATAGCCAAAATTTCACCTGTATGCACATTAGCCACAACCACAGACCCCGAAGTGGCTTTAAAAGCACTTACCGCCCCTTTTAATTCTTTATACGCTATAGCTTGAATGCGTTGATCAATACTGAGTACTACATTTTGTGGTTTTTTAGCCGCTTCAACAGATAAAATTTCAACTTTGCGCCCTTTGGCGTCTTTACGAAAACGTTTAGCGCCACCTTTACCTGTTAAAACTTGGTCATAAACCCGCTCAATACCTTCAATACCTTGGTCGTCAACATTGGTAAAACCGACCACATGTGCACTGATCTCACCAGCAGGATAAAAGCGTTTTGACTCTTTACGTAAATGAATACCAGGAATATTTAATTTTTTAATATAGTTGGCAACCGCAGGTGAAACTTGGCGCTCTAAAAACACAAAACGCTTATTAGGACGCTTTAATACTCGGTTAGTTAATTTTTTTACGTCTTGATCAAGCACTTCAGCTAAAGCTTGCCAATGCTCAGTCATTTTTAGTGCGTTTTTTTCAAGAATAATTTTTGGATCTGCCCACACCGTTTCAACGGGTACACTGATCGCCAGTTCATGGCCGTTTCTATCAGTAATGGTGCCACGCTCAACTTGGGTTGTAGCAACCCGTAATGAACGCATATCACCTTGTTTTTTCAACATATCAGGCTCAATGACTTGAATGTAAGCCGCGCGAGCCATTAAGCCTAAATAAATAAAAGCAATAACAAACAGCACCAAGTAAAACCGCCAATTAGCGATACTTGGTTTGTATTTGTCACTGGTTCGTTTAACACTTTTATTCATTTATTTTTGCTGTCTATTTTTCTCTATAGTTACGGCAAACGAATCAGTACTTCGTCTTTTGCCGTGGGTCTTTTCATTTGTAAATATTTTTTAGCTTTGCTCTCAATATCACTATGTTCAGCTAAACTGTTTTGCTCTAATAATAAATTTCGGTATTCAATATCTAGCTCATCTCGCTCTGCTAACAACATTTCTACCTGACTCGTTGCTTGTCGATTTAAATGAGTAAAATAAATCACCGCAAATGCCGAAATCACCACAAGGATCAGCAAAAAATAAACAAAAAGATGACGTTTAATATCACGCCAAACTTCAATGGTTAATGCTATTCTTTGCTTGCTCATAAGCTTGTTATTAACCCAATAAGCCTGCGCTTATTCCGCTGTGGTTGCTAAACGCTCTGCAACGCGCATTACCGAGCTGCGAGAGCGTACATTTTGACTAACTTCATCTTTGCTCGGTTTTAATTTACGCCCAATTAAGGCCAGTTTTTTGCCTTTTGCCAATTCTGCTTCTGTAACAGGCAAGCCCCGCGGAACTTGTTTTCCTTGCGAATGCTTTTTCATAAATTGTTTTACCAAACGATCTTCAAGAGAATGAAAGCTGATCACCACTAAACGTCCGCCGGGCGCTAAAACCTCTAACGAGGCATTCAGTGCTTGTTCTATTTGCTCTAATTCACTGTTGATATAAATTCGTATCGCTTGAAAGCTACGGGTAGCAGGATGTTTTTTAAGTTCACGTTGCGGAGCAACTTGTTTAATTAATTGTGCTAATTGGGCTGTACGCTGCAAGGGTTGTGTTTCTCGGCTATCAACAATAGCATTAGCAATGCGCCAAGCATGTTTTTCTTCACCAAATGTTCTTAATACCCAACTAATGTCTTCAACGTCAGCATTGGCTAGCCATTGTGCCGCAGTTTGCCCTTTGGTGGTATCCATGCGCATATCTAAAGGGCCGTCTTTCATAAAGCTAAAGCCTCGCTCAGCTTCATCTAACTGAGGTGAAGAAACACCAAGGTCAAGTAATATTCCGTCTACTTTACCGGTAACTTGATGCTTATCAGCCACCGCTTTTAAATCAGCAAAACCTTGATGTTCAATACAAAAGCGTGAATCGTCTGCAAATTTTTCTGCTGCAGCAATAGCACGAGGATCACGATCAATTGCAATAAGGCGTCCGTCTTTCGCTAAATGTGACAAAATTAATCCCGAGTGCCCACCTCGACCAAAAGTACAATCGATATAGCAACCCGAAGGTTTAATTGCTAGCCCTGTAATTGCTTCATCAAGCAATACGGAAATGTGTGCATATTCTGTCGACATTCGTTTGTCTTATCGTTTTAGTTATAGTGATAAATCGAGTAATCTTTCGGTCAATTCAATTTCGCCAGATTGGATCTGACTAATTCCTTGCTGCATTTGAGCTTGCCAAGCACTTTCGCTCCAAATCTCAAATTTTCTTAATTGACCAACCAGCATAATATTTTTTTCTAAATTTGCGTGTTTACGCAGTGGGCCGCTAATTAATAAACGGCCATTTTTATCCATTTCACAATCGGTAGCATTACCCAATAAAACTTGCTGAAACAAGCGTTCTTGCTTGTTCATACTTGATAAGCGACAAAGTTTTAATTCAATTTCTTCCCATTCGGGTAACGGATAAAGCAACAAACAGGGATATTGAATGTCTACAGTACACACCAATTTTCGGTCGCACTCAGTCACCAGCTCGTTACGATACTTCGTTGGTATCGTCAAACGATGCTTGCTATCAAGCGTTATGGCACTGGTTCCTCTAAACATAAAGTTGTTATTTCTCTGCTTTTATTTGCGCTTTAACTTGCCTTAAAAAGTAACATTTATGGATTAAGATCCACAATATTCCACTTTTCTCCACATTGATACAGTTTAGAGAGTAAAGCAAATGAATGTCAAGCAAAGAATGACGATTTTGATCAGGCTATAAACCAAGAAAATAAAGGCTTTAAGGGAAGTTAATGAATTTGTGGGTTTTTGTGGATCTATTACCCTAAAAATAACAAGGAATATAATTTTTTAGACCCTAAATAACGACTCAGTTGTTCGTTGTGACCTTATAAGTGGATGCTAGTGGTTAATCAAAATACGCCTGTATCTAAATTATATAAACTTACCAAAAGCTTAAAAAGAAAAGCGGGTTGACACATTGATAAACTTGTACGACTACGCTTTAATACTTTAAACCATTTTATGCTAGAGATAAAAATATCATGCTAGTTATTGCGCATCGTGGTGCTAGCGGCCATGAACCCGAAAATACATTGCTAGCCATAAAACAAGCCATAAAAATGGATGTAGATGGCATTGAAATTGATGTGCATGAAATTGATAAACAGCTAGTTGTTATTCATGATCGCTGGCTACATCGTACTACCAATGGGCAAGGTCAACTTAAAAACCATAGTTTTGCTCATATTCGTACCTTAGATGCAGGTAAAGGAGAAAAAATACCCACCTTAGCTGAAGTACTTGCTGTTATTGCTGGACAGTGTTTTGTAAATATTGAGCTTAAAGGTGTCTCAGATCTTTCTTTATTGTATAAAAACCTTGCAGATGCGCAGCGTTTATATCATTTTAGTGATCAACAGTTATTAATTTCTTCGTTTAATCATCATTTATTACAACAAATATCACATCAACACCCTCAATATCCAATTGGTGCGTTAACCGCTTGTTATCCCCTTAATTATGCTCAGTTTGCTGAAGAATTAAATGCCTATTCTGTACATCTTGATGTTGATTTTATTAGTGAAAAATTTGTGTTTGATGCTCACCAGCGCAATATTAAAGTGTTTGTTTATACCGTAGATGAAATTGACGACATTAACACAATGAAAGCATTAGGCGTTGATGGTATTTTTTCAAATTATCCCAGTAAAGCAAAAAGCTATCTTGCACATAAGAGAGATTGCAAAAACTCACCTACTGGTTGACCTCTAAACATTAATTAATCACTGAGTTACTCAATCACTATAAAATACCGCGATTATTTGACATTAATCAAAAAAGTCAAAAAATTAGACTAAAATATAATTTATTCGTCCATACTTCATGGGTTACCTTAACGCTCATTTTTTACTGAGTACTGTGAACAGTACAATAATTGTACCAAGCCTATCAAGTAGATGATCTAAAATTTGCGCAGGAAAAATGATGGTTAGCAAGGCTTGAATTGTAGTAAGCAGTTATTCTACTTACAAAATTCATAACACAGCTAGGCATTATTTTAACCAGCAAGGTTGATCAGTTATTTATTAGGGTTGGTATTACACGTATAGGGATTATTTTATGGAAAAGTTTTTCTCACCGGCGATTAAATTTTCAAACACACTTTCATTTAAAGCAAAATTTATCACGGTTTCGCTATTATGCATTATCCCGCTATTATTTTTGTTTTCGATGTTGGCAAAAGAGCAGTTAGATGCCGTTAATAGCGCCGAATATAAACTACGAGCTTCAGCCTATATTGTGCCTTTACGTAACTTGGCAGAACATATCGCGCAAACCCGTGGTATGACAAATGTTTATTTAAATGGCAATAAAAATATTGACCGTAAAATTCAACAAAAAAGAAGCCAAGTAGCCCAAGACTTTCAACAACTGTTAACCATAGATCAAACATTAGGAGACGTTTTAGCCACAGAAAACTTTCCTCTACAGTTGAAAGAACAATGGCAATCAATCACAGCAAAAGCTTACCAAAATTCAGCCAAAATGGTTTTTCAACAGTACACACAATTGATTGCTAAAGTGCTCGACTTTATGGACACTATTGGTCGACAAGGCCATATGCTACAAGAAAAAGACCCTGCAAATAGTTACCTTATTAACAGCTTATTGCATACCATTCCAAATCAAGTAGAGTCGTTAGGGCAACTACGTGGTAAAGGAGCGGGGGTTATAGCGGCAAACGCATTAACCACCGATAATAAACTTTTAATCACCTCATTAGCAGAAACAAAAACAGCGCAAAAATTACGTAAAGATATAGATTATTTGTTTAAAAGCGCACCAGAAATACAAAGTGCTTTAGGTGCAAATTATGCTGAAGCAGATAAACTATTAAATAGTTACTTAGCTTTAGCTCACCAAGAAATAGTTAATGCCACAACCCCAAGCGTTAGTTCTGAAAGCTTTTTTAATGAAGGTACCAAAACAATTTCAGCGCTACTTTCATTATTCGATCAAATGCAACCCATGCTAAACGATCGCATGAATCAACAAATTGCGGCAGCAAAAAGTACCATTAGCCTACACATCGTTATAATAATTGCCGTAATACTCTTATTATCTTACAGCTACATGGGTATTTATCTTGCTATTCGTAAGAGTTTAAAAGAAATGATGACAACAGCCGATGCTATTTGTGAAGGCAACCTTGATGCCCGTTTAACCCTAGCAACACAAGATGAGTTGAAGCTGATCGCAACGGGCATTAATGAAATTGCTGAAGGGATGAGCAGAGCTATTGCTTCTATTCATCATTCAAGTAATGAAATCGCCAGCAACGCCAATGAAGTAGCACAAGAAAGTACCAACACCGCTGAAGGTATGCTGTTACAATCACAGGAACTGACTCAAGTTTCTACCGCTATTACAGAAATGAGCGCTTCAATTAATGAGGTAGCGCAAAGCACTGAACTTGGTACTTCTGCAGCACAACAAGCCAGTAATAATGCTAATAATGGTAGTGAGGTAGTACAAGAAACCATTAGTGCTATTAACCTACTTGCTAATAATATTGAGCAAGCTGTAAAAGGCGTTCATGTATTAAGAGAAAACAGTAATAACATTACCAGCATATTAGATGTTATTAAAGGTATTGCCGATCAAACCAATTTGCTGGCATTAAATGCCGCAATTGAAGCGGCGCGAGCTGGTGAACAAGGGCGAGGTTTTGCCGTTGTTGCTGATGAAGTGAGAACACTCGCTCAACGCACCCAAGACTCAACGCTAGAAATACATAATATGATCGAGCTAATTCAAAATGGTATTAATGATGTTTCAAGTGCTATGGATGAAAGCCAATCTTGTGCGCAAAGTGCTGTAGAACACTCTAAACAAGCAGGTAATGTGTTAACCGATATAACAAAATCTGTTGATGAAATTACCAATATGAGCACTCAAATTGCAACAGCCGTAGAAGAACAATCGGTTGTTTCTGACGAAGTTGCTCGCAGTATTGTTACAATCAGTGACGTTGCCAATAATTCAGCAAAAGCCGCGACAACACTTGCAGAAGCGGGTTCTAGATTATCTGCTATGTCAAAAGAAATGAAAATTATTGTGCAACGTTATCAAATTGATGAAAGCAGCTTTTTCCAAAATCAACAAAGTCAGCATTTACTTACTTGGCAAAAAAGCTATGAAATAGGGATAAAAGAAGCCGATAGGCAACATCATAAAATGTTAGATATGATGAATGAAATACATGTTCTTTCAGCAAATAACCGCAGTAAAGCTGCTATTGCTAAAGCGCTTGACGCTTTAATCAACTACACTGAGGTTCATTTTGAATGGGAAGAAAACTTATTTGCAAGTTATAACTACCCACAAACAGAGCAACATAAAGAGGTACATAAAAAATTAATCGCGGAGCTACGAGAACACCAAAACAAAATATCATTAGGTGATCAGCAAGCTGTTGATAAGGAACTAACCTTGTTAAATGATTGGTTACTCTATCACATAGAGCATAGTGATAGAGACTATGCAAAATATCTTAAAAATACAGGCTACCATGAAAAATAGCCCAAACAACTAAATTTTATTAAAAGCGTTAGCCAATAATAGCTAGCGCTTTTAATTTTCAGCGAACCATTTACTCGTTAACCTCATATATGAGGTTAGTTATAAAGGCTATAAACCAATTGCTTCTACGGCCAAGTTACCTTTATTTTGCAGCCACTCTTTACGATCACCACTGCGTTTTTTTGACAACAGCATATCCATAAGTTCAATGGTTTCATTTTGTTCATCTTCATTAACAGTGAGCTGAACAAGGCGACGA
>WFQC01000177.1 GCA_015487235.1 Alteromonadaceae bacterium
GCGTTTATAAACCAGCCCTACGGAGATACCTGAGCAAATCATGCTCTTCGTTGCATCTATTTTTAAGGGAACACCATTAATAAAAAGATGCGCCTTGACCATGAATCGCTCAGGCATCCTGAAACTCGCATCTTGAAGTATCATGGGTATAGTTGTGATTGCAAGTTTAAATAATTTAACTGCAACCATTGTAACCCAATAACCGTTGCGGCGTTATTAATTTTACCTTGTGCTAATAGTTCCATGGCTTCAAGGCGAGAAAAACTGGTCACTAAAATATCTTCACCTTCTTCAGGTAAGCCATAAACCCCTGCTATATTAGTACTGTCAATTAAGCCAAGATATAAATGAATATTTTCATTCGTACCACCTGGGCTTGAAAAATATTGCATAATCGGCTGGATATTATCAGGCGTTAGCATTAAATTAGCTTCTTCTTTCGCTTCGCGAATTGCTACATCAACAGGGTTTTCATTATCAGCAAACATACCTGCAATAAACTCTAACAACCAAGGTGTTTGTTCTCGATTTAGTGCGCCAGGGCGAAATTGACAGGTGAAGACCACGCGATCATTAATTGCATCATATGGCATTAAAACAACTGCGTCACCTCTATCAAAAATTTCTCGACTCAATACTTTACTGTAACCGCCATTGAAGAGACGGTGGCGTAAAGCATATTCGTCGACTTTGAAAAAACCTTGATATCGCGTAATGATTTGTAAAGTATCTACATCTCGATGATCAAATGGCTGTATTTTACTTAATTTATCCATTATATTAATATTTGCTTATATTTTATATCGACCAATGAAAATATTTTGTTACACTAGAGTGTAAAGTTAAACATTTATTTTTATTAAACTGTCTACCTAGTAAATATGTTAGTAAAAATTTTAGGCTGTTAGACAAAAATTTATGCCTAGTTAGAGTACGTACATTTAAGGAATAGCTCAATGACGAAAAAATCTATTACCTCATTTATTGTTGGTGTAGTGTTAAGTGCATCAAGCAGTAATTTATATGCTGAAGATCTCGCAGAAATGTATCAATTAGCGTTACAAAGCGATCCTGTGGTACAAAAAGCCAAGGCACAAGCGCTTGCAGCCAAAGAAGGTATTGCACAGGCTCGAGCTATTTTGCTACCACAAATTGGTGCTTCAGGTAGCTATAATTATCGCGAATCTGATTCACAAAACTATAATGATGCCTTTGGTCCTGTTGGTTCAACAATAACTTCTGCAACCGACAGCCTTGCTTATGGGGCAAATTTAACGATGCAGCTTTATCATCATGATTCATGGTTGCGTATGGACAATGCGAAAAAGCAAGCTCATCAAAGTGATATTAATTTTCAATTAGCCAAGCAAGAGCTTATTTTACGTGTTACGCAAGCTTATTTTGATGTATTAAAAGCAAAAGATGATTTAGAGTTTGCCAAAGCTGAGCAAAAAGCCATTGAGCGTCAATTAGAGCAAACTAAACAACGCTTCGCCGTTGGTTTAACCGCGATAACCGATGTGCATGAAGCACAAGCCCAATTTGATAATGCTGAAGCCGAAGTCATTAAAGCTGAAAATAATGTTTATAATACTGAAGAAGCGCTCCGCACTATCACCAATCGTTATCCTGAAAATTTAAGTACGTTAGATACAAGCACTTTTAGCACTACTGACATAATGCCGAACAGTGCTAATGAGTGGCAACAAATAGCAGAAAGCAAAAATTTAGAATTAATCATTCAAAAAGTGGCAATGGACATTGCTAAAGAGAATATTAATATAGCGCAAGCTGGGCATTACCCAACACTTGATTTGAACGGCAATATGGGTAAATCAAAAAGTAAATCAAGCTTTGATGCCGCTGTGGGTTCGTACTCTTTCCCTTATACACCGTATTACAATAATAAATCGTTTGGTATTACCTTAAATGTACCTATTTACTCAGGTGGAGCAACATCAAGTGCGGTACGTCAAGCTCAACATAATTATGTAGCAACCAGTCAAGATTTAGAATTAGCTCACCGTGAAGTAGTTAGAAACACCCGTAATGCCTTTAATACGGTACGTGCTGCTATTTCAGGTATTAAAGCATTAGAGCAATCAGTGATCAGTGCTGAAAGTGCACTAAAAGCCACTGAAGCAGGTTTTGAGGTTGGTACGCGTACCATTGTTGATGTATTAAATAGCACACGTAATTTATATAATGCCAAGCGCAATTTATCATCAACTCGTTATGGGTATATTCAGTCAATTTTAGCGTTAAAACGAGCCGCAGGAACTATTTCTGAGCAAGATATTATTGATATCAATAAAGGGCTAACGAAATAAGCGTTACAAATATAATATTCTTAGGAATAAACTGACTAGGGCGCAAACTGCGCCCTTTCTTTTGTGCTCAGTATTTATGTGAGCATTAGGGGCTGTTAATCTTCTAAGCGAATAGTATTAATAATTTCAGTGGTAGAAACGCCCTCTTCAAAATTTAATACTTTTACTTCACCACCATTCGCTAACACTTCTGCACCACCAGCAATGTCTGTCACTTGATAATCACCACCTTTTACTAAAATATCCGGCAAAATATTAGCAATTAATCGCTGTGGTGTATCTTCTGAGAAATCAACAACCCAATCTACTGCTCCTAAACCAGCTAATACCGCCATACGTCTATCAAGCGGATTTACAGGACGACCACTCCCTTTTAAACGTGTTACCGAAGCATCATCATTGACAGCAACAATTAATCTGTCTCCTAATTTTTTAGCATTTTCTAAATAAGAAACATGGCCAGCATGTAATAAATCAAAACAGCCATTGGTCATAACAATTTTTTCACCACGGGCTTTAGCCATATCAACAGCTATTTTTAGTTGTTCTTCACTTAATACCCCAAAACCACTTTCTTGGCCAGTATATATTTGCGCCATAAGTTCGGCTTCACTCACCGTTGAAGTGCCAATTTTACCTACTACAACCCCCGCTGCAATATTAGCCAAAGCACTGGCTTGACCGTAAGTTGCGTTAGCCGCTATAGCTAAAGCCAGTGTAGCAATAACAGTATCACCCGCCCCTGTAACATCAAAGACTTCTTTCGCTTGCGTGGGTAAATGCAATTCTTGCTGATTTTTACGGATCAAGGTCATACCGTGTTCTGAACGTGTCACTAGCAAAGCATCAAGTGATAGTTCTACTAAGAGTTTTTGCCCCTTAGTCACCAAATCGGCTTCACATTGACATTGCCCAACAACCGCTTCAAATTCACTCATATTAGGTGTTAATAACGTTGCGCCACGATAACGGCTAAAATCATTACCTTTTGGATCAACCACAACGGGAATATGATGTTTACTAGCCAAGGTGATCAAGTTTTGCACCTCTGACAACGTCCCCTTGTTATAATCTGATAATAATAACAAGTGGTATTCAGCCAAACTTTCGGCAACTTTTTCAAGCAGTGCTGATTTCTCAACTTGATGCAAAGATTCTTCAAAATCAAGGCGAATAAGCTGTTGATTACGACTCATCACACGTAATTTGGTAATAGTGGGAACATCAGCTTGTTGAACAAAATCACAGCGAATATTCATCGCACTCAGCTTTGTGACTAAGGTATCACTTGCTTCATCAGCTCCTGTAATACCAATAAGTTTTGCCTTACCACCTAGTGAGGCAATATTTAAGGCGACATTAGCAGCGCCCCCCGGTCTGTCTTCATCATTATTAATGCGTACCACAGGCACGGGTGCCTCGGGCGAAATACGTTGTGTTGCTCCAGACCAATAACGATCGAGCATAATATCGCCAACAACCAGTACATTGGCTTGAGAAAAAGCGGGGATTTCTACTTTCATCCTGTAATCCACAATAGATATCGATATAATAGCCTAAGTGTAACATATTAAATTTTGTGAGTTGAAGCATACCGTGAGTAAAAACAAAGTATTACAACCTGATTTTAAGTGGTCTTTTTTAATGCCTAAATACTGGCCAACGTGGCTTGGTGTTTTTGTTTTATATACCATTTCATGGCTGCCCTATAAGCTGCAACTTTTTTTAGGTCGCCTTATTGGACGTCTCTTTTATAAAATAGGAGGAAGTCGTAAAAAAGTAGCCTCACGTAATTTAGCGCTTTGTTTTCCGGAAATGTCGACTGATGAACGAGAACAAATGCTGAAAAAAAACTTTGAAAATACCGGTATTGCTCTACTTGAAACGGGTATGGGATGGTGGTGGCCTGATTGGCGCATCAAACAAAAAGTAACAGTGAAAGGTTTAGAAAACTTAGCTCAAGCCAAAAAAGAAGGCAAAGGCATGTTATTGTTAGCAATGCATTATTTAAGCGCAGAAGTCAGTTGTCGCGGCATTGGTGTTGCAAATCCCACCGTGGTTTTTTATCGCCCACATAACAACCCATTAATGGAGTATTTTCAATATCGAGGTCGTGGTCGTTCAAACAAATATATGTTGGGTAAACGTGATGTAAAAGGTTTAATTGCTGCATTAAATGAAGGGGAACCTTGCATTTATTTACCCGATCAAGATTATGGTCGCAAGCGTAGCTTATTTGTGCCTTTTTTTGCGGTCAAAGATGCGGCTACTACCACAGGTACCTTAATTTTTGCTCGCCAACCTAATGTACAGTCTTTTATGGTTACGCCAACCCGTAATGATGATGGCAGTGGCTATACTATTGAAATCAGCAAGCCCTTAGCAAATTTTCCAACCGATAATGATGAAGCTGATTTAATCCGTATTAACCAAGAACTCGAAAAAGCCATCATGAAAAAACCTGAACAATATATGTGGTTACATCGTCGTTTTAAAACACGTCCAGACAAGGATGCGCCATCACTGTACAAATAAATTTTTTCATAGACCCATTTTTCATATACTATTAATAATTATAAAAAAACAATTTTAGTAACGAGCGTCTTATGAACTTTTGGTTACGTAATTTAATTTTTGGGGTAATACTTGCGGCAATAGCTTTTGCGCTAATAACTAACTTTGATTTTTTAATGTCATTAAGTGGTACAACAAGCCCTACTGAAGAAACTGTCGTTACGGTTGATGATTCATCAGAAAATGCACAAAAAAAACCTCCTCGCAAAGCTAAAAAGCTTGAAAAAGTTGAATCTAAAAATGCCGCGGCTGAAGGTTTGTCACGCTTTTATGCTAGTTTAAACCCTGATCTTGAAAATAAAGGCCCCAAAATACGTAATGGCGTGGTTTATTTACCCGACCCAACTGGTGATTTAACCAAATTTATGGAAGCAAGGCGTATGGTCACTCGACCATTACCTAAAAAATGGAAGGGTATAAAAAGATCTTATGCGTTTAGAAAAGGCCATACGCTCTATCAAAAGCTAACGGAATATGCCAAAAAAGAGGGGTTAGAAGTCATTTGGCGCATAAACCGTGATTTAGTGGTAAAAGATCCTTTTCGTATTAATAAAGAAATTACGCGTATGTCTTTTCAAATAGGACAGGCATTAAATGGCCAATTAGAAGGCGGTGTTACTACTTATTTTTGTTATAAGCACCGCGCCATTGTTTTTGTTGAATACCCCGAAAAGTATCTTGATAAACAGTGTTTACGTTTACGTCCTAAAACAAATTATTAAGTGACTCAAGTAGGGCACGCCCTAAGAAACTGTTGATAAATAACAGCAACTTGTTTACTTAACCTGTTAATTTCATCGGTAATAGGCATAGTTTGCATTTGTAAGGCATTACGGTGGCCAAAATCTCTTAATTGGCAATAAGCCCTACTCAATAACTGTTGTTGAGCCTGTGTTAAAATATTAACGTGTGCTAGTTGTGCTAAAATACGTAGATTATCTGAATATTTCGCTATTTGCGGATATTGGCTGCCATAAGCTAATACTAAATATTGCACAAGAAATTCAATATCCACTAAACCACCACGTCCTTGCTTAATATCAAATTGGTTTGCTGTGGATGTATCTAAATGAGTACGCATTTTGTTACGCATGGTTACTACTTCAGCTTGTAGCTTGGCTTTATCGCGTGTTAACGTCAGTATTGCTAAGCGCGTACTGGCAAATTTATCGACTAAAGCACTATGACCATAAACAGCTCGGGCGCGCACTAAGGCTTGATGCTCCCATGTCCATGCCTCTTGTTTTTGGTATTGAGCAAAGGTATCAATATGCACCACTAGCACCCCTGAATTACCCGACGGTCGTAAACGCATATCGAGTTCATATAAAATACCACTGCTCATACGGGTATTAAAAATATGCATAATACGTTGTGCTAATTTGGCATAAAATTGACTCGCCGATACCGATTTAGCCCCTGTAGTTAATTCATCAATTTTACTGTCGTGCACAAAAACAAGATCAAGATCTGAACTATAAGCTAATTCGTAACCACCTAATTTTCCATAACCTATTGCTGCAAACCCTTTATGCGTTTGCCCGAGCAATGACGGCAAAATGCCAAATTTTTGGCTAACTTGTTGCCATGCTAAATTGATCACTTCATCAATTATCGCTTCAGCTAATGCAGTTAAGTGATCGCTTACTTTTACTAAAGGTAGTACACCAGCTATATCGCCAGCGGCAATGCGCAAATGCTGCGCCTGCTTAAATTGGCGTAAAGTGTCCATTTGTGCTTCAAGATCATCTTCAGGAATACGCAACATTAATTGCCGCAATTCACTGGCGTATTCACTTAAAGCTGGAGGGTTATGCAATAGTTTAGGATCAATCAATTCATCTAATAAGATAGGATACTTAGCAATATGTTCAGCAAGCCATGCGCTTTCTTGACACAATTTGATCAAATGCTTTAACGCGCCTTCATTCTCATAAAGTAATTCAAGATAAGCAGTACGAGTAATTATTTTACTAAACACCAATAATACTCGTCTTAAGGTATCATCACGACTTTGTCGTTGCGCTAAATGCCACAACAATAACGGTATAAGCTTATCAAGTATTTGGCTACCACGCTGCCCAATGCCTCGTTTTATGGTTTCTTGCTTGAAATCATAAAGAGTATTAAAAACCTTTTCAGCTTGCCAATGAGGTGACAACTTAGTAAGCCAAGCAATACTTTCTTTATTATCAAGTACTGCATCTTGTTGCGGTATTAAAGTTTGCCAAAATAACTGCCATTGTTGATCTTTGGCTTGATGGTTAGGGCTTTCTTCGCCAATTAATTGTAAAAACTCTTGATGCACCGCTCGCATGTGTTGGTTTAGTTGTTCACTAAATTGCTGCCAATGAGTAAAGCCTAATACCGCCATTAAACGTTGTTGATCAAGTGCTTTGTCTGGCAAGGTTTGGGTTTGTTGGTCGGCCAATGCTTGAATAATATTTTCCACACGCCGTAAAAAGCAATACGCTTTGGTTAAAGTATTACAACTGCTTTGACTAATAATTTGATATTCAACTAAGCGAGGCAATACCGTTAATAAATTGCGCTGCTGTAATGCTTTAATTTGTCCCCCGCGGATCAATTGAAAAACTTGTACAATAAATTCAATTTCACGAATACCACCTGCCCCCAACTTAATATTATGTGTTAATTGTTTACGTCGAACTTCTTGTGCAATCATCATTTTCATACGTCGCAGGCTGTCAATAACACTAAAATCAATATAACGACGATAGACAAAAGGACGTAGCATTTGAGTAAGTGTATTATGATAAGGGCTATTGCCAATTAAACGCGCTTTAAGCATGGCGTAGCGTTCCCAATCTCGCCCTTGTTCTTGATAATAATCTTCCATTGCGCTAAAAGTCATCACTAAAGGACCACTATCACCAAAAGGGCGCAACCGCATATCAACGCGATAAACAAAACCATCTGCGGTTACTTGATGTAACGCGGTGATCAGCTTTTGGGCTAAACGGGTAAAAAACTGCTGATTGTCAATACTGCGCCTTGCACCAACCGTTTGACCTGCTTGCGGGTAAGCAAAAATTAAATCTATATCAGAAGAAAAATTTAATTCTTTACCGCCTAGTTTTCCCATGCCGTAAACCAATAAAGGTAAGGTTTCACCTTGGCTATTTTGGGGTTTTCCCCATTGCTGATAACAAAACTCACTCAACCAAGTTAGTGCTGTGCTAATTAAGGCATCAGCCAGTGCTGATAATCGCAATAAGGAGTCATTTAATGGTGTTGCCAACAAGAAGTCGCCAACCGCTATTTTTACCATGTGTTGACGACGAAATTGTCGTAAAACTTGATGTAATTCAGCCTCACTCTTACAAGCCGACAATAATTGCGTTAACATGGAATGGTAATTAGGAAGTGCTGATTGATAAACACTCGCTATAATGTCGTTTTGCTTGGTATGGTAAAAAAGTTCGGTAATTAACACGGGGCATTGCAACGCACTTTGTAGAATAAAGTCACTTAGCGTTATAGCCATTTTAAAGTCATTAACCACTTTTGTTGGCGCCATTGCGACAAAATTATCGGCTATATCAGGGTGCTGTTCACTAAATTGTTGCCAGCTTTTATCTTGCTGCTTTTGCAACTCTGGAAAGTTATTTAGCTGAACTGATGACATTACAACCGCTTCCTTAAAATATTTTTTTACAATTTTTTCGTAAAATAGCGTAAGAGTCTATTAATTATGCCCTGCGAAATTTAATCAAATGGTATAAACTCTATCAAACTATATAGACATATTATGTCGACAATGCTATTAATAGCCAATTCATGTTAATGGCATGTCTTTGAAGGACATTATGACAAAAATGCAACGAATTAGCTTGACCTTTCTCACCTTTGTCTTGTTTTTAACAGGCTGTGGCGATCCAATTAAAGAGCAAATTGAACAACAAATTCCGATCACTGAAGCACGCGTGCAACAATTAGGAAAAGCCCTTGAAAATGGCGAAGTTCGCAATGCCAATCTGATTAAGCAATATGCCCAACAATTATTAACCTTAAAACCTGATTTAGCGCCTTTAATTAATGAATTAAAGAAAGATGCCACGACAAAAGGCCCTATGTATAAGTCATTACTAGATAGGTTAAATACCGTTAAAACGCAGCCGCAAATGTTTGCTAATAGCCAAGCTATATTTGATGAACTACTGAATATTTATCAAGCGGCTGATCCTGTTTTATATTCTGACGCATTAAGTGATCCACTCAATGTATTGGCAGATATGTCTGATGGTAAATTACCTCGCGTTAATGCTTTACCTAAATCACAAAGCTTACGAGCGAATAACGCGCAAGACTTTGGTACAGGTGAGCAGCTTATAGGTAACCCAAATTACGGACAATGGACAACTGGCAGCAACGGTATGTCATTTTGGGCATGGTATGGCATGTATTCGATGTTTGATAATTTATTTGGTCGACGAACATACTATAACGACTGGGGCAGTCGCCGAAATTATAGCTATTATAATGATTATGGTCGCACCCGTTATAGTTCGCCATCACAACTGAAAAAACAAAATGACTTAGACGCCCGTACGCGAAAATCTTTTGCTCGTAAAGGCTTTAAAGGCGCATACAGTAAAAACAGAACTGGAGCGGCAGGCATTTCAAGTAAAAGCAAAGCAGCTCAACAAAGCGCTAACCGTTTTCGATCCAACACGGCGAGTAAAAGTCGTTATGCCAATGCAACAAGAAACAAAAATGCCAGCTTTAGAAATAGCAGAACATCAACCTCTCGCGGCTTTAGACGCGGTAAATAATGAACAATAGCGAGAAATAGGAATTATTATGGAAAAACTACTCGATGTAATTTTACTCGATCAACAATTATTAGCTTTTTTAGCCCTCGACATTGTTATCGCTATTATATTATTAGGCACAATGCGCTTTGTTTCGGGCATTTCCGCAAAAGTGAACACCACAGAAGAACTATCAAAAAATGATAATTTTGCCTTTGGTATCAGTTTAGCTGGTAGTATTTTAGCGCTAGGTATTGTGTTAACAGGTGCCATTGAAGGTGAAGCTGCACACAGTTTAACCATGGAAGCCATAGGAATGCTCTCTTATGGTTTATTTGGCTTACTACTCATTAAAATTGGCCGTATTATTCATGATCGTTTTGCTTTAAATAAACTTGATAAAACCGCCTTAATCAACGACAAAAATATCACTGTTGGTATTGTTGATGCTGCAGGTGCTATTGCTACAGCAATTGTGGTACGGGCAGTATTGTTGTGGGTAGATGGTTTAGATGCAGCAACCTTTATTGCCATTGCTAGCGGTTTTTTAGTTTCACAATTAATGCTGGTTATGGTTACCCGTATTCGTGAACGCGCTTATGCCAAAAATAATCAAAATGATTGTTTGCAAGAAGCCTTTACCAATGGGCAACAAGCATTGGCTATTCGCTATGCAGGGCAATTAATTAGCACAGCCCTTGCGGTAACCGCTGCAAGTTACTTTTTTGTTTATAACCCTGAAACTCTTGTGGTTAACCTATTGGGCTGGTTATTGTTCGGTTTGATCATGACGGTATTAGTTGCCATATTAACCAATATAGCAAAACGCATTGTACTTTGGGGGGTCAATTTAGTAGAAGAAGTGGATCAGCAACACAATATTGGTGTCGCCAGTATTGAAATGGCAACCAGTATTTCTATCGCCTTAATTCTTATGGCCTTAATGGCCTAAACAATCGCAGTAAAGTGGCTAATCGTTCGCTATTAGCCACACTATCAAAAGACACATACCATGCTTAAAAAAAAGCAACTCTTATTCGATGACAGTTTATTGATCATCACCATGGCTGTGCTTGCTGGCTGTGGTTTAATTTACGAATACTTACTTTCACATTATGCAGGCCGTGTGCTCGGCGTAATGGAAAGCACCATTTATACCATGATTGGGTTAATGATTGTGGCTATGGGGCTTGGTGCTTTTGCTGCCAGAAAAGTCAGTAATGCCTTTCAAGGTTTTGTTTGGCTTGAGTTAATTATTGCTTTTTTAGGCTGTAGTGCCATTTTAGTGATAGGTGGTTTAATTGCTTTTTCGCAGATACTGCCGCAGGTATTAGCCGAGACCTTTGCATTACCTCCTGATGCTATGCCCAATGGCGGTTTATTAAAATCATTAAGCCAACTAACCTTTAAAACACCCTATTTCTTTGGCTTATTCTTGGGTTTTTTTATTGGTATGGAAATCCCTTTAATTGCCCGTATTCGTGAAGAACTACACCAAAAACACCTCAAGAATAACCTTGGTACTATCTACGGAGCTGATTATATTGGCGCAGGTATCGGTGCAGCTATTTGGGTATTATTTTTACTTTCATTAGATATTAGCCAAGCAGCAGCTTTAACTGCCGCACTTAACTTATTGGCAGGTTTTATTTTTATTGCCCGTTTTTGGCCAAGCCTGAAATGGAAAAAAACCTTAGTTTCATTACATTTGCTGCTGGGTATCGTTATTGCTATTGTCTTTTTACACGGTAATAACTGGCTCAATCAAATGAGCAACTTACTCTATTTAGATAAAGTGGTTTACAGCGATAAAACCCGTTATCAACAACTTACCTTTACTCAACGGCACTTAGGTGGCAAACAAGCCGACATTATAAACTTTTACCTAAACGGTCGTTTACAGTTTTCTTCTGGTGATGAAGCCATTTACCACAGCTATTTGGTTTATCCTACCTTAGCCGCTTCAGCTCGACACAATAATATTTTAATTATTGGTGGCGGTGACGGCTTAGCATTGCGTGACGTACTTAAATGGTCACCTAAACAAGTCACCCTAATTGATCTCGATGAAGAACTACTGGCTATCTTTAAAACGCCCCAAAAATATTTACCTGACAATTTAGCCAGTAAAATCATTAAACTAAACCAAAAGAGTTTACAAGACTCACGTGTTAACTTAATCAGCTATGATGCCTTTATTGCCATTGATAACTTGTTAGCCAATAAAACCTATTTTGATGCCATTATTGTTGACTTACCCGACCCTAGCCACCCCGATCTGAATAAACTGTACTCTGTTAATTTTTATGCACGCTTAAAACAGTTACTTAGTGGTGATGGGTTAATGGTGGTACAATCAACCAGCCCTTATCATGCTAAACAAGCGTTTATATCAATAGGAAAAACGGTTAAAGCCGCCGGATTTAATCATGTAGAACAATATCATGACAATGTGCCAAGCTTCGGTGAATGGGGTTGGACCATAGCATCAAAAATGGGTGCAAGCCCTAAGCAACGCTTACAAAACTTAACACAATTACCCGTAGCACATCACTGGCTAACCTTGCCTTTAATCACAGCAGCATTTAATTTTCCAAAAAATTTCTATGAAAATGAAAAAAACATCCCCATTAACTATTTAGGCAGCCATACTATTTATCAGTTACATCAACAAGCATGGCAAAATCAACAAGGTTTAGATGATGCCTATATTGAAAATAATATTGAGCCGTAACATGAAGGCATGCAAATTAATTTAAAAATAAACTTATTTTAACTTGACATATTATGTCATAGTGCTACATTAAACTTATTGACATAATATGTCTTTACTTAAAAGCATTGTTTTATCTTTTTGATAATGACAAAGCCAATAATAAAGGATAGAGAATAACGATGAACATTCATAAAATAGCCGCCCACTTAAATGCATTAGGCGATAACTCTGCAACAGGGATGTCTTTTGATTGTCAACCAATTTCAGGCGAAGTTGACGTATTACAAATTACGATTGCAGAACGTGAAGAATTACCTATTTTTGTTTCTGTAACAGACGACCAAATCTTATGTATTACCTACCTTTGGGGTGAAGATGAAGTAAAACCAGAAACACGTTCAGCCATGCAAGAAAGCATGCTTGAAATGAATATTCCCATGCCGTTATCGTCATTTTCAAAAATTGGCGATAAATACGTGATTTTTGGCGCCTTATCAATCAACTCAACATTTAATGACATTGAGCATGAGCTCGCCGTACTAAGCAATAATGCCATCGAAGTAATTGATGACATGAGTGAATTTTTAATTTAATCCATCAGGAGCAACTTATGAGTATTTTTAAAAAAATTATGACCGCAATTCGTGGTGGAGCAAGTGAAATCGGCGAAACTATTATTGATGCCAATGCCACTCGAATTTTTGAACAAGAGATAAGAGATGCCGAACATCACTTAACCAAAGCAAAACGTGATTTAACCGGTGTTATGGCTCAACAAATGGCCGCTAACCGTGAAGTTGATCGTTTAAAGCGTGAAATAGCAGAACATGAAGGCTATGCCATGCAAGCTATGGAAAAGGGTGATGAAGCATTAGCCTTAGCAGTGGCTGAAAAAATTGCTAACCTTGAAAGTGAGTTAGCAACACAACAACAAGCGCTTGACAGCTTTAGCGGCAATGCCGAACGCTTAAAAGAGCTAGTGAAGAAAAGTGAACGCCAAGTAGCTGAGTATAAACGTCAACTTTCTATGGTAAAAACAACAGAAAGCGTACAAAAAGCTACATCAGCAATTACTGATAACTTTTCATCAAGTAACTCTAAACTGTTAAGTGCAAAAGACTCGCTTGAACGCATCAAAGCCAAACAGCAAAAATTTGATGATCAAATGAAAGCGGCTGAGTTACTCGAGTCTGAAGATTCTGACAACTCGTTAAAAGCTCAACTTAAAGCTGCAGGTATTGGCGATAGCGATGCCAGTGCTAATTCAGTATTAGCGCGCTTAAAAGCGAAAAAAAAATCATAGAATAAACAGCATAAAGCCTTTTATTTCTTAATTTCAAAGCAAGTATAAATACAAATTATGCTTGCTTTTTCTGGATCAAAGCTGATGAGTTTTTTCAAAAATATTTTTAATAAAGAGCAACCTAAACAACGCCAACTTAACTCACCGTCGCAACTCAAGGTGAATGATATCATTGTACTAAGTGATAGTTTTGCGTTACCTGAAATGCTACGAGCAAAGCAATACCAAGTAACCGCCGTTAATTGTTATGAGTTTGAGCATAATGTGCAAACCGAATGGGTCTTAAAAAACGATCAAAACCAAACCCTCTACTTAACCCTTGATATTGACGATGAAACTTACTTAAAATTTGCTTTAGAAATCGAACATGAAGATGTCGAAACACTTTTTGACCTTGATGATTTTGCCACCATTTTTGAAGAACCCGGTGAAGCCTTTTTGGAAAAAAAACAAGACACTGAACACACTAAACAGTGGACAAGTGAGCAATATCAACAATGTATTTTTGCTCAAGTTGGCTATTTTCATCGTAAAGATAATCGCAGTGAAAGCCTGTCAAGTTACGAAGGTAAAGAAGCTGGTGAACAATTTGAGCTTTATCAACTACTCGATCAAGATGAATCGCGTGGTATTGATATTGAAGTATGGGAAGATGGCGATACCGATGTATTTTTAACGCTTTATCGACCATTAACTGATATTGTTGACATGTATCCAGGGAGCTAATCAACATGAGTCGAAAAATTCCTGAAAAATGGGCTTCTTCACTTAAAGCCGTAAAAGCGGTACAAGTTGCTTTTGATATTGACGAAAAAATTCAGTTTGAAATACGCAAACAAGCACTGGAAGCAGGTTTAAGCCCATCCGATCAGATCCGCAGCATTTTAGGCTTACCGACTAACCGACGTCCCAAAAGACCACGCTTAACGGTAAGTCTTTCTCCTCAAGATTACGAACTACTCGGTAAAAAATATCACCTAAAAGCGGATCAACAACTGGAAATTAAGCGTAAATTAATGGATGATTTGATCAAACACGTAACGAATGAAGAAACTTAGATCGCATTTATGACAAAGAAAATAAAAACCTATTGGGTCGATGAATTTGGCGTAAAAAACTATAACACTTTTTATTTATTACTCGTTACACTCGTTGTGCTGTACGCTATTATTGCCTTGCTTTCTGTTCCTCTAGTCTATTTTGAAGCTAGCGCCGATCAAGCCAATATAAAAAGTTACCGTGATGCTTTTTGGGTATTACAGATGAGTGCCAGTACCATTGGCTTTGGTGATTATTATCCCGTTACTTTTGAAGGGCGTTTAATTATTGCTTTTATGTTTTATGTTGGCGTTGGTATGGTGGGCTTTATTGGCGCACAATTTGTTAATAAATTTGTTGGTTTTTCTGATACTAATGTTAAAAACCGTGAATTGAGAAAACAAAATGCGCAAATACTTAAAAATAATGAACGTTTAGAGAAAAAAGTAGAACTTTTAATGGCACAAATGAGCCAACTACTTAATGCTGAACAAAAAATAGTGGCTTCTGAACAGGACATTATTGAGTCTGAACGAGCAATAATAAAAACGGAAAAAGATATTATCGATAAAGCAAAATAGCTTTAGGGTTTCAACTTATCTAGCGCCAGTATGGCGCTATTGTCATCGCATTAGAACGAGAACAATCAAGCGCAAGCAATAAACTCTCAATTTTAGCCTCTAACCAACGATGAATTTTTTCGTATTGTTCACCCGAAATAGCACTTAATTGTTGCTGTAATATCAACAATGTATGTAACTCATCTAAGCCTTGTTTTACATCTAACCATGGATTTCTAAATTCTAAGCGTTCATTTTTATTGTATAAGCTGCCGCACCAACTACCCGTTAATAAGCTGCGGATCAATAATTTTTGCTGTGCTAAATACTCAGCTAAGGTCATCTTTTTATCTTGTAGCAAGCTATCGGTTAGTAAGGCTAAACTCGCCTCTAATTTCTCTTGTGAGAATCGCAGTAAATCGTCGGTATTATTAGTGTGTTCATCAGCGCTTTCTTTTTCCATTACCAGTAATAGTTCAATTAACGCTATTTGCACTAAATTAAAGCGTGGCGAATAAAATAAAGACATCACACTGTTAAGTTCAGGAAAGTGCTTAATTTCAGTTTTTAATTGGTTAAGTAGTTGCTCACTATAGGCTATTTTTTTACGGTAGTTGCCTGTTTTATCAACAAGCTCTTGAAAGTAAATAGCATTTTCAACCCATGACAACTCTTTAATTAATTTACTAATTTCAGCTCGAATAGCAAGGCTATTTTCAGGTAAATAATCTTGAAATAACCAAAAGCCATGACGAATTAAAGCTAAAATTTCATTAATTTTAGCCAAAGTTTTTAATGACGGTTGCGCGCAATAAAGATCAATCATTTGCTGTAACTGATTTAATGAAAATTGCAAACCAGCAGTAAAAGATTGCTTTATCGTGTATTGATATTTAAGCGGTATAAGCTCTAAAGGCGTAATTTCTACTGCGGTGATCAACACATCATTATTATTGTGTTTATGGTATAAATTATAACCGCGAGCTGCTTTACTTTTAATACCTGGACGAAATGCCAACTGCTTAGCAAACAACTTAGTTAATACAAATAAATCAGAGGTATCGCCAGCAATTAATTCTAATTCAATCTCACAAATATCTTCACACTGCTCGCCCGAAGTTATTTTACCTAAATCAAAAACGAGTTCTATTTTACTGCCATTTTTATTCTGAATTAACCAGCGATTACGCTCAAAATCAGTCGAAAATAGCGGAATAAGCTGTGCTTGTAATTGTTCAAGGTTGATATGATCAGGCCAAATATCTTGCTCAAATAAAGCTAATTGCGGTGTATCTACATCAATATCAACATTGTATTCAGGACGCTGATGTAACCCTGCAACCACTTTACCTGAGGTTTTAATCGTTTGCTCAGTATTTGAATTACTATGCCTTACTCGTAACCCCATATCTAATTTACGTAAAGCAAGATCTGCCGTATCAAAATAGGTATTCGTAAGCACCTGTGTAGAAAATTGATATTTATAGTGGTGGTTATTCAACAAGCTTGTGATTTTTTCAACCACATTATCGTTAATTATTAAATACTTAAACTCTATTTCAGTAGCCATTATTAGCAAAGATAAAATTGTATTTAGCCCAGCTTACAAAAGCTGATAATAACTGGCAATGATTTTTATACACTCAACTAAAAATTGAGGGTAAGTTAATCTTGCCATTAATGAGATAACCCCCTAATATCTTGTTTTATTTCTTATAAAAGTTAAGGGTTTTATGCCATGCGTTTAGTTTCAGGTATTTTAATGAGTTTGTGTTTTCTTTATTTCCTTTTATTACCCGTAAATAACGTATTGGCACAAGAGATAGCGCCAACAGAAAGTACCGCAAACCAGCAACAAGCCTATATTATTGATGACTTATATATTTTTATGCGCAGTGGTGCTGGCCCTCAATACCGTTTGCTCGGTAGCATTACTGCAGGCACTCAAGTAACGTTACTGGAAGCGGCACAAAATGATTACCAAAAAATAATTGATGACAAAGGGCGCACAGGGTGGGTTGAAGTAAAGTATTTACAAAAAAATCCAGGATTACGTTATGTTATCGCTGAATTAAATGCCCAACTTGCTGACAAAGATGAACAAATTCACAAGCTCAAAAGTACCGTAGCAACTAAAGACTCACAATTAACAAAATTAACCGCTTCTACAGCGCAATTAACACAACAACTAAAACAAGTTACTAAGCAACTTTCTAGTGCACAAAGTGCCTTAGAGCAACAAGATACCACAATCCAAAAACAATGGTTTTTTAACGGTGCGATTGTTTTAGGTGTTGGTCTAATTTTGGGTTTAATACTCCCCAGATTAGGCGGTCGTCGTCGCGCGAGTATGGAATCTTGGAAATAAAAACCAGCCCAAAAGGTTTGTAAGCCATTAAAAATTATCTATGAAGCATTATTTATTTTATATTTCTGAAAATTACTCTTTTAAAATTTTACGCCCCTTACAGGCGGAAATAAGAAAGCGGGGCGATCAAGTCTCTTGGTTTGTTGAAGGAGACCATGTCAATTTAAATTATTTTAAAGCTGATGAAATACGCTTAGCCACGGTTGCAGAAGTGATTGATTATAAACCTGACGCGGTGTTTGTACCTGGCAATGTGGTTCCTTCTTTTATTCCTGGGCTGAAAGTTCAGGTATTTCATGGTTTTATTGGCGGGAAAAGACGAAAAAAAGATAATCAACTTTACCATTTAATTATTCGTGGGTGTTTTGATCTCTATTGTACTCATGGTCCGAGTTCAACCATCCCTTTTCAAAAACTCGCAGAAAAACACCAATATTTTGATGTGGTAGAAACTGGTTTCTGTCAAATGGATCACTACTTTGGCCATAAAAAAACGACAGAAACCTTAGCTCAACCTAACCGTAAACCCATCGTTTTATTTAGTTCAACCTTTTCTCCTAAAATAACCAAAGCACCTCAATTAATAAGCACCATTGAGCAGCTTTCTAAAAATACGCCTTGGCAATGGCAAGTGACTTTTCACCCGAAAATGGATAAGCGTACCGTTGATGCTTATAAAGCGATTCAACATGATAACCTGCGCTTTATTGAAACCGATAATCTGATCCCTTACATGGAACAGGCAGACATTATGCTGGCAGATTATTCATCAATGATCACCGATTTTATTTTACTCAATAAGCCTGTGGTCACCTTTCAAAACCCTGACGGCTTAGCACATTTAATTAATGTCGATAAAGAAGATGAAATAGTACAAGCTATTGAATATGCGTTAACTAAACCGCAAGAAATAATGGATAAAATTGCACAATTTGCTAAAATCACGCACCCCTATCGCGATGGCAAATCAAGTGCAAGGGTACTTGATGCGGTAGAATCAAAACTAGCGCAACCCAATAGTATAAAAATGAAACCTTTAAACCTTATTAGAAATTTAAAATTAAGGAAGAAATTAAACTATTGGCGATTTTAATTATCTTAACCCTAAACGATGGAAACCTATAAATCAGAATGAAGTTACCTATTTTTTGCTGTTCTTTTTTCTCCGCCTTATTAACTTTTTCAGCTCAGGCAGAACCTTGGATAGATACCAGTGATCTCTACTTAAAAGCAGATATTCAACAACTTGCCAATGCAGGTTTTATTACTACGCCGATCACAACCTATCCATTAATGTGGAATGATATTGAGCGCGATTTACAAAAAATCGACGTTGATGGTTTAACTAACACCCAAGCTAATGCTTATTATTCTATTAAACATCAACTTAAACTCGCCAAACAAAATTCAACTCGTTTCAAGGCCAATATAGCAAGTAGCGATAGTCGCTTTACCAGTTTTGGTGATACCTACAGAGAAAAAAATAGCTTACAAATTCAATCGACTTTTTTAACTAAAAATTTTGCAGCTAAAATAGCACCAACTTATACAACGTCAAATCGTTTTGGCCAAAGTAAACGTTTTGACGATAGCTATCTTGCCGCTTTTTGGGGAAACTGGGTTGTGTCTATTGGCAAACAAGATCGTTGGTTTGGCCCTACTTGGGACACCAGTTTTAGCTTAACCAATAATGCTCGACCAATGCCCGCTATCGCGCTTTCTCGAAAATCGGCTCTACCTGTAACCATTCCATACACACAGTACACAGTGCCATGGACGTTAACCACTTTTATGGGCAAAATGGACGATGAACGCATAGTCAACAACACCCTACTTTGGGGGTTTCGCCTCAACTTTAAACCATTAAAAAATCTAGAAATTGGTTTATCTAGATTGGCACAATGGGGTGGAGATAATCGTTCAACCAGTATCTCAACATTTTGGGATATTTTAATTGGTCGAACAAATTGCGGCATTGATGATCTCGTCTGTAATGAAAATAATCCAAACCCGGCTAATCAACAGGCTGGTTATGATTTTCGTTATTCAACTTCTTTATTTAATACCCCGATCACAATATATGGGCAAAAATTTGCTGAAGATGGCAGTGCAGAAGCTTTTCGTTATGTCACTAAAGCGCAATTACAATTAGGTATTGATGCCAATATAACCTTGCTTGATATTCCTTCAACACTCTATTTTGAATACGGTGACAGCTTAGCTGATTGCGGTATAAGAGATAATATTGGCGATTGCTATTATGAGCATTCTAGCTACCTAACAGGTATGCGTTATCATGGCAGAACCATCAGTAATTTATATGATAACGACACCAAAAGTTATGTTTTAGGGGTAATATCACAGCTTGGTACAAATACTCATATTACTCATAAATTACGTTATTTAGAGCTTAATTACGATAATAGAGATAAAGCACCTAACAACCCTCTTATTGGCAACCCTCTGACTAGCATTGCAGAAAATATGACCATGCTGTCAAGCAGCATTCGCCATAGTTATAAAAATTGGCGTTTTACTCTTGATCTTAAATTAAGTCATTCAACCTTTAAAAATAGTATCAGCAGTACCTCAAGCTTTGATACCGCACTAACGGTCGAATATAACTTATAAAAGTTTTTTTCATAAAAGCAGTTGACAGTGTTTAATAAAGTAAGTTATTAATAGTGGTATAGATTTATTTTGAACTATTTTTTGTTTGAACTCTAAACACACTAAACATAAAGCTAGCGATAATCGCTGGCAGAGAAAATAATTAAGCCAATGAATTTATTTAGCCTACGCATTCAAATTAACCTCCTCCTCGCATTAATATTGCGCGGACGGTTAGCTATGGCTTAAATTTATCACTTAACAAGACAACAGCTTATCGAAACCCGCGCTAATACCGCGGGTTTTTTTATACCCGCTTTTAGCCAAAAAGAGGGGCAACAAACATGAACCAAAAGATAAAAGAACAAACACCAGCAGAGCAGATTATTATTTTTGACACCACCTTGCGTGATGGCGAACAAGCCTTAACGGCCAGTTTATCGGTGAATGAAAAACTACAAATAGCTCTAGCATTAGAGCGATTAGGCGTTGATATTATGGAAGTTGGCTTTCCTATTTCATCACCTGGCGACTTTGACTCAGTACAACAAATTGCCAAAACCATTAAAAATTCACGTGTTTGTGCTTTAGCTCGTGCTGTTGAAGCCGACATAAAAGCTTGTGCTGAAGCATTAAAACCAGCAGAACATTTTAGAATTCATACTTTTATCTCAACCTCAACCGTTCATGTAGAGCAAAAATTACGTAAAGCTTTTACTGATGTCGAAGCGATGGCTATTCATGCCGTAAAGTACGCTCGTCAATTTACCGATGATGTAGAGTTTTCCTGCGAAGATGCAGGGCGAACACCTATTGATAATCTATGCCGTATGGTTGAAAGTGCCATTAAGGCAGGCGCAACAACAGTCAATATTCCCGATACCGTCGGTTATACCTTACCTTTTGAATTTAACAGTATTATTGAACAATTATTTAATCGTGTACCTAATATCGACCAAGCGGTAATTTCAGTGCATTGCCATAACGATTTAGGCTTAGCTGTAGCCAACTCAATTTCTGCCGTACAAGCGGGTGCACGACAAATCGAATGTACCATAAACGGTATTGGTGAACGTGCGGGCAACTGTGCTTTAGAAGAAATAGCCATGATCCTAAAAACCCGCCAGCAATTGCTTAAGGTAAATAGCCAAATTAACCATCAAGAAATTGCTCGCACCTCAAAGCTAGTTAGCCAATTATGTAATATGCCTGTGCAACCGAATAAAGCTA
>WFQC01000178.1 GCA_015487235.1 Alteromonadaceae bacterium
GCACAACCAATGAACCACAAGCCGAGCAAGCTGCTGCAGAAGAAATAGCCGATCCTGATGATATTGATGCTTTACTGAATGAAATTGGCGCAGGTGATAGCCAAGCGCCAGCCGATGAAAGCACGACCAATGAGCCGCAAGCCGAGCAAGCTGCTGCAGAAGAAATAGCCGATCCTGATGATATTGATGCTTTACTGGATGAAATTGGCGCAGCTGATAGCCAAACTCCAGCTGATGACAGCACAACCAATGAACCGCAAGCCGAGCAAGCTGCAGCAGAAGAAATAGCTGATCCTGATGATATTGATGCTTTACTGGATGAAATTGGCGTAGCTGATAACCAAGCGCCAGTCGATGACAGCACAACCAATGAACCGCAAGCAGAACAAGTTGAAGTTGATGAAGTAGAAGATGATGATCACGAAAAGTTGATTGAAAACTTTACTCCTGAGTATATAGAACCTTTGCTCGCGGTTGATTTTAGTGACATTCTTGCTAAAGATGAAGAAAGTGAAAAAGCAGATCATACAGAAGATGAACTGGATGATATCGATGCATTGTTGGCGGAAGTTGAGAGTAAAAAACAAGATGAAATTGATGATGAACTTGATATTGATGCATTAATTAATGAGCACAGTGAGGCCGTTGATAGTGATGATAGCGCTGAAAAAGATGATATTGGCGACGATTTAATCTCTCAGCCAGATAACCTAAATGATTTAGGTTTGGCTGATGAAGAAGTAATAGCGTCACTTGATGATGACTTTGATGAAGAAGCATTGGCGAAATTATTGAGTGATGAAGATGATGAATCGGTAGCAGCAGAGAATGAAGAAAATCTTCCTGATTATAACGATAGTAATGTACTTGCTGACTTATTGAATGATGTGGAATCAGGAGAAGAAGCCAAAAAACCTGTAGAAATTAATGATATAGAACAACTTGATTCTGTAGAGTTTGATGAATTACTAGCCGATATTGCAGAAGAAACGGCTGATTTAGATCTGAATGAGCCTAATGAGTTAATAGATGATCTTGATATAGGAGATGATCTTTTAGCTAGCACAGATGAAAAAGCTTCACCTGAGGATTTTGTTGATGTTGATAACCTGATTGCTGAAGGCATGGACAGTGCTTTAGAAGAAGAGCCTTACAATAAACAACAAATAGACGTGGGTTTAGACGAATATCCTGAATTTACAGAAAATGTAAACCCAATTGATGTTGATGAGGAAAATCTAACCGGAATGGCACAAAAACTTGATCTGGCGAAAGTGTATATTGACATGGAAGATTATGAAAATGCGGAAGTGCTACTTAAAGAAGTTATGGCTAAAGGTGATGATAAGCAAGGCTCAGAAGCACAAAAATTACTGAACAGTTTTAAATGATCGACCGCTGGTATTTCTATAAGGCATCAGTATAATGCCTGCCTTATTGAGCTGATTTAAGGTTGTTAAAGGTAATGCGTTATGCGTTAAGTGTTGAATATGAAGGTAGAAACTACTTTGGCTGGCAACGACAAAAAGACGTGGTTAGTGTTCAACAAACAGTAGAATGTGCTTTATCAAAAATTGCTAACGAAAATATATCTGTGGTTTGTGCTGGGCGTACCGATACAGGTGTTAATGCAACTAATCAAATAATACATTTTGATACTAATAATCCACGCAAAAATGTGGCATGGACGTTAGGTGTTAATGCTAAATTACCGTTTGATATTGCCATAAAGTGGGCGCAGCCAGTGAGTGAAACATTTCATGCTCGCTTTAGTGCTATAGCTCGCCGTTACCGCTACGTTATTTATAATTCACCCTATCGGCCTGCTATTATGGCACAAGGTTTGAGTTTTTGCCCCCATGCTTTAAATGATAAACTAATGCATCAAGCCGCCCAAATATTGGTAGGTGAAAATAATTTTGATTCTTTTCGCACCGTGCATTGCCAAGCGCATTCACCGATTCGAACAGTGCATCATTGTAATGTTTCTCGACAAGGAAATTTTGTGATTATTGATATTAAAGCGAATGCTTTTTTACATCATATGGTTAGAAATATCGCAGGGAGTTTGATCCGTGTAGGGCGAGAAATTGAAAAAGTACAATGGATAGCAGAAGTGCTTGCGGCAGAAGATCGCACTGTAGCTGGAATGACAGCCCCAGCAGGAGGCTTATATTTTGTTGATGTTGAATACCCTAGCGAATTTAATCTACCTAAAACACCATTGGGACCATTGTTTTTAGCCTAGTATTCTCATTACGGTCACATTTAACTAAACAGACCAGTTTTTTATATAAATTACCCCTAAAACTATGGTTTAATCCCCTGTTTAATTTAAATGGGTTAGTTTACATTTTAGGCTAAAAATAACGGTATAACGTTTTTTAACAACTTACCGTACAAAAATTAACTAATCTAAGTTACAGAGCTGTTAAACTTTGAAAAGTATTTTTTTATTCAAAAAACAACAGATCTTGACCATATACTTGCATTACTTAAAGTCAGTACTTCTAAGTGCAGTGGGTATAAACAACAAATTTTGAACTTTGTTGATCTCGCTTTATCAGATATCAACAAAGACATCGTTATTCACGGGTTGTAATAGGCGAAAAATAAATTATGAGCTGGATTGAAAAAATTCTTCCAAAAGCAAAAACAACGCAGAAAAAAAATATTCCTGAAGGAATTTGGGCAAAATGTAGTAATTGTAATGCTATGTTATATAAGGCAGAGTTAGATCGCCAGTTATCAGTTTGCCCAAAATGTGATCATCATATGCGTATTAATGCGCGTCAACGCATTGAATCTTTTTTAGATCAAGGTGAACGTGTTGAATTAGGGGCTGAGTTTGAACCGCAAGATATTCTAAAGTTTAAAGACACTAAACGTTATAAAGATAGATTATCAGCAGCACAAAAAAATACGGGTGAAAAAGATGCACTGGTTGTTATGAAAGGTGAGCTGCATGGGCTACCTGTAGTTGCCGCAGCATTTGAGTTTTCTTTTTTAGGGGGATCAATGGCTTCAGTTGTCGGAGCTCGCTTTGTCGCTGGTGTTGAATATTGCTTAGCGCATAACTTACCCTTTATTTGTTTCTCTGCTAGTGGCGGAGCTCGTATGCAAGAAGCGTTATTCTCATTAATGCAAATGGCCAAAACCAGTGCAGCTTTAGCTAAAATGAGTGAAAAAGGCTTACCGTATATTTCGGTATTAACTGACCCAACTATGGGGGGGGTTTCTGCTAGTTTAGCGATGTTAGGTGACGTTAATATCGCAGAGCCTAAAGCGTTAATTGGTTTTGCAGGGCCTCGTGTTATCGAACAAACGGTTCGAGAAAAGTTACCTGAAGGCTTTCAACGTAGTGAATTCTTGCTCGAAAAAGGTGCTATTGATATGATTGTAGACCGTCGCGAAATGCGTAACACGTTGGCGCGCTTGTTAACAAAGTTTATGGGGCAAGCGCAACAAGAGTCGTAACTTAAGAGCAAAACACTCTCAATGAGCAATAACAAAATTCCAAGCCACTTGCAAAACATCAGTTTATTGCAGTGGCTTTCTTATTTAGAACAATTACATCACCAAGAAATAGACTTAGGCTTAACGCGAATAAAATTAGTTGCAGAACGTCTAACGATTGATTTTTCCTTTGCTAAAGTGATCACCGTAGCAGGTACCAATGGCAAAGGAACCACCTGTGCTTTTATTGAGAACGCTTTACTTGATACCGGTTATCAGGTTGCCGTTTACTCTTCTCCTCATATTCATCGGTTTAATGAGCGTTTACGTATTAATCGCCATGATGTTGACGATCAATCCTTGATCCAAGCTTTTGAACAAATAGAAGCGGTTCGTGCTGATGTTAGCCTTTCTTATTACGAATATACCACGCTTGCTGCTTTTCTTGTATTAATGGCAAAAAAGCCAGAAATAATCATTTTAGAAGTAGGTTTAGGTGGGCGCTTAGATGCGACGAATATTATCGATGCTGATATTGCGGTACTGACAACGATAGATATTGATCATATCGGTTTTTTGGGAGATAACCGAGAGCAAATAGGTTATGAAAAAGCTGGTATTATGCGTACGAATAAACCGGTTATTATTGGTGATAAAAATCCCCCACAATCTGTGCTTGAACAGGCCAAAAACATCGCGGCTAATACCTATGTTAGACAGCAAGAGTTTGATATAACACTGACAGGTGATACTTGGCAATGGTGCTATTTACCCAAACAACAGGTATTTAGTCACCTTAGCACACCTTTTATTCCCGTAGATAATGTGGCAACAGCCTTAATGGTTTTGCAGTGCTTATCGATAGAATTATCAACCAATAACATCAATAAATGGCTAACCTTAACCAAAGTAGCGGGCAGAATGGAGCTTTTTGCGCAAACAAGGTATGCCGATGTCATACTTGATGTTGCGCACAATGCGCAAGCAGCTCGTTTTTTGGCTCAAACATTAGCGAATAAAAAATACCGTCAAATTACGGCGGTTGTTGCTATGATGGCTGATAAAGATATTGCACAGGTCTTGTCACCACTCTTTGCTGTGGTGGATCACTGGCATGTAACCACCTTAAATATGAGTCGAGCGGCTACTATTACACAACTAATCGAGCATTTAGTTGCAAATAAGCAATCTTATAATTGTTTTGACAATGTGCAAGAGGCCTATAAAATGGCATGTGATAATACACAGCAAGATGATTTAATTATTGTTTTTGGGTCTTTTTTTACAGTTGCTGAAATTCGTCCATTATTGTTAAATAAACAGGCTAATAACTAGGAGATAATACTTGTCTACCCCTTTTCAAAACCGCTTAGTAGGTACTGTTATTGTTGCAGCTGCGGCCATTATCTTTTTACCTGACTTACTCAATGGTAAGAAAATAACGCATGAAGAACGATTTGCCGCTATTCCTGCTGCGCCTTCAACCGATAATATTGGCAAAATTAAAAAATTTCCTGAACAAAAGTTTACCAAACTACCCAATGAAAAGATTTATGATGAGGTTGCACAAGATGATCAGTTATTTTCAGCAAGCTCTGATGATAATACCACTCTAAAGATTGATGTTGCGGATAAAGCCAAAGAATTTAAACCAGTAACAACAGATAAAACGCCTGCACTAAACGAAAAGTCAAAACTAAAAACTAAAACACCCCCTTCAAAAGACGCTAACAATAATGCTTCTACGCTTAAAGCTAAGACAAAAACAGTCGCTAAAAAAACACCTGCACCTAAAGCCAACGTTAGTGCAACAGATGAATTAAATTATGCATGGGTGATCCAGCTAGGTAGTTTTCGTGAACAACATAATGTTGATAACTTGATTAATACCTTACAAAAAAATGGGTATGCCGCATTTACTAAGCCGATCAAAACGCGTCATGGCAAATTAATTAAAGTCTTTGTTGGCCCTGAGCTTTCAAAAGCTTCGCTTGAAAAGCAATTAGCTAAGTTGAAAAAATTGACTAAAATGCAAGGTAAAATAGCCCGTTTTAAACCCGCACAATAATGTTAGCTTGATTAGGATGAGTTTTTATACACAGAGTCCTAAGCATTAAACAACGGGTTTTAATCGTCTAAAATGACAACGTTGTCGTTGATGTGTTTTTAAGGTAATAGCGATTCTATTAAGTAAATGATCTAAAATTTGCGCAGGAAAAATGATGATTAGCAAGGCTTGAATTGTAGTAAGTAGTTACTCTACTTACTACAATTCATAACGAAGCTAGGTATTATTTTAACTAGCAAGATTGATCAGTTATTTATTAGGAGTGGTATAAAGTACTACAATATTTTTAGGGCTTTTACTAAGGTCGTATTGAAATGCATCTATTTAGCTTTATGATGGAGTTAGCCATAACTATTTGAAAACTAGAAATACATAAAAATCAACAGAGAGTGACGATATGAAGGAATTACAAAAATTTTATCCGGTATCAGCGCAAGCTAAAGCTCATACACATATTGATGAGCAAACTTATAATGCCATGTATCAGCAATCGATTGAAAATCCTGATAAGTTTTGGGCTGAGCAGGCAACAAAATTTATTGATTGGTATCAGCCATGGAACAAGGTAAGTAATGTTGACCTTAAAAAAGCACAAATAAGTTGGTTTGAAGGGGCTAAACTTAATGTCAGCTATAACTGTATTGATCGTCATTTAGCCACTAAAGCGAATGATATTGCTATTATTTTTGAAGGTGATGATCCAAGTGAAGACTTAAAGGTAACCTACCAAGCACTTCATGATCATGTCTGTCGATTTGCTAATTTATTAAAACAACGTGGTGTTAAAAAAGGTGATCGGGTTTGTATTTATATGCCGATGATCCCAGAAGTGGGTTATGCAATGCTTGCCTGTGCTCGTATAGGTGCTATTCATTCCGTTGTTTTTGGCGGCTTTTCAACAGAGTCAATTAAAGCCCGTATTCAAGATGCCGATTGTAAAGTTGTGATCACCGCTGATGAAAGTGTACGAGGTGGTAAGCATATTCCATTAAAAGCGAATGTTGATGCTGCTATTGTTGATTGTCCGCAAGTACATAGTGTGATCGTAATTGAACGTACTGGTGCTGATATTAATTGGAATGACGAAATAGACATTCATTATGCACAAGCTGTGGCTGATTTACCAGCAACTTGCGAACCCGAAGTGATGGATGCTGAAGACCCACTTTTTATTCTGTATACCTCAGGTTCAACAGGTAAACCTAAAGGGGTTGTACATACGTGTGGTGGTTATATTTTATATGCCGCGATGACCCATAAGTATGTTTTTGATTACAAAGAGGGTGAAATTTACTGGTGTACTGCAGATGCGGGCTGGATCACCGGTCATTCGTATATTTTTTATGGTCCACTGGCAAATGGTGCAACCACTTTAGTCTTTGAAGGCGTGCCAACTTATCCTGATGCAGGTCGCTTCTGGCAAGTTTGTGAAAAACATAAAGTTAATATTTTTTATACTGCGCCTACTGCCATTCGCGCATTAATGAGCGTGGGTAATGAGCTCGTTGAAAAAGCCGATCTGTCTTCTTTACGCTTACTTGGTACCGTAGGAGAGCCAATTAACCCTGAAGCATGGCATTGGTATTATGAAATTGTTGGTAAAGGTAACTGTCCTATTGTAGATACTTGGTGGCAAACCGAAACAGGTGGCATTATGATCACCTCACTCCCTGGCGCTGTGGGAATGAAACCTGGTGCTGCGGGCAAACCTTTCTTTGGTGTGCAACCCGCTTTATTTGATAAAGATGGCAATACGCTTGAAGGTGAAAACCAAGGTTTATTAGTTATGACCGCAAGTTGGCCAGGACAGTTGCGTAGCGTTTATGGTGATCATGATAGGTTTTATCAAACTTACTTGAGCCAGTACCCAGGTAATTACTTTACAGGCGATGGTGCAAAACGAGATGAAGATGGCTTTTATTGGATCACAGGTCGTGTTGATGATGTGCTGAATGTTTCAGGGCATCGTTTAGGAACTGCTGAAATAGAAAGTGCTCTCGTGTTGCATACCGCAGTGGCAGAAGCAGCTGTTGTTGGTTACCCGCATGAAATTAAAGGCCAAGGTGTTTATTGTTATGTCACTTTAATGGCTAATGCTCAAGAATCTGATGAACTTATTGATGAATTACGTGAGTTTGTTGCTAAAGAATTAGGACGCTTTGCTAAGCCTGACTATATTCAGTGGGCGCCGGGCTTACCTAAAACTCGTTCAGGCAAAATTATGCGTCGTATTTTGCGTAAGATTGCAGAGAATGAATTAGAAAACTTAGGCGATACTTCAACGCTTGCTGAGCCTGCCGTGGTAGAACATTTAATTGAGCATCGTATTATTCATAAGTAATACGTTTGGTTATGAGCCGCTGTAAACATGGGCTCAATAGCTTTGGCAAATAATCTAGCTAAAAAAGCGCTTTCGGGCGTTTTTTTTATCTTCATCCTATAGCAAATAGAAAATAATGCGTGTAATATTATCCTTACAAACAGTGTAATGCAATATTTACAGTTGTGCTTTCTTGCTGTTGGGTTTAACTCATCATAACAAAATAGAGATTTCCCTTAAAAGTCACACGTTTAAATAGAACGTATATAGTTATTTTATAAACAGGTTATTTTGGATAAAAATATGACTTCAACACACCTAAATGATATTCACGTTAATGCCGAAGAAGTGCTTATTACTCCTGAAGAATTAAGAGCACAGCTTCCTTTGCATGAAACAGGGCGACAATTTGTTTTATCTGCTCGAGAAACCATTGCCAATATTATTCATAAAAAAGACCCTCGCTTACTGGTTATTTCGGGTCCATGTTCAGTGCACGATGTTGAAGCGGCAAAAGAATATGCTCAGAAATTAAAAAAATTACATGATAAATACCAAGATTCGCTTTATATCGTGATGCGTGTTTATTTTGAAAAACCAAGAACTACCGTGGGCTGGAAGGGCTTAATTAATGATCCACATATGGATGGTTCATTCGATGTTGAAACTGGCTTACGTACAGCTAGAGAGCTGTTGATCTATTTAACTGATTTAGGTTTGCCGTTAGCAACAGAAGCACTTGACCCTATTAGCCCACAATACTTAGCAGAACTCTTTAGCTGGTCTGCGATTGGTGCACGTACAACCGAGTCACAAACACACCGAGAAATGGCAAGTGGTTTATCGATGCCAATTGGCTTTAAAAATGGTACAAATGGCAGTTTAGATGTTGCTATTAATGCATTACAGTCGGCTGCTTCTCCTCATCGGTTTATGGGCATTAATCGCCAAGGACAGGTGGCACTTATTAAAACATCGGGCAACCCTGACGGACACGTTATTTTACGTGGAGGTAAACAACCTAATTATGACTCTGTTAACATTGCCTTATGCGAGCAAGCTTTAGAAGTACATGGTTTACAACCAGGTATTGTTGTCGATTGTAGCCATAGTAACTCTAATAAAGATCATAATCGGCAACCTCTTGTAGCTGACAATGTGGTAGAGCAAATTTGTGCAGGTAATAAGTCTATTATTGGTATTATGCTAGAAAGTAATCTTAAAGCGGGTAATCAAAGCACCTCTTTAGGCAAAGATCAGTTAGAATACGGTGTATCTGTTACCGATGCTTGTATTGATTTTGATACCACCGCTAATCTTATGGCAAGCATGGCAAAAAAGTTAGCAAACATTAGATAATTCAATGAAAAATTTTGAGCAAAAACTAGCTGTTTTAAGAGATCAAATAGATGATATTGATAGCCAATTAGTTGATTTACTTGCACAACGTTTGGCTGTAACAACACAAGTAGGAAAACTTAAAAGCCAAGTCGGCATGCCCATTTACGCCCCTGAACGAGAGGCTCATTTATTGGCAAAACGACGAGAACAAGCCGTTAAGCATGGTGTATCACCTGAATTGGTTGAAGATATTTTACGCCGTATGATGCGAGATTCTTACATAAGTCAAGACAGTAGTGGTTATCAGTGTATCAACCCTGATTGTAAAAAAGTCGTAGTAATTGGTGGTGCAGGGCAATTAGGTAAAATTTTCGTTGATTTATTTCAGCGCTCAAATTACCACGTTGAAATACTTGAACAAGAACATTGGCCACAAAGTAATAACATACTAAAAGATGCCGGTTTAGTATTAGTGGCAGTACCTATTCGTATTACCAGTATGATTATTCAACAGCTTAATTGTTTAGCTGATGATTGTATTTTAGCTGACGTTACCAGTATTAAAAGTACTCCACTTTATGAAATGTTGAAAGTACATCAAGGGCCTGTTGTTGGTTTGCACCCAATGTTTGGCCCTGATGTTACCGGCTTAGTAAGACAAACTATTATTGCCTGTGAAGGACGACATGCCCATAAATATCATTGGCTTTTAGAACAATTTCGCGTGTGGGGCGCTAAAATTTATCCTGTAGATGCTGAGGCTCATGATCAAGCTATGGCAATGGTGCAGGTTATGCGACATTTCTCTACTATTGTTTATGGTTATCACTTAATGACAGAAGGCGCTGATCTTAACCAGCTTATTGAAATGAGTTCGCCTATTTACCGCTTAGAGTTAATGATGGTTGGACGTTTATTTGCGCAAGACCCCGTACTGTATACCGATATTATTTTTGCCAATAGTGATAATATTGCTATGATGAAGCGCTTTGCTTATCGTTTTTTAGAATTACTCGAAGAAGTAGAACTGGGTGATAAAGATGAGTTTATTCGATTATTCTCTCAAGTTGCCGACTGGTTTGGTGATTATGCCGACATATTCTTGGCCGAAAGCAAAGCTTTATTGCAAAAAACACATGAAATATAACAGAGAGCTTTTAGATTGAAGAAAATTCAAACTCAAAAGATCAACACGTTTAATGCAAAAAACTGATATATTTAGTCTCTTTTAACCATAAGAATAAATGATGAAACACTTACTTTTGATAGCAATTATGCTGGCGAGTTTAACCGCCTGTAACAGCACTTATGAAAAGCCAAAAATGGCTGTCGGAAACATAAAACAAACACATTTACTCACTACTTACCAACCTTTTAAAGCTTATTTTGAGCAATTTTCGCTAACGACAGAGCAAATAGCTAAAGTTAAAGCATGGCCTAACAATATTAGTTTTGCTGTTTACTTTGGTACTTGGTGTCCAGACAGTCAGCGTGAAGTGCCTAAATTATTAAAAGCACTAACGGTTAATCGTCAATTACATGCTGATCTTATTGCGTTAGATATGCACAAAAGCGATCCTAACAACTTGGCTAAAAAAGCCAACATAAAATTTACGGCGACTTTTGTTGTATTAAAAGCAGGGAAAGAAATAGGCCGAGTTGTTGAAAGGCCTAAAAATAATTTAATTGATGATATCGATGCAATTATACAAAGCAATAGCGCTTCTATAGCTGTAGATGGTTAATCTCTTAAGTTGTATAAAAAAGCCCTATTAGGTTAGGGCTTTTGGCAATACAGAAGAAAGAATAACCTTGGTTATTTAAAAGCGGTAAGCAATACCGACAGAAAGGTTTGTTTCTACCCAAGTTGCATCTTCAAACTGTGCGCTGCACACATTGGCGTTACAAAATAAATTATTGTCTTTATCGGTTAAGCTCGCATAACCACGCAATTCGGTAACTAAAGCTAAGGCGTCTGAAAACTCATAACGAGTGCCGATAGCAGCGGTAAGAGAAGGGTAAATGTCAGTATTATTTTCAGTATCAAAATAAGCGCCACCAATACCGAGTGAAACGGTGGTCACATAATCTTGCTGTCTAAATTGCGCAACACCGCTAAAATGCGCATAAATTATATCAAATGAATGTGTTAAATTATCGGTAGCACTTTGATAATCATGGCTTACATAATTGATTAATACGCTTCCTTGACCATTGGGACTATCTTGCCATGAAAAGGCAATACCATAATTGCGGTCATCAGAGGGAGATGTTGCAGCAAGGCTGTCACTAAATGTATAACCCACAAAAGGCGTTATCTCGTATTCATTACTGTATGTGTTGTAGCTTAATAGAGTTAATAAGCTTGTAATAATGGCTAAAGAGATTCTTTTACTCATTTTACTTCCCATAATGCTTTCCTTAAATGTACTTAATCTTTGATCTTATCTAAAAAGCTACCCAGCTTATTTTTAGCCTTTTCTTTTAGCTCAGCTTCTTTTTGTTTCGCTTTTGCCGCAAGTTCTACTTTTTTCTGCTCGGCTTTACGCTTTAGTTCAGCCTTTTTTTCTTCTGCTTTAGCTTTTAATTCAGCTTTTTTGGCAGCAAGTTCAGCTTTTATTTTCTCTGCAAGTTTATCTTTTTGTACTTTCTTAGCTTGTTGCCATATAGCATCTATAACTTTTTTGCCAATTTCAATACCAAGTTCACTGGCAGGTAAACCTGTTTTACCGCCAATGCTACCTAAATTAATTGCAGGTAGGCTTTCTTGGTATTCCTTTAATCCTAATTGACGTAAATCGAGTGATAAGCCTATTCCTGATAATAACAAAGTATTTATCGCAACTTTAGGTTCCGCTTTTTGAGTTTCTTCTTCAACAGGTTGTTGCGCTTTAGGTAATTGTTGGTTAATAGCATCAAGTATGTCTTTAATATTTGACTTGCCTGCTTTGGTGAATTCAATAAAGGCCTTGGCGTCTTTAATTTCAAATTTTTCTACAATAATAGGTTCATTAGTTAGACTACTTACATCAACATCAAGGTTGATTTTGCCTAGGGTAAAAGCTTGTGGTTGTTGATAACCTTTAGGGTTGGTGATTGAAAAACCATAAATGGCTGCAGCACCTTTAGTTAAACGAAAGTCAACTTTTTCAACGTTAACTGTTTGTGCTGTAGTTTTACTACCGATAGTTTCTATTTGTTCTTTAATAAACTCATTGAAAGCATCGGGTGCTAAAAACCATAATGCAGCACCGGAAACAAGTAAGATAGTAATGGCAAAAGCAGCTAGTTTATTCATAACTTATTATCAACCCTGATATTTGTTAATGACAGTAAAGAATTTTTATTATAGCGAGATAATTGTAATAGGTATAATCATTTGCTTATTTTTAATCAATTACACCCAAGCAACCACTTAGGTTATTGTTTGTTTTTTGATGATACAAAAGCGCCTTTCAGCGCTTATGTACTCGAAATAGTTGCAAGATTATTTTAAATTATGGGTTAAATGTGGGCGAATGTCTTGCACTATTTCTTTTAATAAACGGGCACTTGCCGCAACAATATTGCCTGATGCGATATGATTGTGGCCACCGCTAAGATCAGTAACTAAACCCCCTGCTTCAATTACAAGTAACTCACCCGCTGCAGTGTCCCAAGGTTTTAAGCCTAATTCAAAGAAACCATCAACACGACCTGCAGCAACGTAAGCTAAGTCAAGTGCTGCAGAGCCCGCACGGCGCATATCAGCCGTTTTCATAAATAATGTTTTAAACATATTCATGTAGGCATCGGTGTGTTGTTTTTGTTTAAAGGGAAAGCCTGTCGCTAAAATAGTGCCATCAAGCTCTTTGTGTTGTTTTACGCGAATACGAAAACCATTAAGTTGTGCGCCTTTACCACGGCTAGCAGTAAAAAGTTCACCACGCATTGGGTCATAGATAACGGCTTGATCTAGTTTACCTTTTACTTTTAAGGCAATAGATACACAAAAATGAGGAATACCTTTTACAAAATTGGTGGTGCCATCTAAAGGATCAATAACCCACTGATAGTCGTTATCTTCACCTTTAATTTCACCACACTCTTCACTGATAATAGTATGCTTAGGATACGATTTTTTTATGGTATCAATAATTGCTTGTTCAGCATTGTTATCGATGTTGGTGACAAAGTCATGAGTACCTTTGGTGTTTACTTCAATTCTATCTTGTTGCTCAAAAGCACGAGAAATAACAGTACCAGCACTGCGCGCGGCACGCACAGCAATATTTAGCATTGGATGCATAGTTTACTACCCTAAGTTTCAAAATCAGTTATGTAAAAGAACGAGGCTTATCGATTAAATTGACATTCCACTTAACCGCTAAATTTTAAGCGCGCAAATTATAGCAAATAAAATCATCTTTAGCGACCCACTTTTAGCCAGATGCTTATTATTTACC
>WFQC01000179.1 GCA_015487235.1 Alteromonadaceae bacterium
ATGCTCGATGTTCAATAACAAGGCAAATTTATTTAGATCTAGTCATTCTAAATCAAATAAATTTGATGCAGTTAGTGGGCATCGAGCAAGCTCCCGAAGGGCGAGTTTAAAAGGCTTATATGCTGCGTTATTGATTTTGACAAGGGAACAACCATTCTCTTCAATCAATGCCTTGCCTCTAAGCCTTTTAATTCTCGCTGAGTGGGAAAGAACTTGATCAACTTGGTATAAAATATATTATGGAAAATACCTATATTGCTCGACAAGCAATTTTGGATAACAACTCAAATACAGTGGGGTACGAGCTATTGTTTCGCAATAGCCCTGACAATCACTTTCCTGAGATTGATCCTGATATTGCTACCTCTAAATTAATTATTCAAAACCATCTACAAGGAGACATTCAAGCGATCAGCATGGGTAAGCCTGCTTTTATTAACTTTACTGAGCAATGCTTATTACATAAATACCCGTTGATGTTTGATAAAGACTCTATTGTTATTGAATTAGTAGGTCAAAAACGCCCAAGTGCTCGGCTGATAAAAATAGTGAAATACTATCACGACAAAGGCTATAAAGTGGCGTTAACTGAATATGATCTCGCGGATCATTGGAACAGCCTTTTACCTTATTTAGCTATTGTAAAAGTTGATATTGAAAAAATAAACCCTAAGCGTTTACGTAATATTAAAGCGAAAACAAAATCACTAAAAGTAAAATTAGCGGCAGAAAAAGTTGAAACTAAATACCAATTACAATCGCTTGCCGAAGTAGGTTTTAACTACTTTCAAGGGTTTTTCTACCATAAACCCGAGATCATTGAAGGGCAAACTCTTGCGCCAATTAAAGCGCAAATGCTGCATTTAATGAATGAAGCTTATAAAACGCCACTTAACTATGAAGCCGTTGCTGATATTATAAGCCAAGATGTTAATTTAACTATTGGCCTCTTAAAAATGGTAAACAATGTTGCTACTGGCTCGCGTGTAGAAATAACGTCATTAAAACAAGCCGCTACCTATTTAGGTGAAGAAAAATTAAAACAGTTTGTTTCAATTTTAGCCTTATCAAAACTTTCAGCTGATCATCCCGATGAGATTTCTAAACATGCATTAATAACTGCAAAATTAATGGACGCTATTGCTAAGAACAGCCCAGCCTTTAGAGAAGTTAAAGATTTTGCCTTTATTACCGGCTTATTATGCGATATAGAAGTGATTTTACAACGCCCCATTGAAGAAATTATGAAATCAATGCCATTGGCACAACCGATAATAGCCGCACTAATTTATAAACAAGGCGTATTAGGTGAATTACTTAGCTTTATCAGTAGCTATATATTAGGGAAAAATAGTTATGTAGAAGTTTTCTTGAATAACTTTTCACTAGATAGTGATTTTGTGCAACAAGAATTTGTTAAAGCAAGTCAATGGTGTCAGCAATTAGATTTATCTGCCTAACATAGCTTGTTATAATAAGCGTTAGGTTTTCTTTTAACACTAGGACTTTCCATGCGCTTTCTTTCTCGCCGTTTAGTAATGCCTAACGATCTTAATTATGCTAACTCACTTTTTGGTGGTAGAGCGTTAGAGTGGATCGATGAAGAAGCTGCCATTTATGCGATTTGCCAGTTAGAAACTAATTGTTTGGTTACTAAGCATATTGGGGCAATAACTTTTGAGTCGGCAGCTTTTCAAGGTGATGTAGTTGAATTTGGTTTGGCCACTAAAAAAGTCGGTCGAACTTCAATTACCGTTACTTGTTTAGTGCGTAATAAAGCCACTAAAAAAACGATTTGTTTGGCTGATGATATTGTTTTTGTGCAAGTTGACCCAGATACGCGTCAGCCAATTCCTCACGGTAAAACCAAAGCATTACTTGAGCGTAAATCAGCTGATGATATTAATGCCATTCAAGCAAAAAGTGATAACGATACAGCACTTTAATGAGCATTAAAATTTTCATTATAGGCTTGCCGCGCACGGGTACAACCAGCATTTGCGCGGCATTACTTGAGTTAGGCTTTAGTGTTGCTCATACGGCTTACACCGACCAATGTTTACAAACCGCGCAAGTTATTGCTGATACACCAATATTTTGTGACTATGCACAACTGGCTGAACGATATCCGCAAGCAAAATTTATCTACCTAACACGAAATTTAAACTTATGGGTACCTTCTATTCGGCAATTATTACAACGTATGCATAAAAATATCGTACGTCATGATGGTGGCTTTAATCCTATTTTAAAGCGTTGTTATCAAGCTACCTTCTCACCTTTTACCCTTGAAAACATTGCTAATGACGATTTTTTAATTCATTGTTATCAGCAACATCAACAACAAATTAATACATTTTTTGCTAACAGCGCTCAACCGTTACTGACTATTGATATAAGTCACCCTACTAGTTATTTCGCTTTGTTGCATTTTTTAGCAATAGAAAAAAATAGTACGACCACTTCAGGGTTTACCAAAATGAATATTGGCGGAAAAATTACCGCATGGAAACAAATTAAACATCCATTAAAAATAGATAGTTTATTGAAGTAAAGGCTTATATATTGAAT
>WFQC01000180.1 GCA_015487235.1 Alteromonadaceae bacterium
TCGGCTATTAAGGGTAACTGCCCTGAAGCTTTTATATCTTGTCGAGCGTAATTACCCACAGTTGCTTGAATTGCAAATTCAGCATCACCGGTCATTTTTTTGGTTACATATTTTATTGCCCCTCCAATGGTGTTTTTACCATAGAGTGATCCTTGTGGACCGCGTAATACTTCAATACGTTCAACATCTAAAATATCTAAAATAGCTCCTTGTGGGCGGGCAACATAAACATCATCAATATAAATACCAACACCGGGCTCATAACCCCATAAAGGATCTTCTTGCCCAACACCCCGAATAAAAGCGGTTAATGTCGAGTTTGTCCCTCGACTACGCTGTAATGTAGTGTTTGGTGAAAATTGTTGTACTTCGGTTACAACGCTTATGCCATTTTGAGCTAATTGCTCTGCGCCAACAGAGGTTACAGCAACGGGAACGTCTTGTAAGCTTTCTAATGTTTTGCGCGCAGTTACTTCAATATGTTCAAGTGCTGATTCTTCTTTGTTATTTTCTTCTTGAGCAAAACTTGTTGGCGCAATCAGTGCAGTTGTTATCGCTAAAGCAAGATAACTAAATTTATGATGATAATTTTTCATAGAGATACCCTTAGTTGTAATTATAGTTGTGAGCAACGGCTTAATGCTTTTTACTTAGGTTAAAACTCTATAGCAAAATGTAGAAAAAATAATTTGTACTATAGTACCATACGACTTATTGATTGATTTTTATTGTTTTTTGTTAAATTCCAAAAGGTTATCATCTCAATGGCTGAGCTGAATGGCGCTGAAAGTAAAAAAGGGGCTACTGTGCCACCATAGGCTTGATACGTGTTAATGCTCATACCATGCCCTATATTGTCGATCATCATCAATTTAACTTGTGGTGTTTGGTTTGTGTTTTGCCAAAGGCTTACTTGATAATCATCATAATGTTGCACTGTTGGTGTTGTTAAGTGCTTTAATAATGCCCATTGCTGCGCTAACACGAAGGCATTTTTAGGGTTGACAACCTTATCATTCTTACCCGCAATAACAAGTAAAGTGGGAAGTTTATCCGTTGTATTGATTAGCGTTTTTACTTTTTTAGCTAAATTTTTTGCCGATAAACTCGGGCCATTACGCATACAAGCAATGGCTTTAATAATATCATCAGCGCAAGGGTAGGGTATACCTGCTATTATTGCCGCACTGGTAAATAATTCAGGGTAGTTTACTAACATGGCACTTGCCATAGCGCCACCTGCAGATAAGCCACCAAGGTAAACGTTGTCAGCTTTACTTTGTTTTTTTAGGGCTAATATCATGTTTTTGATGGATTGCATTTCTCCTTTATCTTTATGATTGTCATGAGGAGAAAACCAGTTAAAACACAACTTTACATTATTTTTTTTGCTCTGCTGCGGAAGCAATAAAGTGAAATTATGATGCTTGGCCAATGCTACCAAGTCGCTTTGCTCAGCAAGTTGTTCAGCATTTTGCACACAACCATGTAAAAAAACTACAAGTGCTGAAGTGCGGGCTTTAGGCTGTAGATAACTGGCCGTTAACTCGCCCGGATTGTTACCAAATTCAGTTAAAGGCACAAATTGTGCCTGAGCAGAATAAGCAAAACTAAGCGTTAGTATTACAATAAAATGTTTAAACGATAAAATAGATGCAGGCATAACCAGTACATTTTTGCAGGTAATAATGAGTAAAGTGTGACCTAAATTGAAAGGAAAAAACAATGCTACTTTAGTGCCTCATTCAGAATAACTAATGCTATTGATATACCACTCTTTTTCACCCGTAGGTGTTTTTACCACAACCTCATCATCTACCTGCTTTTTCAAACAAGCGCGCGCCATAGGTGAATCAATTGAAATATAATCATTACGACCATAAATTTCATCGGGGCCAACAATACGAAACAACAGCGTTTCACCGTTATCATTTTCAATTTCAACCCAAGCACCAAAAAAGACCTTACCTTCTTGCTGAGGCGAATAATCAACAATCTTAAGCTGCTCAAGGCGTTTGCGTAAGTAGCGTACCCGTCGGTCAATTTCACGTAAACGTTTTTTATTATATTGGTAATCTGCATTTTCACTGCGATCACCTAAACTCGCCGCCCAAGACACCTTTTTGGTGGTTTCAGGGCGCTCAACTTTCCACAAGTGATTTAACTCTTGTTGTAGTTTTTCATAGCCCTTTCGGGTGATTAAATTAGTCTTCATTGCAAAAAATAATGTTAAAAAAGAATAGATTGTTTATTATAGATAATCTACAAAAGATCAACACCCTTAACAAAGGAATATTATGGGAAATATAAATGCAAGCTTAATGGGGCAAATGATGTTTGCCTTTATCTTACTCATCACGCTGATCAGCTATTTTTTAAGTAAAAAGAAAACGACTACGCCTAAAATGACCACACTAATAGGCTTTTTATTAGCCTTTATTCCCCCTCTAGGGTTAATATATATTACTTTTTTAGTGTTAAAAGATGATGTGGAAAAGGAATAAGCTTTCGTAATATTTTAAGCATTAAAGTAATGGGACTGGTGAGTGTCTATCGATTTTTATAATAATAATGCAGATTCGTTTTTTAACAGTACA
>WFQC01000181.1 GCA_015487235.1 Alteromonadaceae bacterium
AGCAACTTGCACAATTAAATAGTGAAGCAAACTTAACACCACAAGATGCTTTTTTTACGGCTTTACATGAAGTAAGTAGTGAACAACAACGTAGTATTGCCATTCCTAAGCGCTTTCAAACCGTAATGAAAGATATATGGATATTACAAGAGAGATTAGTGCGCCGTGATGGTAAACGAGCTTATAAAGCATTTGAACACCCTAAATTTAGAGCTGGTTATGATTTTCTCTTGCTGCGCAGTGAAATAGAGCCTGAAAAACATGCTGATCTTGCTAAGTGGTGGACAAATTTTCAACAAGCCAGTTATGACACGCAACAACTCATGATTAAGGCGATTACCAGTAATCGTAGTGGTCGCCGTAATCCGCGAAAACGCCGTAAGACAAGCGATACAAAAGCACCTTCAACGACCTAAGTTAGTAAACTATGATCACAACTTATATTGGTATTGGCAGTAATTTATCTGATCCAGTCAAACAAGTTAAACAAGCAATTGCAGCCATAAAAAGTATTGATAAATGCCAATTAATTGTCTGCTCATCTCTTTATTGTAGCCAACCCATGGGGCCACAAGATCAACCTGATTACATCAATGCTGTTGTTGCTTTACAAACACAATTATCCCCACTCGCCTTATTAGACACCTTACAATTACTAGAAAAACTCGCGGGACGAGTACGTAAAGGCGAACGTTGGGGCGCAAGAATATTAGATTTAGATATTTTACTTTACGGTAACGAGGTCATTAAAAGTGAACGCTTAATCGTACCTCACTATGGTATGAAAGAGCGAGAATTTGTTTTGTTGCCTTTAGCTGAAATAGCCCCTGATTTAACGCTACCTAGTGGCGAAAAGGTTCAATGGCTTGCCAATAACCTTGCTGATAAGTATTTGAAAAAATTGCCAACAACTGTTGATGCTAGTGGGTAACGTTAGCGTTTATTAACCTTTTAAATTTTGTTCAAACTACAAAGGCAATATTTAGACAACAGTTGCGCTATATTTACATTTGTGCGAAGGTACGTCCGCTGAGTATTTGCTCGAAAAATACCATACTTAACGTTTATTCGCTTGAGTAAAAAGATAAAATTAAAGCACAATAGCGCTATACTCATTCTACCTGAAGATGCAGAATTCATCAGGAATGGCATACAAACATAAGAGAATATTCTGAGAATAAAAATGGCTAAAATAACCACTTCAACATTACTAAAAATGAAGCAACAAGGTGAAAAAATCACCACCATTACAGCCTATGATGCAAGTTTTGCTAAGTTATTTGACCAAGCAGGCATTCATGCTATTTTGATTGGTGACTCGCTTGGCATGGTATTACAAGGGCAAGAAGATACCTTACCAGTCACTATTGAAGATATGGCTTATCACACCAAATCTGTACGCCGTGGTGTAGAAAAAACATTAATTATTAGTGATATGCCTTTTATGAGCTATGCCACAACTGAGCAAGCCTATGAAAATGCAACTAAACTTATGCAAGCTGGTGCAAATATTGTAAAAATGGAAGGTGGACGCTGGTTAACCAACACAATAAAAGGCTTGGTTGAGCGCGGTATTCCTGTTTGTGGCCATTTAGGCTTAACACCACAATCAGTCAATGTTTTTGGCGGGTTTAAGGTACAAGGCCGTCAAGAACAACAAGCTCTCGACATGATAGAACAAGCAAAAGAGCTTGAGCAAGCCGGTATTCAATTACTGGTTTTAGAGTGTGTTCCGGCGATATTAGGCAAAGCAATTACTAAGGCTGTAAGTATTCCCACAATCGGTATCGGGGCAGGTAAAGATACTGATGGCCAAATTTTAGTAATGCATGATGCGCTAGGTATTTCATGCAGTTATATGCCTAAATTTTCACGCAACTTCTTAAAAGATACAGGCGACATAAAAAAAGCCATAGCGCTTTATATTGATGAAGTGAGTCGCGGAAATTTTCCAGCCGATGAGCATATTTTTAAATAATTAAATTTTCTAACCTAAGTATATTTATAATGAAAGTAGTTACTGATATTCAACCATTACGCGATCAAATCAAAGCTTGGCGCATGCAAGGGCTAAGTATTGCTTTTGTACCAACCATGGGTAATTTACACGATGGTCACCTTGCGCTAGTTAAAGCGGCACACCAACATGCCGATAAGGTCGTTGTGAGTATTTTTATTAATCCGATGCAATTTGGCTTAAGCGAAGATATTGATAACTATCCAAAAACTCATGAACAAGACAAAGCCAAATTAGTTAATGAAAACACCGATTTACTTTTTCTTCCAAGTTCTGAGGTTATTTACCCCAAAGGTTATACCGAAACGACTTTTGTTGAAGTACCACATATCTCTAACCTTTATTGCGGAAAAAGCCGACCAGGCCATTTTCGAGGTGTCGCCACCGTAGTGTGTAAACTCTTTAACTTAGTACAACCAGACGTAGCCTGTTTTGGCTCGAAAGACTATCAACAATTGCAAATTATTCAAACTATGGTTGATGATTTATCAATGCCGGTAAAAATTGTGCCTGTTGAGATCATTCGAGAAAAGTCAGGTTTAGCGATGAGCTCTCGCAATGGTTATTTAACGCCTGAAGAGCGACAAATAGCCCCACAGCTTTATAAAAATTTACAATGGCTTGCCGAGCAAATAAAAACAAATAAAGAATATAGCGCCTTATGCCAGCAAACGGCAGAGCGTATCAATCAAGCCGGTTTAACCACCGATTACATCAGTATTTGCCATGCTTATACACTGGCAGAAGCAACCCCTGAAGATAAAAAGGTGGTTATTCTTGCCTCTGCTTTTTGTGGCAAAGCACGCCTTATAGATAATATTCCGGTTGATTTATAGCAAACGTTAAGTGCTAGCTGTCATTGCAGCTAGCTTGGCTAATAACTGCGGGGCTTGTTTTGCAAGCGCTTGTTGTTCAGCTAAAATTTCACTTAAAATATTTTTCTGCGTTAAAGGATTTGCCAGCACCACACGAAAAACAGACACTTTTTCACCACCATAACGCCCAACTTCAATACGCGTACGAGAAACAAAAGACTTACCATTTTCACGCTGACGTTTTTGAATAAATTTAGTTAATTTATCAAGTAATAAATTTATTTTTTGTTGAGTTGCCTGATCTGCCTTAGCAAGGTATTGCAAAACAGCTTGGGGAACATAGCGGTAGGTAAGTAAACAAAGCTCTGGCGCTGTTATTAATTCAAAGTTTTCATGTTGTTGAATTAATTGAGCGAAATACTGGGCTTTTTCAATACTTTCATTAATTAACATTTCATAACCCGGACGACTGATTATATGCAGGCTTGAATAAACTAGCATTGCCATACCCGAACGAGACCCTTCTAAGGTATGACTGCCTAAATCTTTAGCACCTTTTCGCAAAATATATTCGGCATGATGTTCAATCGCATTTACCGAGGCAGGATCTTTAAAAAGCACAACGCCAGCTCCCATGGGCACATACATTTGCTTATGCGCATCAATAGTGACCGAGTCAGCTTTTTCAATACCTGAGAGTAGCGAGCGATAGCGATTAGAAAATAATGTTGCTCCGCCCCAAGCGGCATCAACATGAAAATGACATTGAAATTGTTGTGCAATCTCAGCCATGTGATTTAATGGGTCAACATTGCCTGTTTCAGTGGTTCCTGCAACCCCCACGATACTGAGTATTTTAATATTTTTGGTGGTGAGTTCTGCACATTTATTATGTAACTTTTGACAATCTATTTTATTGCATTCATCGGTATCAATAGCAATAACATTATCTTGACCAATACCCAATACATCAGCTGATTTTTTCAATGAATAATGGCCACGCTTTGAAACCAATACGGCAAGGCCATCATAACCATAATGTTTTAAAGCGTTAAATAAACCTTCTACAGCAACGCCTTTAAAAGCACCTTCAGCTTTTAATAAATTATTACGCGCAACCCATAATGCGGTTAAATTGGCAATAGTACCTCCCGAGCAAAATGCCCCAAGAGAATGTTGTGCGCTATGCATCCATTGCTGATAAAAATCATCATGATGTTGATAAACAAGATTATGCATCATGCCTAATACTTGCCTTTCTAACGGAGTAAACGCCTTTGAAGTTTCAACTTTAACTAAATTTTGATTTAGCCCCACCATTAATTTTGATAAAGGTAAAATAAAGTAAGGTAAAGCTGAAGTCATATGGCCAATAAAGCTAGGGCTTGACGTATGAACCGATTGAGACACGAGTTTATCAAGTAAGTGATGCATATGATCAGAAACAAAACTCGGTGTTTCGGGAATTTTTGCCTGTGCAAAGTCTTTTTCAATATCGGTTAAAGGCTTTTCAGTGGCCACAATATGATCACCTAAAAAGCCCATTAAATTATGCGATATTTGTTGTTCGACACGACCTAAGGTCGAATTAGGAGCTTCAGGAATAGTGAAAATACGATGTAAAGACTCTCGTGTCGCTTTTGCAGTACGTTTCGCTGCTGTCATAATTCATTACAGTGCCAACTTAAATTGAAGAGTGCACTTTAATAAAAATCAGCGAAAAAGTCTCTACTTTTTAGTTTTTTCCTCGCTTTTCTAACTAATATTACTACTTATATACGCCAAAATAGCTTGCGCTATTATGATCCCCAAAAATGCTTTAGTTAAAACAGCCTGCTTAATAGTCATCATTATTATATTCCTTTAAAAATTAATAATAATGACTATTCAAAAGTTACGCCAAACCTACAATCCCATGAAAATATTATGATTTTCAAAATAAACACATGATTGAATAAATAATTCAATAGTAAAAATCACTAATTTTTAGTATTTTTTACAAGCAATTGCCAACATTGTTGACCACTCGATTGGTACTTAGCTTCAAAGGGCGTTAATGGTTGTTGACCTTCTACCACTTTAGTGATCTCTCCCGTTTTACCTGCAATGCTGGCAGCTAGTTGAAACTCTTGTAAATACAATAACCAATTACTGCGTAATATTATTTGCTCACCAATTTGGATCATTTGGGGAAATACCGCACTACCATGCCAACGTCGTTGAATGTGTTTTGATTTTGGCCACGGATTAGGGTACAAAACATAGTGCGTTTTAATCGGCCAATTAGCCGCTTTTACCAGACGATAAAAGTCATTTAAATCAGCTCTGATCAAGTAATAGTTATCGCTTTGCCAATCACCTGCTACATTTCGCGTTAAACGATTTGCTGATTTATCAACGCCGATAACTAATGCCTGTGGATTTTGCTCTGCTAATATGCGCGTACTTTGCCCTACGCCACAGCACGCATCTAATATTATTTCACCGTCAAAGGCTTGCACTATGCTGTTTATTTCAGCAAAGGCTTTTTCTGTATGTTGTTGATAAGGCTTTTTAAATTCATGACTTAAATGTTTACGTACTATCGCTTCTAACTTATCGTGTATACCATCTTGATTAGTAATAATACGCTTTGAATCACCTACTTTTAACTTGGTTGCATTTGGCTGTTCCATTAACTACGAATTCCCACACCTTTTGAAATTAATGTCATCGCAATGGTAAATAAAACGGTGATCAAAGTACCTATAACCACGAAAGACAAGGTTAAACTCACATCTGAAACACCCAAAAAACCATAACGAAACGCATTCACCATATAAACGATTGGGTTAAGCTGCGATACGCCATACCAAAAATCAGGCAATAGACTAAGAGAATAAAAAACGCCCCCTAAATAAGTTAATGGCGTTAAAACGAACGTGGGAATAATCGAGATGTCATCAAAGCTTCCAGCAAAAACAGCATTAATCAAGCCACCTAAAGCAAAGACGGCTGAAGTTAATGTTACTGTAATAATAATAACGGCAATATTATGAATTTGAAAATCAACAAAAAATAAGGAAACAAAAGTGACAATTAAGCCAACCAGCATACCGCGTGCCATACCGCCACCAACATAACCGGCTACAATAACCCAGTTAGGAACCGGAGCAACGAGCATTTCTTCAATATTGCGTTGCCATTTTGCACTGAAAAAAGACGATGCAACATTAGAATATGAGTTGGTTATAACACTCATCATTATGAGACCCGGTACAATAAACGACATATAGTCAAAGCCACCCATTTTGCCAATGCGCGAACCAATAAGTGAACCAAAAATAATAAAATATAAACTAATGGTGATCGCAGGTGGCACTAAGGTTTGTACCCAAATGCGTAAAAAACGTTGTACTTCTTTCGTTAATATACTTTTTAAAGCAATCGCATTATTCACTGGCAAGATCTCCTGCTTTTTCATTAGATTGATGAGTGATTAGGCCAACAAATAAGGCTTCTAAACGATTGGTTTTATTACGCATACTTAAGACTTCAACCCCTTGTTCGCTCAACTGAGCAAACACTTTATTCAAACTTTGTGCTTTAGGAATATCCACTTCTAAACTGTGATGATCAAGTTGTCTGTAGGCAATATTATCAAGCACAACGCTTTGCTTATGTTTGGCTAAATCTAGCACAAAAGTTTCTATATCAAGTTGTGCAAGTAAGCTTTTCATATCGGTATTTTCAACAATTTCACCCTGATTAATAATGGCAATATTACGACATAGCATTTCAGCTTCTTCTAAATAATGCGTGGTTAAAATAATGGTAATGCCTTGTTTATTCAGATCTTGCAAAAATGACCACATTGAGCGCCTTACTTCAATATCAACGCCAGCGGTAGGTTCATCTAGAATTAGAATTTTAGGTTCGTGCATTAATGCTCGCGCGATCATTAAACGTCGCTTCATTCCTCCCGATAACATTCGGGCTGAATTGTCGCGTTTATCCCAAAGCTCTAGCTGTTTAAGGTATTTTTCTGCTCTTTTTTTCGCTTCCTTACGCTCAACACCATAATAACCAGCTTGGTTTACGAGAATATTGATTAAGGATTCAAACTGATTAAAATTAAATTCTTGTGGCACTAATCCTAAAAAGCTTTTTGCTTTTTCTAAATCTTGGTCAATGTCATAACCAAATATTTTCACTTTCCCGCCAGTTTTATTCACCAACGACGTGATCACGCCAATAGTGGTTGATTTACCTGCGCCATTAGGCCCTAATAGGGCAAAAAAATCACCTTCGTTAACCGTTAAGTCAATGCCTTTTAAAGCATGAAAACCACCTTGGTATATTTTTTCTAAGCCTGATATTTCTAAAGCTTTTTGCATACTCGTTATTCCTAAGCCCCGCAAGATAATTGAATGTTAGATGTGTGGCTTTATATTATCTTTTCAAGATAAGCGTCTAAAGAAGCTGTAAAGTATATCGTGCTTGAATGTTTACAGCACTTAATTTCTTAGCGTTGAGAATATACTCAACAGCCATTTACAGCAAAGAAGTAGGTTTTTATAGTGAAATAAAGTGTAACTAAAAAGGAAAATACATGGCACATATACAACCATTACCCGCAAATACAACACCTGAACTTGCTGAAGACTTTGCTATTTTTGAAAAAATACTGGGATTTGTTCCAAATTCATTACTAACAATGCAGCGCCGTCCTGCAATGGTAAAGGCCTTCGGTGTATTAACTAAAGCGGTAATGAGTGAAGACAGTGAAGTAGATTTAGGCTTTAAACGCTTATTAGCACATTTTTGTAGTCGAGCAGCGGGCTGTCAATACTGTGAAGCTCATTCGCTGATCGCCGCCGAAATTCATGGTATCAGCCATGAAAAAGTACAAGCGATTTGGGATTATAAAACCAGTGATCTTTATACAGAAGCAGAGCGGGTTGCTTTAGATTATGCCCTTGCCGCAGGCTCTGTGCCAAATGCTGTTGATGAAGCGCTCATCGAAAACATGAAAAAATATTGGAGTGAAAGCCAAATTGTTGAAATATTAGGGGCAATTTGTTTGTATGGCTTTCTTAATCGATGGAATGACTCAATGGCAACCGACTTAGAAGAAGCACCGAAAGCTTTGGGCAAAGAAGTACTAGCAAAAGGCGGTTGGACCGGTGGTAAACATCTAGTATCAAATTGATAGCCCTAGAAGCTTTATATTTAAGGCACTAAAAAAGATATAACTTAGCAGAATTAGCATAAACATATATAACAAAAAGAAATAGTATATCTTTTTTATATTCTTTTAAGTGTTAACAGGGTCGCGTAAAATAACAGCAATATTCTATAGCGTGTAATTTTTATGACCCAGTTTACTCCTTTTGAGGCTTTATTAGGCGGCACAATATTAGGCTTTGCCGCACTGTTATTTTTATTATTTAATGGTCGAATTGCAGGCATATCTTCTATTGTAAGCGGTGCTTTCAAGCCTTTATCAACACAACCTCAATGGCGTTGGTGCTTTTTATTAGGCTTAATATTAGCTCCCTTAATTGCTATGCCTCTCGGTTATAGCTTGCCAGCAACAATTGATATGTCATGGCCTTTAATTATTGTGGGTGGCTTTTTAGTCGGCTTTGGTAGTTATTTGGGCTCTGGTTGTACAAGTGGTCATGGAATTTGCGGTATTGGCCGTTTATCTCCACGTTCTATTATCGCAACAATTATTTTTATGTTAGTTGCAATCATCACTGTTTTTATAACACAACACTTAGGTTAAAAAATGAAACTATTGAGTGCTTTCATCGCTGGTTTATTATTTGGCTTAGGGCTTATTATTGCGCAAATGACTAACCCACAAAAAGTATTGGCTTTTTTAGATATTACTGGCCAATGGGACGCTAGCTTAATGTTGGTAATGTCGGCGGGTTTAATTGTTTTTTCTTTAGGTTATTTTTACCTTATTAAGCCGCGAACAAAGCCGATACTTGTTGCTCGTTTTTTTATTCCTGAGCGCAATATAATAGATACTAAACTGATTATTGGTGCGGTACTGTTTGGTCTGGGTTGGGGGTTAACGGGTATTTGCCCTGGCCCAGCAGTAACGAATATTTTAGCCGCTCAACCTAAAATACTCGTTTTTATTGCGGTAATGTTGCTCGGTATGTTTTGTGCTCGCTGTGTGATCAGGTTTAACGATAACAAACTGCTCATAACCACTTCAACCAAGCTACAAAATAATTAGATTATTTTTTGGTCATTTCAGCGTTATGAACTAGACTCTAAACTGTGAGTAGTTGGACGCGGTAGATAAAGGTTAGCACTAACAGAGCATCAATAATAATGCATGAATTGCTAGCGTTTTCTATAGTACAGATATACAGATATATCATTTTCAAAGGAGTTGAATCATGACGCCAGATCAAGTCAAAGAGCTACACC
>WFQC01000182.1 GCA_015487235.1 Alteromonadaceae bacterium
CTACTAACGCATTAGAAGTTAAAAATGTTGCAAGTGACCGTCGAGGCCTACGTATTTAAGGATAAAAAATGATTAAATTACTTAAATCATTGTTTTTATTAGATACCGCATGCAATAGTATTGCTAAAAAGATCAAAATTGAAGAAGTATCTAATAAATAGAACAGAGCAAAAGTAGTCTACAAGGATGTAGTTATTTTTTATAAGTACTTTGTAAATAAGCCGTAAAGCTTATTAAAAGTATAGATGCGGCTGCTTATCTGGCTACTTGCCTAATGATAACAACAGCGGCTAAAGGCGTTGTTTTTATCTGCTTACTTTAAGGATGTTTTCTGTTATTTTTTCTATTACTTACAGTCTTCTATCGATTTTTTATTTTCATGTGATTTTATTCTCAGCAATACTACTGAAAATTTAAGCTTTCCAAATACTATAATTTCGGCCATAAAGCTTTATAATTTCAAGCTCTTTTCGAAGAGTAAATAAAGGTAAAATAAAAGGACCAAACATCAACCCTAAAAACGCCCAGCGCTTTCGGCTTAATCCTGTCATAACTGCCTGAAAATAGAAGAAAATGGCAAAGCATACTGCCACAAAAAGCACGATAAAAATCATAATACACAACCGAAAAAAATGCCTAGCGTTATTATAACAAGCTATGCAAATATTTGCCCACCCTACTCATAAAAAAACAAGCCAAAAGGGCCAAAAATAGCCCTTTTAGCTTGCAATACTTTACCGCTATAGCGGCAAATTTTTTCCGCTACTAACCTATTATTATTGGTAACAGCTTTTACCTTGCTCGGCTAAATTAACTAATGCATCGCATGGTTTAAAACGCTCACCATGTAAGTTAGCCCAATGATTCAGCTTAGCAACCACTTTATCAGCACCTAGCGTGTCAATGTATTGGAAAGGGCCACCTAAAAAGGGAGGGAAACCAATACCAAAAATTGTACCAATATCACCATCTCGGGCATTGCGAATAATACCTTCATCTAAACAGCGCATGGCTTCATTTAGCATCATATAAACACAACGCTCAGCAATTTCTTGCTCACTTAATTGTGGTTTGAGGCTAATATTAAGTAACGAGTAGACGCTTTCATCAACTTGTTTTTTACCTTTTTTGGCCTTTTTTCCATAAAGATAAAAACCTTTATTGGCTTTTTTCCCTAAACGACTATCATCAATAAGCTTGCTAAACGCCGCAGGCGGAGTGAAACGCTCACCTAATTCAGCTTGTAAAATAGGGCCAATTTTAGAACCCACATCTATACCTACTTCATCAAGTAATTGTAGCGGCCCTACAGGAAAACCAAAGTTAACTAGGGCATGATCTATTTTATCTACACCTTCGCCTGCCAGTAAAATATTAGCGGCTTCATTCATATACGGTGCTAAAATGCGATTCACATAAAAACCAGCTTTGTCTTTTACCACAATAGGCGTTTTGCCTTGTTTTTTTGCAAAAGCAACGGTGGTTGAAATGGTTTCATCAGAAGTTTTCTCATGAGCGATAATTTCAGCTAAGGGCATTTTGTCAACAGGAGAAAAATAATGTAAACCAATAACATTTTCTGGACGCGCGGCTTTTTCTGCAATTTTACCAATAGGTAAGCTTGAGGTATTGCTGGCAAAAATAGTGCTTTCTTTACAGTGTTTCTCTATATCTAACACCATTTGTTGTTTTAAGCTTAAGTCTTCAAACACCGCTTCCACAACAATATCAACACCTTTAAAACCAGTAAATTCAACCGTACCAGTAATATTCGCCAATTGTTTTTGCATTTCGCTATGACGCATAAAGCGACGTTTAACTCGCTTATTTAAAATATCGTAGCTGTATTTTAAGGCGTGGCTAATGCCTTTATGGTTAATGTCTTTTATACGAACAGGTACTTTAGCTTTTGTTGCCGTAACAAAAGCAATACCACCGCCCATTAAACCACCACCTAATACAGCCGCTTTATGAATGTCTGCAGCGGCAACACCCGCAACACCCTGCTCTTTTTTCATTTCAGTGGTCGCAAAAAATAGTTGGCGTAATTGTTTTGACTCTGGTGACATCACTAATTCACCAAAATGATCAGCTTCCGTTTGAAAACCAATAGCGGGTGATTTTTCAATGCCCGCTTTAATACAATCGATAATTTTTAACGGTGCAGGATAATTACCTTTTGTTTTGGCTAACACGGTTTTACGCGCTTGGTCATAAACCACTTTACGCCCTAAACTATTTCCTTCCAGTAGTTTGTCCATTAGGGTTAATTGGCGTTTTTTACCAAATTTTCCCGATAAAGCTAATTCTTCAGCTACTTGTACTAAAATACTTTGTGGCACAACCTCATCAACCAAACCCGCTTTTAATGCTTGTTTAGCACGCAGCTGTTTACCTGTTAGCATCATATCTAGTGATTTTTGCAAGCCAACTAAACGCGGTAGTCGTTGCGTACCACCACCACCAGGTAATAAACCAAGTTGTACTTCGGGTAAGCCTAAGGCCGTTTTGCTACTGTCGCTACAAACACGTGCATGACACGCCATGGCCAGCTCTAATCCCCCCCCTAAACACGCACCATGAATAGCTGCAACAACAGGAATTTTAAGGTTTTCTAACTGATCGAAAATTATTTGTGCTTGGCGAGATAATGCCGTTGCTTGTGCTGCACTTTCACAATCATCAAGCATGGTAATATCAGCACCTGCCACAAAAGAATCTGCTTTACCACTAAGCAGCACTACACCCGTAATACTAGCGTCTTCACGAATTTCTTTAAGCATAGCGCTGATTTGATCAGAAAATTCAGCTTTTAAAGTATTCATGGTTTCGCCAACAACATCCATCACGAGGTGAGCAATGCCATTTTCTTGACGAACTAAGATAAAAGCACTTTGCTTATTGTCACTGTTACTTTCACTTTGATTTTTATTTTCAGTGATTGTTGTTTCACTCATTAGTCTGTCTCCACAATCATTGCTGCACCGAGTCCACCCGCGGCACAAGCGGTAGTTAAACCAACACCACCACCACGGCGATTTAATTCATTTAAGGTTTGAATAATTAAACGCGCCCCTGTTGCGGCAAAAGGATGACCATAAGCAAGTGATCCACCCATTACGTTAAATTTGTCCATATCAATTTCGCCGATAGCTTTATCACGACCTAATTTTTCTTGCGCAAATTTTTGACTCGCAAACATTTTCATATTAGCCAGTGTTTGTGCTGCAAAAGCTTCATGCATTTCAATTAAGTCTAAATCACTTAATTCCATGCCGGCACGTTTTAACGCAATCGGTGTAGCATAACTTGGCCCCATTAGCATATCTTGCCACACATCTATGGCAGCAAAAGCAAAACTTTTAATATACCCTAACGGTTTATAACCTAACTCTTTGGCTCGGCCTTCGCGCATTAAAATCATCGCTGCCGCACCATCAGTTAGCGGAGTGCTGTTAGCAGCAGTTACAGTACCATGTTTACGGTCAAACACTGGGCGTAAACGGGCGTAACCTGAAAGCTCAGAATTTTCACGAATACAATTATCTTTATCTACAAAAGTTTTATAAGGCTCAGGGTGCGCGGTCATTACTTCACCAGCTAATTTACCTTCAGCCCAACTTTGTGTTGCTAACGTATGAGAACGATGCGCTAATTCATCTTGTGCTTGGCGAGAAATTTGATGTGTTTTGGCCATTTGTTCGGCAGTATCACCCATTGAAAGCCCTGTAGAGTATTCTGCAACCGCAGGTGGCACTGGCAAAATATCTTTAAAACGTAATTGTTTTAAGAGGCTTAATTTTTGACCAAGTGTTTTTGTTTTACTTAAATCAAGTAAAGTGCGGGCGAATTTTTTTGATACGCCAATAGGGGCAACTGACGAAGAATCAGCACCACCCGACAAACCAACATCAATATGACCTGCCATAATAGACTCAGCAATATTAACGGCTGACTGAAAACTAGTAGCACAAGCACGCGACACACTATAAGCATCAGTTTGCACATTCATACCTGTACCTAGTACAATTTCACGAGCAATATTAGGTGCTTCAGGCATTTGTACAACTTGACCAAAAACCAATTGTTCAATAATGGTTGGGTCAATATCGTGTTTTTGCAGTAACTCATTTACCACCATTTTGCCTAAATCAACCGCGGGCACACCATGAAAAGCCGTTGCTTGACGTACAAATGGCGTTCTAAGACCTGCAACAATAGCGATACGTTCGCCCTTTGCAGTCATTAAAGAATTTGTTTTTGTCATCATTTTTCCTTCAAAGTTAAAGAGGTCTGACCTCTTAAGTTTGTACTGATTCTAACCTGATTGAAAAATATTTCAATGTTTGTACAAAATTAAGCCAAATTAAACCATTAAGTGAATACGTATGTATTAGCTTTTGGCTCGCTATAAATATCGTTAAATTATCTCATACTTTATATTTATGACACATTAACTGCCACTTGCTGTTTGGTTGAGACTAATATGCCGATTTCCTCTGTAAAATATAGCCTACTGTTTTTATTTTGTTTTACTGTTACTAGCCATGCCTCAACAAAAATAGTTGATGCCTATGCTCATTGGCTTAACCAAAATACCCTAGTTATTGCACATTATTCAGCTAAAAATAACTATCGATTACAGAGTATTAACCCAAAAAATATTGATAAAAACACACCGAGTGAACATAACATTAATAAAACCCCTTTAATTGACACTAAACTAACACTTGAAAAGTTAAACCCTAGGTTGGCGAATAAGTTTCCTCATTTAGCACATTATCAGGCTTTTCAGCTTAATTTAACTAAGCCACAAGCAAAACAGTGGCTTAAAACTCAACTACAACTTGTTAGCTTAGATAGTGAGCAGAAAGTCATAACAAAAACAGCGGTGCAAACAGGCAATGTACTCGATGATTTATATACCTCAGGTGATCATGATGCCAATGAAGAACAAAACTTAGGCGCTTATGTTAACGAGCAAGGCATTACATTTAAACTTTGGGCTCCAACAGCAATAACAGTAAAAGTGTTGCTTTTTAATCAAGACAAGTCACCTGCACTTCCGAGTAGTTTACGTTTGCATGAGAATAAAAATACTGGTATTTGGCAAACTCAATTATTGTTAGAAAAAAATAGCCCGTTACGATCAGCTTATTATAAATATCAGCTAACACTTTATCATCCTCGCTCACAACAAATAGAAACACTTACGGTAACCGATCCTTATTCGTTGAGCCTTTCCACCAATAGTGAGTATTCACAAGTAGTAGATTTAAATGATAGCAGCACCATGCCTATAGGATGGCAGCAACAAAGCATACCCACCTTAGCAAAACCTGAAGATCAGTTGCTCTATGAAGTACATATTCGTGATTTTAGTGCCAATGACCCACAACTAAGCAATAAAACCTATCGTGGAAAATACTTAGCCTTTAGTGAACAACAAAGTGCAGGAATAAAACATATTAAAAACTTAAGAAAAGCAGGGGTAAATACTATTCATTTATTGCCCAGCTTCGATATAGGCACGATTAATGAAGATAAAGCGCAAGTAATTGATCTTAATGATCCTCTTAGCAAAATTTGCCAGCTCAGCACAAAGGTATCTGTTTGCCAAACAGCAAATTTAAATATCACCGCGAAATCATTATTAAAAACATATAAAAAAACAGATACTAGCCAACAAAAAGCACAACAATTTATTAGTGAAATTAGAACACTAGACAACTATAACTGGGGTTATGATCCTTTTCATTATACCGTACCTGAAGGTAGTTATGCGCTAAACCCTGAAGGTAAAGCGCGTATTATTGAATTTCGACAAATGATCCAAAGCTTGCATAATTTGGGCTTTCGCGTGGTGATGGATGTTGTTTATAACCATACACATCAAGCAGGATTAGCCAAAACATCGGTATTAGATAAAATTGTGCCTAATTATTATCAGCGTTTGCACCCTATTAGCGGAAAAATAGCTCAATCAACCTGTTGTGATAACACCGCGACAGAGCGAGCAATGATGGCAAAATTGATGATTGACTCTTTAATTGTTTGGGCGCGTGATTACAAAATAGATGGTTTTCGCTTTGATCTTATGGGTCATCAACCTAAAAAACTAATGCTTGCGGCACGTAACGCCGTAAAACAAATTGATGATGATAATTACTTTTATGGTGAAGGTTGGAATTTTGGTGAAGTAGCCAATAATCAACGTTTTGTACAAGCAACACAACTTGAGTTAGCCGGCAGCGAAATTGGAACTTATTCAGATAGGTTACGAGATGCGGTTCGTGGTAGAGGCATTGCCACACAAGGAGACGATATTCGTCGCGCCCAAGGTATTGGTAATGGTCTTGTTACTTTACCTAATGAGCTAGCAAACGAAAAAAATAATGCTGAGTATGGTTTATTGATGGATCAACTACGCATTGGCTTAGCGGGTAATTTACAAAACTTCCCTTTAGTCAATCATCAAGGTAAAGCTGTTGTGGGGAAAGAAATCCCTTATGGTGATCAAATAGCGGGCTATGCACTTGATCCTGCTGATATTATTAATTATGTGTCAAAGCATGATAATCAAACACTTTGGGATAATAATCAATACCGTCTTCCCTTTTACCTAAGTATTGACGATCGAGTACGCTTACATAATCAAAGCCTATCTTACGTTTTATTCGCGCAAGGCATTCCTTTTATTCATATGGGATCTGAGCTTTTACGCTCAAAATCTTTTTTGCGTGATAGTTATGACTACAGTGACTGGTTCAACGGGGTTGATTTTACCAAGCAAAACAATTTCTACAATCAAGGATTACCGCCTGCCGATAAGGATAAAGCTAACTGGCCACTGATCACCAAGCTACGAATGAAGAATCAAGGCAGAGATATTGCGCGTAGTCAACATATTCAATTAACTGACAAAGTCTTTCAAGAATTTGTCAAAATCCGTTTTAGTTCTCCCTTATTTCGGTTAGCCACTAGCGATGAAATTTTAAAGCAAGTTCATTTTCTTAATACCGGTAAAGCCCAACAACCAGGCTTAATTGTAATGTTACTTGGCAATACGAAGATAACAAACTCAACTGCCACACCACACAAACTAATAGATCAACAGCCTAAACAAATACCCGCTCGGCAAATACTAGCTCGCCAAATAATGGTTATTTTTAATAGTAGCGCGAAAACACAATCATTTAGCTATGCTCAGGCCAAACACTTTACTCTACACCCAGTGCAACAACAAAGTGCCGACAAAGTAGTGCAACAAGCTAAGAGCATGCAACATAAATTTATAGTACCAGCACTCACAACTGCTGTTTTTGTACGCGAATAATAGCAATGTCATTATCACTTAGTAGGAAAGCGCTTAATCAACTTGCTATAAATTGTTATCATAAACCAACAATAAGGTAATAAGTGAATAAATTGCGGTGAGTACAAAACAAAACAGTCAGCAAAACCAACCAACAAACACAGGTAAACGGCTTAATAAATATATTAGTGAGTCAGGTTATTGCTCTCGCCGCGAAGCAGATAAATTAATCGAACAAAACCGCGTAACCATTAACGGTAAAGTACCTGAATTAGGAACAAAAGTACAAAATGGTGATGTGGTAAAAGTTAACGGTAAAACCATCAATAAAAGTGATGAAAACAAGGCGGATCGCATTTATATTGCCTATAACAAACCTGTTGGTATTACTTGCACTACAGAACGTCATGTAAAAGGTAATATAATTGACGCCATAGGTCACAAACAACGCATATTTCCCATTGGTCGTTTAGATAAACCTTCAGAAGGGCTTATTTTTTTAACCAGCGATGGTGATATTGTCAATAAAATTTTACGGGCAGAAAATGCTCACGATAAAGAATACTTAGTCACCGTTGATAAACCACTAAGTGAGCGTTTTGTTGAACGTATGCAGCGTGGCGTGCCCATTTTAGGTACGGTAACCAAACCGTGCAAGGTGCAAATAAAATCACGCTTTGTTTTTAGTATTATTTTAACGCAAGGGCTAAATCGCCAGATACGTCGTATGTGTGAATATTTAGGCTACGAGGTACTAAAACTAAAACGCACCCGTATTATGTCAGTGACCTTAAAAGGCTTAAAAGTAGGTCAATGGCGAGATTTAACCGCTGATGAAATGGCTAACATCAATAATGCAGTTGCCCACTCAAGTAAAACAGCCACAAGCAACCAGCAAAGCACCAAAAATAGTGCTCCACCTAAACAAACTAGTACAACACCTTATTGCTATAGCAATAAATTAACGAAGAAAACCACGCCTAAAAAACCGAATCAAAATACTGTTAATAAAAGAAAAACTAAGTCAGCTAAGCTATCATTAAAAAAATCATCATAAACTTTACAAAAGTAGCAATAAAAAGTTATTAAAATTTAATTAAAAAATACAAAACAATTCGCCTCAAGGCTTTTGCTTTTGTTATAATTTTTGTAATCGGTTATAAAATATTTCAATTTAACCATCAATTTTATTTATCACTATAATCAGGAGTAACTTCATGGCTTTAATTTCAATGCGTCAAATGCTTGATCATGCTGCAGAAAATGGCTACGGCATTCCCGCTTTTAACGTTAATAACTTAGAGCAAGTACGCGCCATAATGATGGCCGCTAACGATACGGACAGCCCAGTGATCATGCAAGCATCGGCAGGTGCTAGAAGTTACGCCGGCGCGCCTTTTTTACGCCACTTAATTTTAGCTGCCATTGAAGAATGGCCGCATATTCCAGTAGTTATGCACCAAGATCATGGCACCTCACCTAGTGTTTGCCAGCGTTCTATTCAACTTGGTTTTTCATCTGTAATGATGGACGGTTCTTTAGAAGCCGATGGCAAAACCCCCGCAAGCTATGAATATAATGTTGATGTAACACGCAGAACCGTTGAAATGGCACATGCTTGTGGTGTTTCAGTTGAAGGTGAACTAGGCTGTTTAGGATCATTAGAAACCGGTATGGCAGGTGAAGAAGATGGCGTAGGCGCTGAAGGTAAATTAAGTAAAGAACAATTATTAACCGATCCTGAAGAAGCGGCTGACTTTGTTAAGAAAACCCAAGTAGATGCTTTAGCTATTGCTTGTGGTACTTCTCATGGCGCTTATAAATTTACGCGTCCACCAACAGGTGATATTTTAGCGATTGATCGCATTAAAGAAATTCATAACCGCATTCCTAATACTCACTTAGTTATGCATGGTTCATCGTCTGTACCACAAGACTGGTTAGCGGTGATCAATGAATTTGGTGGTGAAATTCCTGAAACTTATGGCGTACCTGTAGAGCAAATTCAAGAAGGTATTAAAAATGGTGTACGTAAAGTTAATATAGACACCGACTTACGTTTGGCTTCTACAGGTGCAATTCGTCGCTTTATGGCGCAAAATCCTGCTGAATTTGACCCACGTAAATATTTAAAAGAATCAACTAAGGCTATGTACGATATTTGTAAAGCGCGTTACGAAGCTTTTGGTGCTGCGGGTAATGCCAGTAAAATTAAGCCAGTATCATTAGAAGTTATGTTTAATCGTTACGAAGCGGGTGAGTTAGACGCTCTCATTAAATAAACGTAATACCATTTAGCATAAAGCAGTGCTCATTTAGATCACTTTCTTATGCTGATTACTATGATGACAACATTACCACTCAAAATTACATGAAAAAAAGAGCTGCGGCTCTTTTTTTGTTTAAAAAATACTCTAATTTCGCCTTCAGCTAAAGACAAACTCACAACTTTACTCTATAATTCGCGCCTTTGAATTTCACACAAACCACCAACGCGAAAGGAATACACTATGGACAGCATCATACAATGGTTTACTGATAACCAAGCACTCTTATTAACTTATGCAATAAAGTTAGTGGTAGCAGTATTAATTATTATTGTGGGTAAATATATTGCCAAGCTTGTTGCAAAAGCCCTCAGTAAAATAATGTCTCACCGTAAAGTCGATGATGCCGTTATCTCTTTTGTGGCAAGTATTGTTTCGGGTGGTGTATTTTTTATTGCTATTATCGCCGCTATCTCCCACTTAGGTTTTAACACTTCTTCACTCGTTGCCATTGTTGGTGCCGCCGGTTTAGCCATAGGCTTAGCTTTACAAGGTTCGCTTTCTAACTTTGCTTCTGGGGTATTGTTAATTTTATTTAAACCTTTTAAAGCCGGTGATTTTGTTGAAGTGGCTGGCGTTTCTGGTGTAGTTGAAGAGATATTAATTTTTGCAACCAAATTACGCACGGGTGATAATAAAACTGTTATTATTCCTAATGGTTCTATTACTGGTGGCACAATCACCAATTACTCAACTAAGCCGACCCGCCGTATCGACCTAGTGATTGGCGTCAGCTATGATGCTAATTTAGCCGAAACTAAAAAGATTTTAAAACAAGTAGTTGAGCAACATCAGCTTGTTTTGAAAGATCAGCCTATTACCATTGGCGTAAGTGAACTAGCAGACTGTGCAGTTAACTTAGTCGTTCGTCCTTGGGTAAAAACGGAAAACTACTGGCCTGTCTATTTTGATTTACTCGAAAATATCAAAGTGGAGCTTGATAAAGCAGGCATCGAAATACCTTTCCCTCAATTATCTGTACATTTAAATAAAGAGAATACCAATGAATCATAAATTAAACCTTATAGCCATTGCTACCGCCTGTTGTGTGCCTTTTGCCAGTTTAGCTGAAGACACTAAAGCAATAGATTCACCTGTTAGTTCTTCTGCCGAACTCGGTTTTTTATACAAAACAGGTAATACTAAAAGTGCTGATATCAATGCAGGTTTAAGTGTTAAGTATGAAAAAGATCAATGGCTAAGTACATTAAATTTTAATGTATTGGCTAAAAAAACAGAGCAAGAAATTGATGATACTGGCGAAAAAGAATTAATAACCACAGAACAAAAGTGGACTATTGATTCAAAAACTAATTATACCTTAGACGCTGGTAGCAAAAACTACATGTACGGTAACGTATTCTATGAAGACAACCGTTTTACTTCTTATGATAATCAGAGCTCTATTTCTGCAGGTTGGGGTCGTAACTGGTATAAAACTGATAAAGCTTCACTTTATGCTGATATTGGGCCTGGTTTTAAGCGTGATGTAACCAAGGCAACAGAGTCAACGCCAAGTGAAACCAACACTTCATTAATCATACAGGCACAAGCATTATACTTACACCAAATTAATGAACATGTTGAATTTAAACAAATATTAAGTGCTAAAGTTTCAACACAATCAGGAGAAAATAGCACCTATAAAACAGAAAGTTCAATCACCACAAAATTAATTGAAACACTACAACTTAAATTTACAGTGATTTTAGATTACAACTCAAAGGTTGAAGTCGATAAAGAGCATTTAGACACGCAAACATCAGTAACGTTAGTTTACAGCTTCTAACTATTCGCTTGCTACGCTATATACGTAAAAAAGCCACTAAATACTGCTATTTAGTGGCTTTTATTTTTAGCTTTATGCAATTGGTTGGATCGCTATACCTAGGGTATTAAAACTAAAATTGGTTCATGGTATTGTCTTTACCCGATGCTTTTAATGCCGCTTCACCCGAAAAGTATTCTTTATGATCATCACCAATATCTGAACCCGCCATATTTTGATGTTTCACACAAGCTATACCTTGACGAATTTCTTGACGTTGTACATTTTTAACATAACCTAGCATACCTTGCTCACCAAAATATTCTCGCGCTAAATTATCGGTAGATAACGCTGCAGTATGATAAGTTGGTAAAGTAATTAAGTGATGGAAAATACCTGCTTCACGTGCTGCATCAACTTGGAATGTACGAATTTTTTCATCCGCAATTTTAGCTAATTCAGTATCATCGTATTCAACACTCATTAAATTATTGCGATCGTAAGCCGAAACATCTTTACCTTCTTCAACCATGGCATCATAAACTTGCTGACGGAAGTTAAGTGTCCAGTTAAACGAAGGTGAATTGTTATAAACTAGCTTCGCATTAGGCACCACTTCACGAATACGATTAACCATAGCGCCGATTTGACCAATGTGTGGTTTTTCAGTTTCAATCCAAATTAAATCAGCACCATTTTGTAATGACGTAATACAGTCAAGTACACAACGATCTTCGCCCGTGCCTTTTCTAAATTGGAATAAGTTACTGGGTAAACGCTTAGGACGTAATAATTTACCTTCACGATTTAGAATAACATCGCCATTATTCATATCTTCTAGTGAAACTTCTTCACAATCTAAAAATGAATTGTATTGATCACCTAAATCGCCAGGCTCTTTTGTTACTGCAATTTGCTTAGTTAAGCCTGCACCTAAAGAGTCTGTACGCGCAACAATAACACCATTATCAACCCCTAATTCTAAGAAGGCATAACGCACTGCGCGAATTTTAGCTAAAAAGTCTTCATGTGGTACGGTTACTTTACCGTCTTGGTGACCACATTGTTTTTCATCTGATACTTGGTTTTCAATTTGAATACAACAAGCACCGGCTTCTATCATTTGTTTTGCCATTAAGTATGTAGCTTCTTCGTTACCGAAGCCTGCATCAATATCAGCAATGATAGGCACAACATGGGTTTCATAATTATCAATCGCAGACTGAATTTCCTCAGCTTTAGCACTATCGCCCGCCGCTTTGGCTGCATCTAATTCACGGAATAAGCCGCCTAATTCACGCGCATCAGCTTGGCGTAAGAACGTATATAACTCTTCAATTAAATGCGCAACAGCTGTTTTTTCATGCATTGATTGATCAGGTAATGGACCAAACTCACTGCGCAATGCAGCAACCATCCAACCTGACAAATATAAATAACGGCGCTCGGTGCTATTAAAATGCTTTTTAATTGAAATCATTTTTTGTTGGCCGATAAAACCATGCCAGCAGCCTAACGATTGTGTATATTTACTGCTATCTGCATCATACGCGTCCATATCTTTACGCATAATATCAGCAGTGTATTTTGCAATATCAAGGCCGGTTTTAAATTGATTTTGTAAACGCATACGCGCAACTGATTCAGGATTAATAGCATCCCATGAGCTTCCTGCTTTTGCTTTGATCGCTTTAACCGCTTCAATGGCACTTTGATAATTTGACATGGTCTTTCTCCAAAAAATAAATAACTAGAACTCTGTCTGTAAGTTTTCTACTGAACGATAAAAATAATAGAACAACGGTTAACATACAAAAAATTTATAATAGAGATTGCGAACATTCACAAAATTAATAACACTTGATGTTGTTGCAACAATAATCACGGTGTATCAAGGTAATCAAGATAAGAAGCGCGTAGTGTAGTTATTATTTAAACGCTTATTTACTATTCGACTAAAGATTGATGTAAATACATTGAATTTACCCCTTTATTAGCATTATAGTTGTACTATCTACACTCGTTATAGTTTGCATTAAGCTTATGAATATATCCAAAATAGACCTGAACTTGTTGATTTATCTTGATGTTTTATTAAGAGAAAAAAATGTAACCCGTGCAGCAAACCAACTAAATATAACGCAGCCAGCAATGAGTAATGGTTTAAAGCGTTTAAGAACTTTATTTAAAGATCCTATTTTAGTGCGCACATCAGACGGCATGGTACCCACAGAAAGAGCCCGTGCTCTTGCGCCAGTGATCCGTAAAATATTACTTGAATTAGAAGAAGCTCTACAGGGCGAAGAAGAATTTAACGAGCAACATAGCCAGCGAGTTTTTCGTATTATGGCCAGTGATTATGCTGCCTCAACACTTTTACCTAACTTACTAAAACGCATGAATCGCATAGCACCGAATGTTACTTTAGATATTATGACGCCAAGTGACGTTAACTTTCATGATGTTGAAGCAGGTAAAATTGATATGGCAATTAACCGCTTTGACGAGTTACCGCAATCTTTCCATCAAAAAACTATCTGGCGAGATTCATTTTCTTGTTTACTAAGTGCAGACAACCCTGTAGTTACAAAATTTAATCTAAACAGTTATTTATCATCAAAACATGTTTGGGTTTCAAAAACAGGATTTGGGGTTGGTATCGGTATGGATCCTAAAGATGTGCAAAAATTAGGCTGGGTTGACGAAGCCCTTGCTCGTTTAGGTAAAAAGCGAGATATAAAAGTATTTACCCGTAACTATCATGTCGCTATGCAACTTGCTTATGAAGATGGCTTAATTGCAACCTTGCCCACAAAGGCGGCTCTTTTGCACAAAAACGATACAAATTACACTATTTTAAAGCCTCCTTTTGAAATTCCAGATATTGAATTAAAAATGATTTGGAGCCCTTTATTACATCATGATGCTAGCCATATATGGTTTAGACAACTGGTTACAGAAGCCGCTAAAGACTATCACACCCAATAAAATATTAACTATACAAATGAAAAGCAAATTACCATTCACGCTATGAATGGTAATTATCATTTAGAGTAATAACTTTAATTTTTCATCCTTATAAAAATCATAAAAAAAATATTAAACTTATAATTCAATTACTTACCTTTTAAAATTCACTTGCTTTTATTTTTTTAAAACGCTAAGCGCTCATAAAAAAGCCTTCAAGCCAATAAGTACACTTGCATGATGTTTTTAATCACAATACATTTGCACTAATACTACCGATATTATTGGAGCCAAAAATGACTCAATATACGCCTATTGCCAACATACAAGTGGCCAATTGTTTGTACGATTTTATTAACCAAGATGTATTGTCAGGGCTTGATATACAAGCCGAGCAATTTTGGCAGCGTTTTTCAAAACTTATCAATGAATTATCAAATGAAAATGCTCAATTATTAGCAACACGCGATAAAATTCAAGCACAGATAGATCAATGGCATAAAGAAAATAAAGGTGAAAATTTTAATTTTTCTGCCTATAAGCGCTTTTTAAAAGAAATTAATTATTTAGTTGATGAGGTTGAAGATTTTACTATTTCAACAACACAAGTTGATGCTGAAATAGCAACCATGGCAGGGCCACAACTTGTGGTACCGGTAATGAACGCACGTTTTGCACTTAATGCGGTAAATGCACGTTGGGGAAGTTTATATGACGCGCTTTATGGCACCGATGCTATTTCAAGTGCTGATGGCTGCGAAAAAACAACGCAATATAACCCTAAACGCGGCGCAAAAGTTATCGCTTTTGCCAAAGACTTTTTAGATAACGCCATACCACTTAAAGATGGTAGCCATAGTAATGCGGTTGATTATCAATTAGTTGAACAACAATTAATTGTTACGCTACAAAGCGGTTTACAAACGCCTTTGCAAGAGCCAAGTGCTTTCATCGGCTATCAAGGCAGTATTAATATCCCTGAAGCCTTATTGTTCAAGCACAACGGCTTACATTTTGAATTACTTTTTGACCGTAAAAGCCCTATTGCCCAAGCAGATCTCGCTGGAATTAGTGACATTATGCTTGAATCAGCACTAACCACCATTATGGACTGTGAAGACTCGGTTGCGGCAGTAGATGCTACAGACAAAGTTATTGCGTATCGCAACTGGCTTGGTTTAAACAAAGGTGATTTAAGCGAAAAAGTAACCAAAGGCGAGCAAACTTTTACTCGTGTGATGAATCAAGATAAAAGCTACCAAACCTTAAATAACGACACCATCACGTTACAAGGTCGCAGCTTAATGTTTGTGCGCAATGTCGGCCACTTAATGACAAACAATGCGATATTAACTGCGGAAGGCAAAGAAGTGCCTGAAGGTATTATGGACGCCATGATCACGTCATTAATTGCCTTACATGATTTAAATAACACCGGACAATTACAAAACAGTAAAGAAAAATCAATTTATATTGTAAAGCCTAAAATGCATGGTCCAGAAGAAGTAGCCTTTGCCAATAAATTATTTGATCAAGTTGAAGATGGTCTAAATTTACCGCGTAATACCATAAAAATGGGAATTATGGATGAAGAACGCCGCACTACCGTTAACTTAAAAGCTTGTATTTATGCCGCACGCGAACGTGTGGTCTTTATTAATACCGGCTTTTTAGACAGAACGGGTGATGAAATTCACACCTCGATGGAAGCAGGTGCCATGGAACGCAAAGGTGATATCAAAAATACGCCCTGGATCAGTGCTTATGAAAATAACAATGTTGATATTGGTTTAGCTTGCGGATTAAGTGGAAAAGCCCAAATAGGTAAAGGTATGTGGCCAATACCAGATCAAATGGCAGCCATGTTAAGCACTAAGGTAAATCATCCCTTATCAGGTGCAAATACTGCTTGGGTTCCGTCACCCACCGCGGCAACACTACATGCCTTACATTACCACCAAGTAGATGTTTTTGCCGTTCAAGAACAAATCAAACAGCGCCCTGTAGCAGCACTTGATGATATTTTAACTTTTCCAGTGGTGAAACAGCCCCATTGGAATGAGCAAGAAATTAGCGACGAGCTTGATAACAATGCACAAGGTATTTTAGGTTATGTTGTTCGTTGGATCGACCAAGGTGTAGGTTGTTCAAAAGTCCCTGATATTAATAATGTTGGCTTAATGGAAGATAGAGCAACATTGCGTATTTCAAGCCAACATATCGCTAATTGGCTGCATCATGGTATTTGCACCAAAGCACAGGTTATGACCAGTATGAAAAAAATGGCCGCCGTTGTTGATCAGCAAAACGCTAACGACCCGCTTTATCAGCCGATGTGTGACAATCTTGATGATAATATCGCCTTTAAAGCCGCTTGTGAGTTAGTATTTTCAGGCTGTGAGCAACCTAATGGTTATACCGAGCCTGTTTTACATCACTACCGATTAGTGAAAAAACAAGCAAGCTAATAGCAATAATTTTTAGCTACAATATCCAAAGCCTACATATAATATAATGCAGCCCTTTAATTTTTATCGAGGCTGCATTTTTATTCAACACACTCTAGACAGTAAACTTTTCACCTAACGCAACTTATTAGCCGCTTAGCTTAAAAAGTCATTAACTCCTATTTTTCTCAAAGACTGCTCTTTTAGTGTTGAATTTAAATCACTTATTTATTTCAAGTAGTTGTTATACCAACTCGAATAAATAAATAAATGATCAACCTTGCTGGTTAAAATAATGCCTAGCTTCGTTATGAATTTTGCCAAGTAGAATACTCCTTACTGCAATTCAAGCCTTGCTAACCATCATTTTTCCTGCACAAATTTTAGATCATTTACTTAATAGAATTGGTATTATTATTTTTTGTAAATAGCTATTTAATTTTTCAGTAAAGTGCGCTAATCTCTTGGCGACTATTTTTCAGTATTTACCATAACGGTATGAGTTATAGAGGAATTTTTTAATGGTAAGAGCATCAGCACGTCATATTTTAGTTGATGATGAAACAAAATGTCTTGAGTTAAAAGCACAAATAGAGGCCGGAGCTGACTTTGCCGAGTTAGCAAAAGAGCACTCAAGCTGCCCCTCAAGAATGCAAGGTGGAGCCTTAGGCTCTTTTGGCCCCGGACAAATGGTAAAAGAGTTTGATGAAGTTGTTTTTTCTGCTGAGTTAAACACAGTACAAGGCCCCGTTAAAACACAATTTGGCTATCATTTAGTGGAAGTAACGGCTCGTACAGAATAATAATACCTAGTGATAATTGAAGCAGCAAAGGAGAAAACTGCTTCAATTGTGAATTTTTTATTTTTAAAAATTAACCTTTATTCACTGTTACTGTTAACAAATCGATACGCGCTAAGGCGGGGATCTGTTTTTTAAGTTGTGCTTCTAAATGATCAATGTGTGATACCGCATGACATAAGCCTTCCATTTTGTGCTCAACTTGTTGGGTTTTAATCTGCATTTCTTGTTCAATACGTTCACCAAACTTATCCATTTTGGCTTCAAAAGCATCCATATCACCACCAGAAGTTAACATTTCTTGCCCAATGGCAACCAATAAAGTGCCAATTGAATTTTGCACGACTTCCTCAATAAGGTTTTCAACTCTTTCTTCAAATTGCTTCGCAAAAACTTCGTCACTACGGCCATCATCTTTACCGAGGTACACAGGCTTACTTTCGTCAAAGTAATCATCCACTTCACTGCGAACTTTAGCTAATTCTGTTGTTAACTTTTCAACTGTTTGGTTATTTTCACCCAGTAACTCATTAAAAGCTAAACTAACGCCTTCAACCGCTAAACCAACGGCTTCTAAAGCAACATGCTTAACTTTAGGAACAACCGCACGAATACTGTGAGCATACGCTTGTACTAATTGTTGTTGTTTTTCATCTAAATCAACTGTTCTATTATTAATAACTAACTGATTATCATCAATAATTTTATATATTAATTCATTATCTTTAACAAAATTAATTGTATTTTGTTCAATGCGCACACCGCCTTGTAATTCAATATTACAGGCATTGTTAAAATCGTTATTTTCGTGTGCAAAAGTATTAAGGCTTACTGAAAATAACAAGAGTGCAGAAAAAATTGTTTTCATGGTGTTTTCCTAACTTATTAAAATAAAAACTCTTCTTTGTGTATCAACAGTTATGCCAAAATAAAATATCTTATTTATCAATTAGTTAAACAAAACAATCCGAACAAACAATAACAAAAACATCATTTTTTAGTGAACTTACTAATTTAATAGTAAATTTAACTAATTTGATGCGATAACTTAAAATCTCAGCAGAAAGTCTAACCTATGTAAACGCTAACACCCGCTAAAACATGAGTCGTTCAAAAAACCAATAACACCCTACTAGGGCAATTAAAATATTTAAAGGATTCGCAATTTTTGTTTGATAATAAGGCTTATTTCTTGCCCAACCTAAAAGCATAAAAGCAAGCAAAATAATACTTAGTTGCCCTAACTCAACTCCAATATTAAAAGAAACTAAACTGGTTAAAGCTTGGTTTTGTGGTAAGCCGAGTTCAAGTAAAACAGAAGCAAAGCCTAAACCATGCAGTAAACCAAAAAGAAAAACTAACAATAAACGGTAAGATTTAAGTTTGTGATGGATAATATTTTCAAAAGCAACATAGGCAATAGAAAGCGCAATAATGGGTTCAACAATACTTGCTGGTACAATTAACACCCCATAAATACCTAAAGCTAAAGTGACCGTGTGCGCTAAGGTAAAAGCACTAACTTGCCAAAGCAAGCTCGATAAACGTGTTGAAAACAAAAATAAAGCCAATACAAATAAAATATGATCTAACCCTTTAGGCACAATGTGAATAATACCTTGCCAAAGATAGTTTAAGCTATGTGCAATGGTTATGGCTAATTCGCTGGTATTGCTTTCGAGCAAGTTAAAAGCGTCTGTTTTAACTCCACTCGATAGTAAAGCTCTTGTGGGTGAAGCAAGTTGAAAGTTAATAACCCCTAATTGTTCAGGAAAATACAAAGCAAGCGTTTTAGCTTGTTTAGGGCGTATGCCAAAGCCCGAAAAAACCACCCGATAATCAGTATTGTCAGGTGGCTGTTTTAATAGCTGAGTAACATCGCTCACCGTTGGTGCAAAAATGGTTGTTAATGAAACAACTTGATCATCAAAGTAAAAACGCAACCCTTTCGCTAAGGCAAGTTTGCTTTTCGATAATGCTCGGTAAAGTTCTATAGGGCTTAACTGGCGAACAATTTCAATTAATTCATCACTATTGTCTGCTTTTAGCTCAAGCTGCCACTGCAATAATTCAATTAGATCAACTTCTAATGTTAATGCAAATTCATCGTCATTGAGTAGATCTACACTGGCGTTACTAGGCTTAAAAGTGTGAGCTTGAGCAAGAAACGAGCAAAAAACTAGGCTTAATAGCGTAAAAACACCAATTCTGAAAGTGATCAACATAACAGGCAATTAAGGTAAATAGAACAGAGCGTAAATCATAAGGCAATAAGCAAAAATAACAACTTTACAAGAACAAGATCAGATAATTGGTATAAATAATAAGATTAAACGACGCTTCTTTTTAAAAGGCTATGCTAAGCTGAACTGACTTCAACAAAATACAGGAATGATGTATGTCTATAATCCCTCGTTATAACAACACTATAATTTTTATCAGCTTAGGATTAGCGATTTCAACCTTCTCTGTGTTGGCACAAACAAATCTTGTTGTACCACCAAGCGAACAACCTATTTTACGCGAAATACAAAGTAAAATTGCGGCAAAACGGATCAAGAAAGATGTTACTCAACTCGTCAATTTTGGTACACGTCATACGCTTTCTGAAACGAAATCAACCACTCAGGGCATCGGCGCAGCAAGGCGCTGGATAAAAGCAGAATTTGAGAAAATTTCTCAGCAATGTGGTAATTGTTTAGAGATTATTGAACAAAAGCAAACATTTTCAGGTGAAAAGCGTATTCCTAATCCAACAGAAGTCGTTAATATTATTGCTATACAACGCGGAAAAACTGATCCAAATCGCTATGTGATCATGAGTGGTGATATTGACTCACGTGTGAGTGACCCTCTTGATTTTACTAGCATATCGCCTGGAGCAAATGATAATGCATCGGGTGTAGCAGGTGTTATTGAAACGGCACGAGTACTTTCTCAATATCAGTTTAACGGTACTATCGTTTATGCCGCTTTATCAGGTGAAGAGCAAGGTCTCTTTGGGGGTAAAATTATGGCTGGCATAGCTAAAAAAGAAAATTGGCGTGTTGAAGCGGTATTAAATAACGATATGATCGGCAATATTGAAGGAATAAACGGTATTATTAATAACACCACTGCTCGGGTTTTTTCTGAGGGAGTTCGTTACACCGAAACGCCTGAAGAAGCCAGAATGCGCCGTTTTACTGGCGGAGAAGTAGACTCTGCCTCACGAAATTTAGCACGCTATGTTGATAAAATGGCCGATCTTTATATTCCTAATCTTGATGTAATGATGGTTTACCGTCTTGATCGTTTCAAGCGTGGTGGTCATCATCGTCCCTTTAACCAAGTAGGTTTTCCTGCGGTTAGAATTATGGAAACTAATGAGCATTACGATCGCCAACACCAAGATATTCGCACAGAAAATGGTCGTGAATATGGTGATGTACTCTCGGGGGTCGATGTTAATTTTGCTGCAAAATTAACATCACTGAATGCTGTTACCTTAGCCTCTTTAGCGTGGGCACCTGCACCTCCAGCAAAGACCAATCTTAGAGGAGCGGTACAACCATCAACAACGCTTTCATGGCAAAAACCAACCGGAAAATTAGCTGAAAACCTTGCGGGTTATCGTGTTTATTGGCGTTTAACAACTGAGCCTACATGGACACACAGCCAATATGTTGGCAATGTAGAAGAATTTACCTTAAAAAATATTGTTATTGATAATTATTTTTTTGGTGTTGCCAGTGTTGCCAAAGATGGGTTTGAAAGCCCTGTTGTTTTTCCTGGGCCTGCAGGTTCATTCGGTGGTTATTAAGCCATAACATAGCCAAAACTCTCGCCTTGCATTTCCACAAGGCGAGATTCACAACGAGCAAATTCAAAAGCTAACTGTTCACCTTGATAAAGCTCAAAAATATCTACCTCAGCACTTATAATCAAGGTGATTTTTTGATCATAAAACTCATCAACTAAGGCAATAAAACGTCTTGCTTCATCATCTAATTGGCGCAAATCAGCCATAAGATCACCTTCACGTTGATAGCCATCTTCAATACCCGAAAAAACAGCAGGTATCAATTTGCCCGAAAATTGTGGCACATTACTGATAAATACCGTGTCAAACGCTTTCGCTATAGCCATATAATCGCGTTGACAACGTGGCCCTGAACATAAGTCAAAAAAGTCAAACCAAATAGTTTTCTGGTGTCTAGCTTGGTAAGTAATGACACGCCGATTAATCACTATTTGCCCGCAGCGTAAAATAGACTGCTTAGTTAGTTGTTGGTAACGAAGTGCCAGTAAAGCCTGTTTGTTTTCTTCTTGATAATAGTAGTGGTGGTAATTTCTATTTTTTAGGCGATGATCTTGCTTACCATCTATGGCAATAATTTGGCAATGTTGTGCGAGTAATGCAATGGTTGGTAAAAAGCGTTGTCGTTGTAATCCCTGTCGATAAAGCTGCTCTGGTGCGCAATTTGAAGTCGCTACAAGCACTATTTTTTCAGCAAATAGTGCTTCAAGCAAGCCAGCTAATAGCATTGCATCGCCAATATCATTAACAAAAAACTCATCAAAACAAAGTACTTTAATACTTTTAGCCCACTTTTTAGCAATAATTTTTAAAGGATCGCTTTGCCCTGTTAGTTGCCTAAGTTGTTGATGTACTAGTTCCATAAAATGATGAAAGTGGATCCGTTTTTTCTTTTTTATGCTTAACTGCTGGTAAAACATATCCATAAGCATGGTTTTGCCACGCCCTACTTTTCCCCATAAATAAATCCCTTGAGGTACTTCTTCTTTAAAAAATAGGCTTGTTGATTGCTGGTGCTGAAGCTGCTTTTCAAGTGCAACAAAAGCATTTATAGCATTAAGCTGCGCTTTATCAAAAACCAATAGTTTTTGTTCAATTTTATGTTGATAATGATCAAATAGAGACATGATGAAAATAATTAGTCAAAAGAAGGAAATTTTTAATTATATGTATAATAAATTGTCTATTAACTTATTACACTTCATAATATAATAATCAGCTAATGTTAGCATCAATATATTTAACCTGAATTCAGCTAAAGAAATAGTTAACAGATTGAATGGCGTTATGAAAAAATCGCTAATATCGCTAGCCTGATAGTTTTACTTAATTTAGAAAAGTTTATCTGCCAATAATTAACCTATGGCAAGTAAATTTAACACAAACAAAAGTTAACGGATAACTTTTAACTAGCTTTAGCTAGCCGCGCAGCGGTGAAAGATATGGAACGCCTTTTATAACTAAGTAAAAATCAGTTAGCAAAGCATTTATTAAGTAGAGCTTAGGTTATTTATTCTAAAAAGTGGATTTTAAGATGGGTAGTGAGTCGGACAATAAAGATATACATTCTCTTAATCGTTTAAATAGTGAGTTAAAACGAGCTTTAAACCACTTTATTAATAGCGCCCCAACTTCTGGCACTTTAGGAGCTCAATTAGAAAAAATTAAAAACGCATTAAAGCAAAACGAATTAATGTTTACTTTTGCCTCGTTGGTTGCACAATACGCTAAGATGAAAAAAAACTTAGATTCAATTGAGCAACAGGCAAAAGAAAGAAATTTAAAAGCATTAAAAACATTAATCAAGAAAGCTGCCAAAGAAAGCTTATCGCCAGAACAACACAGCAAAATATTAGCTATTTTAAATAGTATTTCTGAGCAAAAACCTGAGCATGAAATCATGCTTGTGCTTGGTGAAGCACTTGAATATTTTTCAACACTTACAAAGCATACAACACCTAAACCTACAACTGCTTTAGCCAAAATATCTTATGAAGATAAACAAGCAAGTCGACGTTTAATACGAGATTTAGAGACTATTTTTAGTAAACTTGCACAGCTTTACCCTGAAGATACTATTATTCAGGATATTTTATCTGAGGTTTCTCAAGGATATGGTAAAAGCAATTATAATGCTTTTATTGATTTGCTCGCCCAAGCGAGTTGCTACTTGGCCCAGCTCATTCAAAAAGAGCGTGATAATGCTATAGAAGTACTCAATGATATTCATGCCAATATTATTAGCGTTTTTAAACAAGCAAAACTTATCGAAAGGCTGATAGACTCGAGTAAAAATAATATTGATGATCTAAGCAAAACTATGCTTAGTGAACTTGAAAATATGGAGTTAAAAGCCAGAGAAATTGACAATGTTGAAGGTATGCAAGCACACATAAAACAAAGCATTACTTTTATGTCTAAAATAATGAATAATTGCGCCAAAATGCAAAGCCGCATTAATTTAGCTAATGAAGCAACAATAAACGAGCTCACACTTAAAATAAATACCGTTTCAAGTTTTGTTGAAGACCTCGAAAACAAATTAAATATTGCTGAAGAAAGCTCATTAGTTGATGACTTAACGCAAATAGGTAACCGTAAAGGCTATATTGATTTTATTAATAAAGAGAGAAATGGCTGGCTTAATACCCAAAATCCTTTATCTCTTATTGTATTAGACGTTGATAATTTTAAAAGTGTTAACGACAAATATGGACATAGTACTGGCGATCAAGTGTTAAAAAGTTTAGCACAAACCTTAAAAAAACAAATTAGATCAACCGATTATATTGCTCGTTATGGTGGTGAAGAATTCGTCATTATTTTGCCCAATACCGATTTAGATAAAACGATTCAGTTAACTCAAAAAATTAGGCAAGTAGTCAATAACCTTAAATTTGAACTCCGAAAAAAGAACAAAGTATTAAAAATAACCTGCTCTTATGGGCTGGCAACTTTTTCTAAAGAAAAGCCCAATACTGTTGACGTGTTCAATGCCGCTGATCAAGCGCTGTATCAAGCTAAAGA
>WFQC01000183.1 GCA_015487235.1 Alteromonadaceae bacterium
AAACAAGGCGATAATTTAATTATAACCCCTTCACTCGTTGTAGGCGCAAATGAAACACTGGATTATGATGGCAACTGGCAACGTGAAAATAATATCGAGCCAAGTCTTGATATTCGTTGGGGGATCACCCCTGACGTTTTACTAAATACTACGCTAAACCCTGATTTCTCAACAGTAGAAACTGATTCAGCACAGCTGAATATTAATAACAATTTTGCCTTGTTCTATGATGAAAAACGACCTTTCTTTTTAGATAATGCCGATTATTTTGAGTCAGATTATAACCTTGTTTACACTCGAAATATCAATGCTCCTAACTATGGTGCTAAATTAACAGGTCGCGTCAATGATCATGCTATAGGGGTTTTTATCACTGATGACAAAAGTACAAATATTTTAATTCCCGGTAATCGCTCATCAAGCTTTACTAAGTTAGAAGACAGCTCAAAAGCTGCGGTGGTGCGCTATCGTTTAAATTACGATATTAATACAACAATTGGTTGGATCAGTACATTAAGAGACAGTAATAATTATCAAAATCAAGTACATGGTATAGATGCGCGTATTCGTTTAAGTACAACCGATGTTGTTAAATTTCAAAGCCTATACTCCAAAACACAATACCCTAATGATTTATACCAACGTTTTTGCCGTGCTGATGATCCTCAAGATTGTGCTAACCCTCCAACTGAAAACCAATGTGAGTTTGGTAACTGCGATTTTAATGAATCAGTATTAAGAACACTAAAAGACCGCCCTTTCAGTGGTAATGCTTTTAAAATAGGCTATTTCCATAATGATGATAAATGGTTTTATCGCCTGAACTATAATCAGCAAAATAGTGGATTTAGAGCTGACTTAGGTTTTATCAGCAAAATTGATAATAAAAATTACGAAATGGTGGCGAGTCGTCGTTGGTATGCTGAAGAAAATCAATGGTGGACACAATTTAGACTGTTTTCCTCTTGGAATAAAAACTTAAATTTTAATAATGAATTTATAGAAGAAAAAAAATCCGTAGGTTTTCAATTAGTAGCGAACTATGACAGCCGAATTCGGTTCTCGCTGTTTACTCGTGACAAGGTGGGGCGTCGTTTAAATAAAAGCTTATTAGCGATCACTGGAAATACCACACGCTTTACTGAAAATAGAATAGAATTATTTGGTGAAGTAAAACCACTTGCTAATGTGTATGTTAATACACGTATTAGTGTTGGTGATGCCATTGATTTTACCAACAATCGTTTAGGTCAGCTAAAACAAGTTACCCCAACCTTTAATTGGAATGTAAATAAACATTGGGAAATAAAACTACGGCACACCTTTAGCCAGTTAAATGCTGATAATGCCAATGTATATAATGCGCGTTTAACTGATTTACGCACCACTTATCAATTTGATGTGCGTAGTTTTATACGTTTTAGCTTAATTTATGATAACACCAGTAAAAACCCCTATAACTATCTCTATATTTCCCCTGAAGATGTAACAGCTAAACGACGTAACATCTCTACAGAGCTACTTTATGCTTATAAGTTGAATCCTCAAACGGTTTTCTATTTGGGTTATTCCGATCACTATTACACCACAGGTGAGTTTTCAACTCTAGAACAAGATCAGCGTAATGTCTTTATGAAGTTCAGTTACGCATGGTTAAGCTAAAAGCACTTAAGTTGCTTTAGAAAATAAATACCTATAGTTTTATTAATTTATTGAATTTTGGGCATTAATTTGCAACAATTTGCCCAAAATATAATTAGCGTGAGAATTAGGGCTAAAGCCCTGAAGTCTATTGCACCGTTAAATGAACGCTGCACGTTAAGATAGATCTAATTATAAGCGCGCAAAATACATACTCGTTACGTGATTCGAGTAGATAAAAATAATAAATACTTGGGAGAAAACATGTCTAGGCTAAGGGATAGCGTGGTAAGCTTATCCGCAACATCATTACTTATTACCACTTTTATTTATCAAGGTGTTGTATTTGCAGAAACCAATAATAAAGTGGATAGTTTTTCAATACCTCATACCACAAAAAATATTGAAATTGATGGTGAATTAAATGATGAAGCATGGCAACAAGCATTATCAATTGATTTAAACATCGTCAATAATCCTTGGAATAACCAACCTAGCCCAGTTAAAACTGAGGCTAAAATTATTGAAAACGGAAAATACCTCTATATTTCTTTTCTTGCGGATGATCCAGAGCCTGAAAAAATTATTGGCTTTTTAGGCGATCGCGATACTAAATGGGGTGATGATATTGTTGGTATCAAGCTTGATACCTTTAATAGTCGTCGTTTAAGTTATGAATTTTTTGTTAACCCATTTGGTGTACAAAATGATTCGATCAGTAATGAAGTCACAGGCGATGTTAACGACTTATGGGATGGTATTTGGTATTCCTACGGCAAAAAAACGGCCAAAGGCTTTCAAGTTGAAATGGCCATTCCTTTTCATATTCTTAATTTTGAACAAGGAGATCACGAAAAAACTTGGGCTTTAGAGCTGATCCGTTTATATCCTAGAGATGAACGCTTACGTATTTCACACATGAATATTGATCGTGATAATGCCTGTTGGATCTGCCAAATGCCTGAAGCAAAAGGCTTTAAAGAAGCTAAAACAGGGCAAAATGTTACACTAACGCCTTATGCTATTGCGAATAAAAATGACACACGAAATATTTACAGTAATGAGGACTGGCAAAGTGAAACAAATTTTGATGCTGGTTTAGATGTGCGTTGGGGTATCACGCCAAATACCTCATTAACAGCAACACTTAATCCTGATTTTTCAACGGTAGAGTCTGACGCGGGGCAATTAAGTGTTAATACCACCTATTCACTTTTTTATGATGAAAAACGCAGCTTTTTTCTAGAAAATACTGACTATTTTAATAGTAACTATAATTTGATTTACACCCGTAATATTGCTGATCCTAACTATGGTGTTAAATTAACGGGACGACAAAAAAACCATGCGTATGGAGTGTTTATTACCGATGACGAGCAAACTAACTTTATTGTGCCGGGTAACACAGGTTCTCGCTTAGTTTCTCTCGATCAAAAAAGTAAAAACCTTGCTGCTAATTATCGTTATAATGTTAACGATAACTTTTCTCTTGGCACAACATCAACCATAAGAGAGAGTGAAGATTATTATAATATTTTAGGTGCAGTAGATGCTAAATACCGCTTTGATGACAGTAATTCTGTATTAGCACAAGTGCTATATAGTGATACAAAATACCTTACCAATTCAACAGGACAAGCCTATAAAATAGACTTTGTGCATGAGTCTGAAAAATGGCGATTCACCGCTGCACATCAACAGCTTTCTGATGATTTTCGTGCCGATCTTGGTTTTATGACCAAAGCAGACTTTAAAGAGCATAAATTAAGCCTATCGCGTGTTTACTATGGTGAACCTAATGACTTTTTAAGTGAATATAGCTTTTTTAGTCGTTGGAATAAACAGTTAAGCATTAAAAATGAGTTTATTGAAAATACACTACAAGTTGGCGCTAATTTTTATGGCCCTATGCTTTCTTTTGTCGAAGTGTCATATAAAGCAGCGGATAAAATTGGGCTTCGCTACGATAACAGTATTACCCAATTAACAGACAACACTAGCCGTTTCGATGAAAATCAACTTGATATTTTTATTAAATTTCAACCGCTTGCTCGCTTTGATTTGAGTTTTGGTACGGTACAAGGCGATAAAATAGATTATGCCAACGATCGCTTAGGTGATTATCAAGAGTATTATACTTATGGCACCTACTATGCGACAGATCACCTTGCTATTGATATTTATTTACGCAATCAACAGCTTGATACCAATGAAGGTTATGCGTTTAAAGCCAATTTAGTTGATGCGCGTATTTCATATCAATTTGACGTTTGGAGTTATTTAAAATTAAATATTGTTTACAGTGATGTTGACCGCAACCCACTTAATAACCCAAATTCTTTTTATAGCCAAAAAGATCGTAGTTTATCAACACAATTGATTTACTCTTATCAGTTAAACCCGCAAACAGTTTTCTTTTTAGGTTATTCAGATAGCAGTTATCAAGATGACGACTTAACTAAATTAGAACGTGAACAACGTACCTTTTTCACCAAAATCAGCTACGCTTGGATGCCTTAAAGAGTTATACCGTTAATCAACTTGGTATTATCGCCTAGCAAGTAAAGCTAAGAAAAAGAAGCGGTTTTGGTCGCTTCTTTTCTGTATCAAAGACTATAAAAGTGCTTTGATACCTTGTGTTAAACCTTCAACCGTTAAGGGATACATTTTATTGTCCATAATTTGTCGCATAATATTGATCGAAGGATAATATTGCCAATGCTTTTGATCTTGTGGGTTTAACCATATACATTTATCAAAGTGTTCAAGTACTCTGCCCATCCAGACACTGCCCGCTTCTTCATTCCAGTGTTCAACACTACCACCTGGGTAAGTAATTTCATAAGGCCCCATTGTGGCATCACCCACAAAAATAACTTTATAATCACGGCTATAGGTATGTAGCACTTGTAACAACTCTATCGCTTGTTGATCGCGCCGTGCATTGTCTTTCCACACAGTTTCATATAAACAATTATGAAAATAAAAGAACTCTAAATGTTTAAACTCTGTATGCACGGCTGAAAATAATTGCTCACAAATTTTAATGTGATCGTCCATTGAGCCACCAACATCAAAAAACATCAATACCTTCACCGCATTATGACGCTCAGGTTGCATTTTAATATCTAAATAGCCAGCGTTACTGGCGGTGGCTTTAATGGTATTGTCGAGATCAAGTTGTTCACTTGCGCCTGTGCGAGCAAATTGGCGTAGTTTTCTTAACGCAACTTTAATATTACGTGTGCCTATTTCAACTTGATTATCGAGGTTTTTAAATTGGCGTTTATCCCAGACTTTGACAGCGCGACGATGTCGCGATTCATGTTGACCAATACGAATTCCTTCGGGGTTATAACCATAAGCCCCAAAAGGCGACGTGCCGCCCGTACCTATCCATTTGTTTCCACCTTGGTGGCGCTTTTCTTGCTCTTTTAAGCGTTCAGCCAAGGTTTCCATGAGCTTGTCTAAACCACCTAAAGCCTTTATTTTCTCTTTTTCTTCTGCTGATAACAGTTTTTCAAAATGCTTTTTTAACCAGTCTTCAGGTATTTTAGATAAATCTAACGCTATACTGGCCACGCCTTTAAAATAATCAGCAAAAGCGCGATCAAATTTATCAAAATAACTCTCATCTTTTACTAATATCGCTCGACTCAGTACGTAAAAGTCATCGATATTGGCAAAAACAACGTGTTGCTCTAAAGCATTGATCAAGTCAAGCAGCTCACGAATAGTACAAGGAACTTTGTATTCTCTTAATTTACAAAAAAAATCTATCAGCATAGTTATCTTGCCTAACGTCTTGAACGATGTAAAAAGGCTAGTTTTTCAAATAACTGTACGTCTTGTTCATTTTTAAGCAAGGCGCCATGTAGTGGCGGGATCACCTTATTTTGTCGCGTTTCTTGTAATATTTTCGGATCAATATCATCAGCTAACAATAGTTTTAGCCAATCAATTAACTCTGAAGTTGAAGGCTTTTTCTTTAATCCGGGGATTTCACGTAAATCAAAAAATAACGCTAAGGCTTCATCTAATAGTTTTTGCTTAATGTTAGGAAAATGCACATTTACAATAGCTTGCATTTCTTCCGCGTCAGGAAAATTAATATAATGAAAGAAGCAACGACGTAAAAATGCATCGGGCAATTCTTTTTCGTTATTTGAAGTGATGATGATGATCGGTCTTTGTTTTGCTACAACCTTTTCTTGTGTCTCATAAACAAAAAACTCCATTTTATCAAGCTCAAGTAACAAGTCATTTGGAAACTCGATATCTGCTTTATCAATTTCATCAATCAATAATACGGGGCGCTTTTCTGCAGTAAAAGCATGCCATAATTTACCTTTAACAATATAGTTAGCAATATTGTGTACTCGTTCATCACCTAACTGGCTGTCGCGTAAACGTGATACAGCATCATATTCATATAACCCTTGTTGCGCTTTGGTGGTTGATTTTATATGCCACTGAATAAGTTCGGTATTTAAACTGGCCGCTAGCTCTTCTGCAAGCATTGTTTTACCTGTGCCAGGCTCTCCTTTTATCAATAATGGCCGCTCTAAAGTTATCGCGGCGTTAACAGCAAGTTGTAATTCTTTTGAAGCAATATAATTGCTGGTACTTGAAAATGCGGTCATGAATATTCCTAAAATTATCAATCAGTTTACTAAAAACAAAATTTGTACTATAAATTTATTTATCTATAACTAAATTGCATATAAGTTATAACTAAATATCACTTCTTTTTCTATCATAAAGCGCTAATCTTAACGGGTATTCAAATTTATTAAAACAATTGTTTGAATTTATCATTATTCATAGGTTTAAACAGTTGTATAGGATTTTATCATGTCAAAAATATATCCAGATAATTCAAAATCAATAGGTAATACACCTTTAGTTAAATTAAATCGTGTCACAACAGGTAATGTTTTTGCCAAAATAGAGGCAAGAAACCCAAGTTTTAGTGTTAAATGTCGTATTGGCGCTAGCATGATTTGGGATGCTGAAGAAAAAGGCTTACTTGGTGAAGGCAAAGAAATTATCGAACCTACCAGTGGTAATACCGGTATTGCCCTTGCCTTTGTTGCTGCTTCTCGTGGTTATAAATTAACCTTAACCATGCCAAGCACAATGAGTTTAGAGCGTCGTAAGTTACTCAAGGCATTAGGTGCTAACATTGAGCTAACCGAAGGCGCAAAAGGCATGAAAGGGGCTATTGACCGAGCGAATGAAATTAAAGCGTCAAATCCTGACAAATATGTGTTGTTAGGACAATTTGAAAACCCTGCTAACCCTAAAATACATCGTGAAACTACAGGCCCTGAAATTTGGGCTGATATCGACGGTAATATTGATATTTTTGTTGCGGGTGTTGGTACTGGAGGCACACTGACGGGTACTAGTCGTTTCTTAAAGCTTGATAAAGGCAAAGATGTGATCAGTGTAGCTGTTGAGCCAGTCGATTCACCCGTAATTACGCAAGCCCTTGCTGGTGAAGAAATAAAACCAGGCCCGCATAAAATTCAAGGTATTGGCGCTGGTTTCATTCCAAAAAACCTTGATTTAACTATGGTTGATCAAGTGGAATTAGTCAGTAATGATGAAGCAATGGCTATGGCACATCGCTTAATGAAAGAAGAAGGTATTTTAGCTGGAATTTCATCAGGTGCTGCAGTGGTTGCTGCAAAACGTTTGGCTGAACTCCCTGAAAATGTTGATAAAAATATTGTTGTTATTTTACCTAGCTCTGCAGAGCGTTATTTATCAAGCCCACTTTTTAGTGACATATTTACTGAAGGCGAATTAGTACAATAGCTATTTTGTGATAAATAAAATACTTGAAAGGCGCATTAAGCGCCTTTTTTAATTCTTTTACTCATTCACTTTGCTAACAGTATAATTTATTGTGTATAGTTATGATTATTAATGTGTGTTTATATATTTTATGATGAAAAATTTGAAAATATTATTATTCCCTCTTTTATTATTACTGGTTTCATGTGTTGATGATGAAAAAGTGATCGATCCAACCAATAACCCTGAAGAAATTTCAGTGGCGTTTTTTTCTGCTATCTATAATGAAAAAGACATAAAAAAAGCCGCTTCAGTGTGTAGCCCTAAATTAGCTCGCATTATTTTGCATTATCGCTCACCTGAAGCAGTAGCAAGGCACTTATTTAATATGTCTTATGACAGTGTTGAGATCAGACCTGATGATAGTGGCGTAAAAGTAAGAGAACAATTTAAAGATGAAGCTAAAATAACCTTGTATTTTGAAGGCTATTATCTTGATGAAAAACGCCGCGATGTAAAACGCTTATTGGTAATACAAAAAGGTGGTCGTTGGTATATTGATAAAATTCTAAAAGATCCCTTTTAAAATAACGCCAAGCTAAGTGCTATGCTATTTACCTATATAGAAAAACGCCTTTATCATTAAGTTAAAGGCGTTTTTTATAAATAACTTCCTTATTGTTAATATTTTTAATGTATGAATTAATTGGCTAATACTTTTCCTTCTCGTCTTGGATCAGCACCACCAATTAATTTTCCTTTTGCATTTATTTCTATGGCATGAATACCACTATTAAGTGGAGCTACAACAACGTTGTGACCTTTTTTAACAAGTTCAGACTGTAAGTAGGTAATATCACGACCTTTCTCTAAGGTGGTTACCTTATTACGATTGGTAACATGTGCTAAATTGATAGCGGCTTGAGGATCTAATTGCCAATCAAGTACGCCAATAATGGTTTGGGCAACATAATTAATAATACGACTTCCTCCGGGTGAGCCTACCACTAATTTTAATGAGCCATCTTGATTAAAGACTATTGTGGGCGCCATAGAACTACGGGGACGTTTATTAGGCTCTAAGCGATTTGCCACCAATTTACCATTAACTTCGGGTACTAATGAGAAATCGGTAAGTTGGTTATTTAAAATAAAGCCTTCTACCATAACCGCAGAGCCAAAGCCCATCTCAATACTACTGGTCATAGAGATAGCATTGCCTTGCGCATCAATAATACTAACATGGCTTGTAGAGGGCATTTCAATGGCTTGATCATCGGCTCGACTAATATAATGCAATGGCGTACCAGCAATGGCTTTACCCATATCCATGTGTTGATTAATAAGTTGGCTACGTTGAGCAAGATAAGTTTCATTTATCAGATCTTGTACTGGAACTTCAACAAAATCAGCATCTGCCAAATAGCGATTACGATCAGCAAAAGCTAGACGTGAGCTTTGCGTAAATAAGTGCACTGCAGATAAGCTATTAGGTTCTATGTTAGCTAAATTAAAACGCTCAAGTTGCTTTAAAATTTGAATAACGGCTACACCACCTGAACTCGGTGGTGCCATGCCACATAAGCTATATTGACGATAAGGTGCACAAACAGGCTTACGCTCTATGGCACGGTAATTTTTTAAATCGTTAAGGCTTAATAAGCCCGGCGCTATTTCAGCTTTTTGTACGGCATTCACAATACGTTTGGCAATCCACCCTTGGTAAAAAGGTTTAATGCCTTCTTGTGCAATACTACGTAATACCTTAGCCAGTTTAGGGTTTTTCAACACATCCCCTGCTTTTATAGGACGATTGTTCGGATAAAAATAATGTTTAATGTTAGTTAACTTAGTTACGCCAGGGTTGATTTGTAACGCAACTAACTTTTCTAATCGAGGTGAAACAACAAATCCCTGCTCTGCTAAAGTGATCGCTTCTTCAAATAAGCTTTGCCAAGGTAGTTTGCCATATTTTTCATGTGCTAATTTCAAGGCAGCAAGTAAACCTGGTACGCCCACAGAGCGACCACCCACCACGGCATCTATCCAACGCACTGGTTGGCCATTTTTTTGCAAAAATAAGCGTTCATCTGCTTGAGCAGGCGCAGTTTCTCGACCATCAAAAGTCGTTAAGTGTTTATTTTTTTGATCCCAATGCAATATAAAGCTACCTCCACCAATACCTGATGATTGCGGCTCAACTAAATTTAATACCATTTCTACTGCAATAGCAGCATCAATAGCACTTCCGCCTTTTTTTAAGATGTTATATCCTGCTTTACTTGCATAAGGGTTAGCGGCACTCACCATAAATTTTGAGCCAACTACTGCCTTGTTATTAGCAAAACCTGTTGCCGCTTCAGGTTCTCGAATTGGTTTTTTAACTGGTGCAGCAATAGAAGTAGTGACTAAAAAACAAGAAAAGACTAAAGCAACCGTTTTCTGTAATTTTGTACTTTTATTTTGATTTTTTAACATACAATACTCTGGTTATATTTAATGAGAAATAGGATTATTTTTGGGTGTGCGAAAAGATAATAGTCGTTGATTAAACGTTATAAAGTTTTTTAGCAATATTTGATAACGCAACTCGTTATTTTCAAGCAGAGCTAAGGCATAGCAACTGGCTTCTAATGTAGAGAGACCATTATCAACTCGAGTTTTTCTTATTGCATAATAACTCGGTAAGCCTGTGGGCAGTTGTAATTTAGGTAGTTGCTGCAAATTAGTTGAAACTTGATACATACGATAGGCTTTTTTCCATGTTGCATCTAATAAAATTAAACATCGCACTGATTTTTCTTCATCTTGATTTATTTTACGGCTAATAATTGTGGCTTGCTTTTCAGGGTAAAGTAAATAAATTTGATCTTGATAATGACGAATAATACGTGCTAATTCAATATTCTCATTAAAGCACTCTCCTGTTAATAGCGTACAGTTTTTCAACGAATTAACCAATAATGTGGCACTGCCTTTACTTTGTTTTACTTCATTAGGGTGCTGTAAAATAACCACATGTACTTGATTATTTATCGAAGAAAATAAATCACAAAGACAGGTTTTTAAAGGCCTTTTACAACGTTGGCATAGCTGGCGAGACATAAAGTGAGTTATCACCTGTAAAGAGAATAAAAACTAAAACTATTGTGTCTTATACTAAGCAAAAATAAAATAGAAATATTTCTATACACTTAAATCATTTTTTTGAATGCTTATTCCTCTATAATTAATAGCCCTTAGTTTAAGATTGCGGCTTATTGCATTTTACTAATAACTAAATTAACAAGGGTAACAAGGCTTAACTCAATAGGAACACTACATGCGCCAATTCACTTTTATTTTTCTCGTGGCTTTCTTTTATAGCCTATCGAATAGTTTTGCTATAGCACAGGGCTTCCCTAGCCCAAGTGTTTATGTGGTTAAAGCACAAATGAAGCACTTGTCTCCTGTTTTTTGGGCAACAGGTACAACGGTTAGTGCCAATGATTCACAATTAGCAGCAGAAATTTCAGGACGCCTAATTCAACTGGCCGAATTAGGCCAGCAGGTAAAACAAAATGATATTATCGCTAAAATTGATGATAGTCAGTTGCGTATTCAATTACGAGAAAATAAAGCCAGTGTTGCCAAAGCACAAGCACAATTAGCCTATCAAGAAGCAGAACTAACCCGTAAATTAGCCTTAGTTGAACAAAATCTATCGGCCGTTACTGATCTTGACTTAACGCGCTCTCAACGAGATATTGCTCAAAGCGATTTAATGGTAGCCAAAGCGAAGCTGGCTCAAACAAAGCAGCAATTAGCTTATACTCAACTAAAAGCCCCTTTTGATGGCATAGTTGTTCAACGAATAAGTAATTTAGGCGAATATGTTACCAGCGGCAGCGCGATCATTCGTTTGGTTGCTACTCAAAACTTAGAAGCGTCTGTTTTTGCACCGATCACGGCTTATCAATATGTAAAAAACCATCAACAACTTGCTGTTGAATCGCCTTTAGGTAAAGCTTTAGTGCCGATCAAAGCATTAATACCTGTTGCAGATACTCGTTCTCATTTAATGGAGATCCGTTTAGATCTTTCTCTACTCAATTGGCCTGTTGGGTTGCAAATTAAAGTCGCTATTGCCAATGGAGACAATAAAGAAGTCTTAGCGATACCGCGAGATGCTTTAATATTTCGTCGCGATGGCACAAGTATTTTTACAGTGAACAATGAGAATGTAGTAGCTAAAATTCCTGTTGAATTAGGTATTGGTGTAGCAGAATGGGTAGAGGCTAAAGGCAAGGTAAAAGTTGGCGACCTTGTTATTGTTCGCGGTAGTGAACGACTACGAAACGGTCAAAAAGTCCAAATAAAAACCAATAACCAAGCATTAATTTCTAGCCACTTTAACCCATAACCACAAACGAATTTATTGTATGTTTTTAACAACTGCTTCATTAAAAAATCCGACGGCTGTTATTGTAGCTATTTTGCTAGCTGCACTATTTGGCATTATTAGTTTTTTTAAATTACCGGTACAACTAACCCCCGACGTAAGCCAACCAATGATCACTATTTCAACCGGATGGCGCTCTGCCGCTCCAGAAGAAATAGAAGCAGAAATAATTGAACGTCAAGAAAATGTGCTCAAAGGCTTACAAGGACTAACCACCTTAGAAACAAGCTCAAGCCAAGGTGTTGGTAATATTACATTACGTTATCAAACCGGTATAAATTTAGAGCGGGCTTTAATTGACGTAATGAATGCGCTAAATCAAGTGCCTAATTATCCACCTGATGCAACAGAGCCCGTTATTGCTGTGGGAGGTAATAATACTTTCACTGCCATTGCTTGGTTTGCTTTAAAGCCGTTAGCAAATAATCAACGCGACATAGCAACCTATCAAGACTTTGTTGAAGAAGTTGTTCAAACGCGTTTAGAGCGAGTCTCGGGTATCTCTAAGGTTAATGCCTTTGGAGGCTTGAGTAGTGAGTTACGCATAACCTTTGATCCTTATAAAATGGCCGCTTTAGGATTAGACATTCCTAGCACTGTCAATATGTTAACTAATAATAATGATTCTTCTGCCGGCTTTAATGAAGTAGGACGACGTAAGTTTACTTTGCGCTTTTCAGGCAAATATCCTCCCGAAAAACTCGCAAAAATGATTATTTCATGGCGTGATAATAAAGCCATTTTCTTAGAAGATATTGCTGAAGTTGAATTAACTTATCAAGATAGAACAGGCATTTTAACCCTTGATGGCGAACCAGCCATTGCCATGAATGCTCAAGCTGAACAAGGTGTTAATGTGATCCGCGTGATGGAAGCACTTAAAGCCGCCTCAAAAGAATTAAATGAAGGTGTGCTTAAACGCGAGGGTTTACAGCTTATCCAAATGTATGATGAAACGATATATATTAGCCGTTCAATGACACTGGTTAAAAATAACTTACTGTTAGGGATTATTTTAGCTATCAGTGTGTTGTGGTGGTTTCTCAGAAAATTTAGAGCAACACTTATTGTTGCAGCGGCGATCCCCATTTCAATCATTATTACATTAATTGTTATGTATATAACCGGGAGAACGCTAAATATAATCTCAATGGCTGGGCTTGCTTTTGCGGTGGGCATGGTTTTAGACGCTGCTATTGTGGTGTTAGAAAACATAGTACGTTTGCGCGAAAAAGGCGAAAAGCCGCATAGTGCATCACTAAAAGGAGCAAGCCAAGTATGGGGAGCTTTATTTGCATCAACAATCACTACGGTTGCCATTTTCTTGCCTATTGCTTTTTTAGAAGAAGTTTCTGGGCAACTATTTGCTGATTTAGCTATTACGATTGCCGTGGCAGTTATTGCGTCACTTTTTATCGCGGTAACGGTATTACCTACGGCTGCCCGTAAATTATTGGCAAAAGTCAATGAGCAAGACCCTCATGAACATTGGTGGCAAAGTATTACCAATGGGGTGATGAAAATAACCAATACCCCACTCAAACGCTATGCGTGGGTGTTTGGCTTAATGTTAATTTCAGCTGTTGGTAGTTGGCTTATTTTTCCTAAAGTAGATTATTTACCTAAAGGTAACCAAAATCAATTTCAAGCCTTTATATTACCGCCTCCGGGTTTAAGTTATGCTGCCGCACGCTTTGAATTAAGTGATGAAATTAACCGTCGTTTAAAGCCTTATTTAAGTGGCGAAAAAGAACCTCACATTAAACACTCGTGGGCTGGTTTTTTTGGCTCTTTTGGCTTTATGGGAGGTAGAGCTGAAGATGCCGATGATATTGGTGCAATTATTCAATTACTTAACAGTAAAATATTAGTGGGTTTTCCAGATACAATTGCTTTTGCCTCACAAGCACAGCTATTTCGTAATTTAGGCGGTGGCCGACGTATAGATATAGACATTCAAGGTAATGACGTTGATATTTTATTAAAAGCGGCTCAAGTCGGTTTTGGTGCAGTTAGTACAGCATTACCTAATGCACAAATTCAACCTAAGCCGGGCTTAACACTTGCAGAACCAGAACTTCGCTTAATACCCACAGAAAGAGCAATGGCTGAAGCCGGCTTTAATCGTCAACAAGTTGCCAATATAGCGAGTGCTTTAGGAACAGGTTTGTACGTGGGAGATTATTTTAATGGCCAAAAACGTTTGAATGTTTTTTTTCGCGCTGATGATTGGCAAACACCTGAAGAACTTGGTGCAATGCCCATTTATACACCCCAAGCAGGCATACAAATGTTTGATAATTTAGTCGAAATAAAAAGGACAGCAGGACCGAGTGAAATTCGTCGTATTGATCGCAAGCGTACCGTAACATTACAAGTTACTCCCCCAAGTAATTTAAGTTTAGAAGAAGCTATCGCATTAATTAAAGAAAAAGCAGAGCCTGCTATTTTAGCGCAATTACCTGAAAATGGTGGCGTACGATATCGCGGTAGTGCTGAAGCCTTAACAGAGGCATTAACTCACATGAGCCAGAGCTTTGCGTTAGCTTTGATCATACTCTATCTACTAATGGCGGCGTTATTTCGCTCGTTTAAAGACAGCCTTTTAGTTGTTTTAACAATTCCTTTAGCAACGATTGGCGGAATTAGCTTATTGCAAATAACGAATTTAATTATTTTTCAACCACTTGATTTACTAACCATGATAGGTTTTGTTATTTTGCTAGGGCTGGTAGTTAATAATGCTATTTTACTTGTTTATCAAACACGTATCGGTGAATTTGAAGGGCTAGATCGAACAAGTGCGGTACGACAAGCTGTACGTATTCGCTTGCGCCCTATTTTAATGAGTACCTTAACAAGCTTATGTGGCATGTTGCCTTTACTGATCATACCGGGCGCAGGAGCCGAGTTATACCGAGGTATTGCAGCAGTTATTGTAGGTGGTATGAGTATTAGTACCATTTTTACGTTAATTTTCTTACCAAGCTTATTACAACTGGGCAATTCAAACACGAGAGCTCAAAAAACTATCTAACTTTCAAGGTGATGCTTTAATTTTTAAATTAAAGCATCACAAATTAATTCAGATCAAAACAATATTGCTATTTTTATCTACAATCACTCTACTTCAATTAACCATAAAAGAATTTATTATGAGTGTGATCGTTGATTATATGACAACTAAACATCGTGAATGTGATGATGTATTTTCCGAAGCTGAATCAGCCGTAAGTCAAAACAATTGGGCACTAGCACAACAAAAATGGCAGGAGTTTGTTGCTGAGCTTGAAACGCATTTTCACGCAGAAGAAAATATTTTATTTCCTCAATTTGAGCAAGCGACAGGCATGACAGCAGGCCCAACTCAAGTAATGAGAATGGAGCATGAGCAAATGCGCGCACTCATTGACGACATAAATAAAGCCTTAACTGAAAAAAACAAAGAATCTTTCTTAGGTACATCTGAAACCTTTATGGTGTTAATGCAACAACATAATATGAAAGAAGAAATGATGCTTTACCCGATGAGCGTTCAACATTTACCCGATGCTGAAAAAGTTGATCAAGATTTAAAACACTATTGTGATCATTAAGGTTAGATGATGCAGGCGGTTGAAATCGATGTTAGCAATTTAGCACCACCCGAGCCAATGGAAAAAATTTTTTTTCATTTAGCTCAATTACCACAGCACCAATATTTAAAGGTACATCATCATCGGTTGCCGTATCCTCTTTTTAAAATACTAACAGAGCATGATTGGCAATATAACTATCAAGAAAGTGAACAAGGTGGTTATATCATTTATATCTATCGAGTAAGTGATGCGAACTTATTTAATAACACTATTCTTATAGAACCATGAATTTATCTAATCTTTCATTTGATAGCTTACCACCAATTGATGTGCCTTTTAGGTATTTTATAACTGCGCCTTTATTTGTGATCGCTATCGCATTTGTGATGCTATTTACTGACAATATTTGGTGGGTAAGTCGTTGGCAACCTAATATGCTTGCCCTAACCCATACTTTTACCTTAGGTTTTATTGCCAGCATCATGTTAGGCGCACTTTTTCAGTTACTGCCTGTTGCAGGGGGGTTAAGTTTTCCTAAAGCACGTTTTGTTGCCACATTGAGTCATTTTTTTCATTCTCTTGGTAGTATTTGCTTGATCGTAAGCTTTTTTTCATTAAATAGCTTAACCCAACTATTGGCGATGATTTTTTTAGGTTTTAGCTTTAGTTTATACATTATGGTGCTCGGTTATGCTTTATATCAGCATAAATTAAGTAATGATATTGTAATGGGGATAAAACTAGCCATCATTGCTTTGGCCATTACGGTGAGTTTAGGTGTTTTACTACAAAGTAAAGTTGCGGGTTTCGCTTGGATAAATTGGGATAGAAGTTTAACAAACTTACATGCGCTTTGGGGATTAACCGGCTGGATAGCTGTGCTAATTATAACCATTAGCTTTCAAGTGATCCCTATGTTTCATGTCGCGCCTGAATTTCCTAAACAAATAAAAAAATATTTAGGTAAAGCGTTATTACTGCTACTTATACTATTCTTTTTCTTTAAACGATCACCACAATTTTCAGAAATATTTATTGGTGGTTTACTACTTATTAATGGTTTATTTGGCTTTTATTTACTTAAAATCTTAGCTAAACGTAAAAGGAAAATTGCAGATACCACAATAAATTATTGGCAGTTGGCCGCAATAAGCTTATTTTTAATTAATATTATCTATTTTGTTCCTGAACACTTATTGCCACAGTTTATTGCCAACAAAAAAACAATGTTACTAGTAAGCCTATTTATTTTTGGCTATGTCGTATCGATTTTAGAAGGAATGCTGTTAAAAATATTACCTTTTCTAACCTTTACTCATCTGCAACAACAATGTGCATTTAACTTAACAGCGATGCAAAAGTTACCCAATATGCATGAAATATTGCCCAAAAAACATGGTCAATTACTCTTTTATTTACATATCATGGCGGGCGTAATTTTAATAACCATATTATTTCAACCCCAATTAACTTGGTTATTAGGTTTAGCATGGCTAGTTGAGTTCGGTTGGTTATGGCTATTAATGCTCAAGGTTGCCTATTTATACTACCACTGTGCTAATAAAATTAAGCGCATAGTGGCAACATAGCTCTACTTATCATTATTAAGATAACCCAATGACTCTTTGGCGTTACGCTATAACTTTCTCATTACCTATCTTTTTAAAGAACCTGATCAAGTTAAACACGAATAGATGGAAAATTCAAAAGCTCAGCCACTGCAATAGCAACTCTAACAACCCTATAAAATTTAGCTTTGTAAAACAAAAGTATTCAATAAGTAAGAATAAAATAACGCCTAATTAAAGGCTAATAAGAATAGTAAACATTTACAAACAAAAAAAATAGAGTTGTCAGGGTTATTACGCAAAGCAAAACAAGAGTTATTAGGGTTGCTATAAGGTAATCGATTGGGGTTATCAGAGTTATTGCGCTATTGTCATAAGGAGTTATAAGGGTTATCATTATTTTTCATATTTAAGGAGTTTTTAAATGAAATACCCTATTGCTATCACGCGACTAGAAGATGACAACAGTGAAAAATTAGTACAGGCAACGGTGCCAGATTTGCCTGGGTGTCAGGAAAGTGCACAATCAATAGAAGTTGTTATGGTAAGAATTAATGAAGCAATTGCTGGGCATTTAACAATACTTGCAGAGTATGGTGAAAGTATTCCTCACCCTCAGAGTATTGATTATCATATTAACCAACAGAAAAATGACAATATTATCTGGGCTTTTGTTGATATTGATATCACCCCTTTCTTAGGAAGAAGCCATAAAATTAATGTCACTTTACCAGAACTATTGATAAAAAAAATAGATGATAAAGTAAGTAAAAACCCTAGCTATAAAACGCGCTCTGGTTTTATAGCCAAAGCTTGTATTGCGGAGCTAAATTCAGCCCAATTATGATATTGGAGGGGAGTTATTTAACAACATAAAAAAGGTCAAGAGCTTACACAATTGACCTTTTACTAAAAATCGTTAACCTGTTTGATATTAAACAATAATTAAATATGTTTATTAGAATATTTAAAACCAGAAACGAAGCCCTGCAACAAAATACAAGTTATCAACTTTCTCATTATTTGCTTGTATTAAGTGTTTGGTATTACCAAAAGCGGTGTTCCAAGATACACCAATATAAGGTGCTATTTCTCTTTTTATTTCATAACGTAATCGAAAACCTAATTGCAGATCATTAACTCCTTTCCCTACATCAAATTCAGGTACATCATTTGCTGACACATTGATTTCAATGCGAGGTTGTAAAATGAGACGTTGTGTAAGCAGTAAATCATAAGTTGAGGTAACTCTTGCTGAAATATCTCCGTTTTCACTAATATATAGTGCTGGCTCCATTTCAAACCAATACGGCGCTAAACCCTGTAAACCAATAACGGCATGTAAACGAGAATTCGTTATATCAGTACTATACGTATTATCATAACGCAGACCAAGTTGAACATCCCAAAACGGATCAATTGCATAACTATAAAGCGTTTGTAATTCTAAATCACCACTTCCCGAGGCGGTTTCATCTTCACCTTCAAATTTGATCCACAGTTTTTGGTAGTCTGTTCCTCGCCAGCCTTGAATGTCCCATCGCAGCAGGTTACTTGCATCGTTACCACCATTACGGTATTCAAACTGATCGGCTATAACCTTATAAAAGCTTAGTTCATCAGTATCTTCCCAGCCAGCCATTCCTCGGTATTCGTAACCATTTGCATAAGCATTAGGATCACGAGCATCAGCAGGAGCTTCTCCACCTTGCATAGATGAACCTGATGATGTTTCTGCTGCATTCAGCGATAAAGTGAAAAGACTTACTACTATTAAGGGTGATAGTTTTATTAAAGGTTTCATGCGACAACGACCTCCCTAAACATGCCAGCGGCCATGTGATATAACAGATGACAATGAAATGCCCAGCGCCCTTTAGCATCAACAGTAACTAACATACTCACACTTTGTGCTGGTTGTACTGAAATAGTATGTTTTCGTACCTGAAAGCCACCTTCGGGTGATTCAAGATCTGACCACATACCGTGTAAATGCATAGGATGAGTCATAGTACTATCATTATGAAAAATGACTCTAATTCTTTCTCCTAATGGAAAATGTAACGGCTTCGCTTCATTTAATTTTAAACCATCAATTGACCAAATAAAGCGCTCCATATTTCCAGTAAGGTGCAATTCTATTTCTCGACTAGGCTCGCGATTATCTTCAGGCGAATGTACACTTTTTAAATCGGCATAAGTTAGCACTCTACGACCATTATTACGTAGCCCAGGTCCCGGATCATCTAGATTGGTGCGAGGAAAATCTACCCGCATATCAACTCCTGGCCCATACTCAGTACTGGCATGATTAGGCTTCTTACGAGAATCCATCATTCCCATTTGCATTCCTTTACCTCCTTTCATTGCACCCATCATATCAACAATATCTAACCTTACTGGAGGATCAAGCTCTGGCACTTCTGCTTTTACACCATAATTAGGGGCTAAAGTGCCGCTAGCATAACCAGAGCGATCCATTGATTGAGCAAAAATGGTATAGGCATTATTGTCTGGTATTTCAACAATAACATCGTAGGTTTCTCCCGGCCCTACTCTGAATTCATCTACAGTAACAGGAATAACCGCTTGACCATCTGTTGAAATAACCGTTAATTTTAATCCCGGAATACGTACATCAAAATAACTGGCTGTTGCCGCGCAAATAAAGCGTAAGCGAACTTTTTCACCGGCTTTGGCTAAACCTGTCCAATTACTTGTTGGCGAATTACCATTCATTAAGTATGTATAAGTAGCGGCAGAAACATCGCTAAAATCAGTAGGACTCATACGGGTTTTGTTCCAAACACGTCGTTTAGCTACGGCCTCACTGATCCCTAAAATAGACACATCATCAATAAAATCACCCAATGTTAATTGTTGATAATTGTAATAACCGCCCATTTTTTTTAGGTTCATAAAAACATCTATAGGATCTTCGTCAGTCCAATCACTTAGAATTACCGGATAATCGCGATCTACCTTTGGCTCTAGCTCCTTATTTTTAGGTTCAATAATTAAAGCACCGTAAACACCAGTTTGCTCATGTAAGGTATGGGCATGATACCAATAAGTACCATGTTGAACGGCTTTAAAGGTATGAACGAAAGTTTCACCTGGCGCTATCCCCGGAAAACTTATACCCGGAACACCATCCATTTCAGCATCAAGTATAATTCCGTGCCAGTGGATGGTAGTCATCTCATCAAGTTTATTTGTAACCCTGATAGTTATATCATCCCCTTCTTGAAATTTTATGATTGGCCCTGGCAATTGCCCATTAACAACCGTTGCAATACTTTCTATTCCCGTAAAATTTACAGGCTTTGGCGCTATTTCTAAATTGAATACTTTACCGCTAAGCTCTGTTTGTTCAGCCTCACTTGCATAAGATAGCCGTGTTAGAAACCCTGTTGATAATATAGCCGCACTTGCCGCCACACCTTTAACAAAACGCCGCCTTGTTATTATTGGTTTTGTCGAATTATTCATATAATTCACCCTATTCTAGCCTTTATTTATTTGCTTTATCTATCATCTAATAATAGTGAATAATTACCTTTATATAGATTATTCAATAGATTAAAACCGACTTAGATATTATCTTAACCACTACTGTTTTTTTCACTTTGAGATCCTGAAAAATCCAAACTCTAAAGTTCAGCACGGTCTAATATCTAGAAAAGATCATACTCTTGTGTTCAGGACACAAGTCAATGATGTATAATGCTTTTGTTTAGCTTTGAGTGTAGTATAGAATGATTAAATTGATCTTAATTATAATATTATAAACTAACGCTTCTTTTAACTTTTCACACTATGTTAAGGTTTATCCTATGATGATGTCTTCAAATTTACTCTTATTAAGTAGTTCTCGTGTTGGGCAAACAGACTATTTAAGCCACGCTAAAACACTTATTAAAGAACATCTAGGCGATATAAAAGAACTAGTATTTATTCCTTTTGCTGGAGTAACTATTAGTTATGATCAATATACAACGATGGTGCAAACAGCATTAGCTGATTTAGGTGTAAAAATTACAGGCATACATCAATATGATTGTCCTAAAGAAGCTATTTATAACGCGCAAGCTATTGCAGTTGGGGGTGGTAATACCTTTAATTTATTACATCAGCTATATCTGCAAGATTTAATTAAACCAATACAAGAAAAAGTTGCACAAGGAACTCCTTATATAGGTTGGAGTGCTGGTTCAAACATTGCTGGAGCAAGCATAAAAACAACAAACGATATGCCTATTGTCGAGCCGGCATCATTTAATGCCCTTGGTTTAGTCAATTTTCAGTTGAATCCTCATTATACTGATTACAACCCACCAGGGCATAATGGTGAAACGCGAGAGCAGCGTTTAGCTGAATTTATGGTACTGAACCCGACAACACCTATTGTTGCTATTGTTGAAGGTAGTGCGCTAAAACTTACTGACAATAAATTATCATTAGTCGTAACAGAACACATAAATGATATTGGCTATATTTTCCAAGGGGGCCGTAAACAGGCAATCAATAGCCAAACCTGCCTTGCTCATCTATTCAGCTAAGTTGTATTGTTCGTTTATTAATACGCCTAAATGCACTTGATTAATCATTTAAATCTAAATCAAGTGCATTTAGTTTTGTGAAATAGCCTTATTGTTTAAATTGAGAAATAAGGCTATGTAATGAATTAACTTCATTTAATAATGTTGAGCTTAATTGCTGAGATTTATCACTTAAATTAAGCCCTGAAGTTGCAATATCTTTAATTAAAAGGGTATTTTGGTTCACTTCTTTAGTAACGTTAGACTGTGCTTTAATTGTTGTAGAAATTTTTTGATTTAGTGCTGATATTTTATCTACTTCTTCATCAATTTGCGCTAATGTTTTTCCAGTTGAATGAGAGTAATCCGTGCAGTTTTTTGTTAATTGAATACTTTTTTGCATTTCATCAATCGCTTTATTTGACCCCTCTTTAAACTCATTAAGCATAGTATTAATTTCTTGCGTTGACTGCTGTGTTCGCAGGGCTAAAGCTCGAACTTCTTCAGCTACAACAGCAAAGCCGACACCGTGCTCTCCTGCTCTTGCGGCTTCTATTGCAGCATTTAATGCGAGCAAATTAGTTTGATCGGCAATTGAATTGATTTCTTTTAAGATGGTTTCAATAGAAGATCCTTTTTTTATAAGTTGATGAATTACCCCTTCAACACTTTCTAATTGTGTTGCTAATTGCTGTATTGACCCTACCGTTTGGTTGATAACACTCACCCCTTCTTGGCTGATCACCTTTCCTTGCTTCGACGCTGTAGCGGCTTCATTAACCGAAGAAACTAATTCATGAATTGATGAAACTATTTTATCCATCGCATGTGAAATAGTTATAATTTTATTACATTGGTCAGTTAACATTGTCGAAATATTATTATGGTGTTCTGCACTATTATTGGCGATATGATTAACATTACTCGATAGATCTTTGACTCGACCAATAATGGCATTTTGCTCTGCTTTACGCATACTTAATGCAAGTGCGATGCTGCCAATTTTATCTGTGCTGCCAGAATAAACATAACTCATTAACGAATTATCAAAAATTTGCTTTGATTGGCTTAATAATTGTTGATATTTTTTACGCCAAGTCGCAAATAATAGGGTCATAGTTAATACAATAATGAAACCAAACCAAGCAAAAATACTGCTTTCGCTGCCTTGCAGTATTTGCAGCACAAAATTAACGTTTAGTAATAACATTAAAAAATAAACAATTGTGGTTACGTCAATACTTGGTAATTTTAAAAACCACGGTAGTTCATTCTTTTTTAAAGCTTGGTAGAGTTGCTCTGCTCGACTGACAACTTCTGGCTCAGCTTTAGTTCTAACCGATTGGTATTCAGTTGTTTTCCCTTGCTTATCTTTGATTGGAGTCACATAAGCATTTACCCAATAATAATCACCCCCTTTACAGTGATTTTTTACGGGTCCCATCCATGAATTGCCCTGTTGAATCGTCTCCCATAAGTTTGAAAACGCTGATTTAGGCATATCAGGATGCCTAACAATATTATGCCCACGCGTTAACAGTTCATCTATTGAATATTCCGCTATATTGCAAAACTCTGCATTAGCGTATGTAATACGTCCTTTTAAATCAGTGGTTGAAAGTAAGAGTGACGATGATGAAAGTTTTTTCTCTGCACCATGCTTTTTACGCTTATAAGCCATTGTACGATCCCTTGAGCTTGTTATTTTAATTAGTTGCTCAGCAATAGTTACTGCTTGTGCACAATAATAAGTTATACAAGTTCACTTTATCGTCTAAATAAAAAGTCAAAATTGATCTAGATCATATTTTATTTATTTGCTAGCGCTATATCCCGAATACTTTATTACTTTATATTTTTAGCTGTGATGAATGTCACATAAACTATTTGCCACATTAAAAAATAAAGCGTTAAATTAGGTTAAGTTGCGTTTGAGTTAAACATTGTTGTGTTTTTTGGTGTTCAAGCTGCGCCAACATTGGTATAGGTAATAATTCGTTTAGTGCATGAATATTTTCAGCCACACGCATTGTACAGCTACTTTTATCCGCAATATTTGCCACCCAAGCCAAACAAGTTACTCCATCAGTAATAATACTTTCATAAGTCAGCACTGCATGATTTAAGCAACCCAGTTTAATATTAACCACTAAGATAACTTGCTGTTGAGTTTGTTTCACAAAGTCTGATAAAAACCGTCCTTGCCCAAGCGGTAATCGCCAGCCGCCAGCACCTTCACAAATAATATAGTCAGCATTATGCTGGCATACATTCTCATACCCTTGTGCTATTTGCTCAAGACTGATTGTTTGCTTTAAATGCTTAGCGGCAATATGTGGTGCAATAGGTAATTCATAAGCAATAGGATTAACTTCTGCAAGTGTTTGCCCGCAATTTGCCTGTTGCTGCAATAAATAAGCATCTTCATTCACTAATTGATGATTTTGCCACTGACAGCCTGCTGATACGGGCTTATATACGGCCACTTTATTTTTTTGTGCGACTAAAGATCTCACTAATAACTGTGCAAAGTAGGTTTTACCGGCATCAGTATCTGTTGCAGTAATAAATAACTTAGTCATTTAACTTCACCACAATGGCAGAATAAACATTATAAGTGGCAGGATAAATACCACTAGGCTCTTGGAAGTCTTGATAGGCTTGCGACATTTTTTGCCACTTTTCTTTACCTGACAAGCCTTTATTTACTTTATTATTCACTTGATTTGCGCCAATACCTTTGAGTTCGCGAGCAAGATGTAAAACATTCTCATATTCTAGAACAATACTATAACTGTTATGTTCAAGCAGGCATGATTGTTTACTATCAAGCAATAAATTTAGGCTATTTTCACTTTTAAAGTTAATAACATGCTGATCATCATCGACTTGTGCCCAAGAAGACTTTAACTCATGTAATGTACCTTCAAGCAGTGTAGTAAATACGAAAATTCCACCCGGCTTTAACACCCGAAAAATCTCATCTAACGCGGGTTGTAACGGGTTACACCACTGGATCATTAAATTACTGTAAACCAGGTCAAGGCTATTATCTGCAAAGGGTAAAAAATAGGCATCGCTTTCTAACCAAATAATCTCCTTGCTACGTTTTTTACTGGCAAACGCTAACATATTGGCTGAAATATCTAAGCCTATAACCCGCTGATATTTACTAGCAAGTATTTCAGTAAAAAAGCCGGTTCCACAACCTAAATCTAATACTGTTAAATCATTTCTATTGGGTAACCACGGCATTAAATGCTTACCCGTATAGCGCTGTAAACGAGCTGAAATATCATAAGACTTAGAAGCAGCACCAAAAGACTTGGCTATTTTTATTTTTGTTGGTAAATCGGCCATTAATTTATATTCTCATTTAGTATATTTGCTAAGTGCTTGATATCTTTTTCTTTATGATTAGCACAAATAGTTATGCGTAACCTTGACTTGTTATTAGCAACTGTAGGAGGACGTATTGCCGACACCCAAAGCCCTGCTTCTTTTAACAAATAACTTAATCGTAATGCTTTTTTTTCTGAACCGACAACAACCGCATGAATTGAAGAATCAGATGGCAATAATGTTATCGCTTTATTCAAGTTTTGCTTAAAAATTTCCGATAATTCTTTTATTTTTTCTCTTCGCCACGTCTCTTGTTGTATTACATCAATACTTGCCTTTGTTGCCCAAGCAAGTGCAGGTGACATAGCTGTGGTATAAATATAGTGTCGAGAAAAGTTAACTAAATATTCATGTATTGTCTCATCACATGCGACAAAAGCACCGCTGGTTGCGATAGCCTTGCCAAAAGTTGCCATAACAATGTCTATATTGGCCTCACTTACACTTCCTTGCCCTGTTTTACCAATAACGCCAATACTATGGGCGTCATCTAAGTACAGCAATGCTTGCGTTTGTTTTGCTAAAGATGATAACGATGCTACTTTTGCTTTGTCACCATCCATACTAAAAACCCCTTCTGAAACAATTAAATGTTTATTTGTTTCTTTCTTTTTTTGAGATTTTTCAATAAGTAAAGTAAGTTGTTCAATATCATTATGTAAAAATCGTTTTACCTTAGCGCTTGTTGAATAAGCGCCATCAATCAGTGAAGCATGGCTTAATTTATCAAGCCAAAAGCACCATTCTTTGTTGCCTAATGCTTGTAGTACACCTAGGTTTGCCGCAAAACCACTGCTAAATAATAGACACTTTGGCTTGTTTAGCCAGTAACAAATTGTTTCTTCTAATAGCGAATGAGCATAACTAAAACCTGTAATAAGATTTGAGCCACTCGCACACAAGCCATATTGATCAATGCCCTCTTGCATCGCTTTATTAATGACTGGGTGATTATTCAGCCCTAGATAATCATTAGAAGAAAAGTTAACGTAGGTTTTTCCTGCTATTTTTATATAACAATCAAAACTTTCTTCAACTAGTACACGTTGGCGATAACGATTTAAGTGAATTTGGTCATCAATTTTTTGCTGTAACAAGCCTTTCATAATATTCTATCTTGATAAGCTTGTTTTATTCTGCATTATAAAATAAATCTTGATGCTGCTGGTTTACCATAGCAGTTTGTAATTTTTGAACAACCTGTTGTTCGTTACTATGATCAGCAATGGTTTCGGTATTAATGCCCAGCTTTTCGAATAAAGCAATATCTTGATCTGTTTCAGGGTTTTCTGCCGTAAGTAGTTTACAACCATAAAATATTGAATTGGCTCCAGCTAAAAAACACATGGCTTGCATTTGTTCATTCATTGCCGAACGCCCCGCAGATAAACGCACATGACTTTTAGGCATTAAAATACGGGCAACAGCAATACAGCGAATAAAGTCAAAGGGATCTAAATCATCAACATCACTTAAAGGAGTGCCTTCCATTTTTACCAGCATATTAATAGGAACACTTTCGGGGTGCGGTGTTAAATTAGCAAGTTGAGCCAATAATGATGCACGATCACCCTTTGCTTCACCCATACCTACAATACCGCCACTACAAACTTTCATACCTGCCGAGCGCACATTATCTAAAGTATCGAGGCGATCTTGAAAGGTACGGGTTGTAATAATATTATTATAGTTCTCTGGTGAGGTATCTAAATTATGGTTGTAGTAATCAAGCCCTGCCGCTTGTAATTCTTTTGCTTGTTGCTCTGATAGCATACCTAATGTCATACAAGTTTCTAACCCTAATGCTTTCACTCCTTTAACCATTTCTAAAACATAAGGCATATCTCTGTCTTTAGGGTTTCGCCATGCTGCGCCCATACAAAAACGTGTAGACCCCATTTCTTTCGCTTTTTTGGCTGCTTCTAAAACTTTTTCAACTTCAAGTAAACGTTCTTTTTCTATATCAGTATTATAACGAGCACTTTGAGAGCAATATTTACAATCTTCAGGGCAAGCACCTGTTTTTATTGATAATAATGTGCTTACTTGAACTTCATTAGGATTAAAATATTGGCGATGTATTGTTTGCGCTTTAAAAATTAAATCATTAAAAGGTAAATCAAATAATGCTTGTACTTCATTGATAGACCAATCATGTCTTATGTCGTTGTTATTAGTGGTAGTTGCCATATTTTTTCCATTGCAAATTTCTCTTTAAGCGCGTAGTCTAGCGGCCTAAGCTTTAATGTCAATGTTGATAAGTTAAAATAGTTTACAAATGCACAATAAACGACCAGATCTACTTCATTTTGATAAAACCGCTATTTGGCATCCATATACGTCAATGACAAACCCTTTACCAACCTTCTTAGTTGATAGCGCACAAGGTGTTGAAATCAGGTTAAAAGACGGAAATACACTTATCGATGGTATGTCATCTTGGTGGGCTGTTATTCATGGTTATAATCATGATGAGCTAAATCAAGCAATAACAACGCAATTAAGCAAAATGTCTCATGTAATGTTTGGTGGATTAACCCATGAGCCAGCAATTAACTTATGTCGAACCCTGATTGAAATAACGCCACAAGGGTTAGATAAAGTCTTTTTAGCTGACAGTGGTTCCGTTGCGGTTGAAGTTGCGATGAAAATGGCGCTGCAATATTGGCAAGCAAAAGGTGAAAGCACAAAAACAAAAACACAGTTTTTAACATTACGCAATGGTTATCATGGTGATACCTTTGCTGCAATGTCGGTGTGTGATCCCGTTACTGGTATGCATCAGCTGTTCGAAAAAATACTAGCTAAGCAACTTTTTGTATCAGCCCCGAGTGCAGCCTATGATGAAGCTATTGCTCAGCAAGAACTAGATACACTAGAAAAGCTGTTACATGACAACCATCAAAATATTGCGGCTTTTATTTTAGAGCCCATTGTTCAGGGCGCTGGTGGTATGCGGATATACTCACCTCATTATTTAAAGGCATATCGAGCATTAGCCACTAAATATAATGTTTTGTTAATTGCCGATGAAATTGCTACTGGTTTTGGTAGAACGGGGAAACTTTTTGCCTGTGAACACGCTGCTATTAGTCCTGATATTTTATGTTTAGGTAAAGCTCTAACTGGTGGTTATATAACACTTGCAGCAACCTTAACAACAACCGCTATTGCTGAAACCATCAGTAATGGAGAAGCCGGCTGCTTTATGCATGGCCCTACTTTTATGGGCAATCCATTAGCCTGTGCCGTCGCAAATGCCAGCTTAGCCCTTTTAGCAAAAGGCGAATGGCAGCAACAAGTTAAACACATTGAACAACAATTTAAAAAAGCGTTACTACCATTAAAACAACATGTTAGAGTGCAAGATACCCGCACGTTAGGAGCCATAGGGGTAGTAGAAACCAAACAAACTGTGAATATGGCCGTCATTCAACAGCGTTTTATCGAACTTGGTGTATGGATCCGCCCTTTTGGTAAACTCATTTATTTAATGCCTCCTTACATCATTAAAGAAAACGAGCTAGCCCAATTAATTAATGCGATTAAAATAATACTCGATGAAGATGATTGTTTTAACCTTATTTAATACATACTAACAATTGTATTAAGGGTGCTGTATTCTCCTTCTTTTCTAGGTTGATAATTTATAAGGAAGTCACCTTTACGTTTACCTTTGTCAAAGCTACTACCACTCAGTATAAAACGTGATTTTTTTCTTGCTTCTTCAACAGACATACGTTCATATTCTATTCGATAAATTGCAGAGTAAAGAATTGCACGCCCTGTGCCATGAAAACAATGGATTAATACAGGATAAGATGCTTTGTTATCCATAACTTCAAAAAAGTTAATAAGGTTCGCTTTAGATGGAATCTGATCGGATGGAATATTTACATAACGAACATTGGTAAGTTTTTCTACAGCTTTTCGCTCTAAGTCAATTCCGAGTTGAGTACCAGGGTTTAATCTATCGTGTAGTTCTGGATGTCGAAGATCAATAACCGTTTTTATTTTATTTTCTAGGATAAAGTCAGCAATTTTATCTGGCGGGATCTTTCCTGATTTATATACTTTGCCTTCAGTAATAGCATCAAAACGATAATTAAAATGAACGTACCAAATATAGTTCACCCCAATTAAAAATAAAGGGATCAATAAAAATATTCCTGTCTTTTTCATTATATTACAAGCTCCAATTCTGTAAACGAGTTGAAGCATTTTAAAAGATAGAAATCACCTAAATATTGCCAGTAAATTACCAAATGATAATCTAGATGCTTTTTTATGAATTATAGAGCTATTAAGTAGATAGTAAGTATTTTAATAAGAGGACATAATGACTTTTTAGTCTTTAGTTTGGCATAAATGCTGGTAAGGTAATAATGAAACAGCTCCCCTTGTCTAAATTGCTAGTTAAGCTTATATCACCACCATGAGAGCGAGCAACAGCTTTAGAAAAGCTTAACCCTAACCCACATCCATCATGAGCTCGACTTTGATCACAACGAAAAAAACGATCAAAAACACGTGATAAATCTTCTTCCGGAATACCTATCCCTGTATCCTTTATAACAATATTAACCTGTTGCTCTGTACAAGTTAAAGCTACGTCCACAAATCCTCTTTCTTGTGTATATTTTATAGCATTATCTAAAATATTTGCGATCATACGTTGCAAATTATGGATATTACCATCAATAAAACAGTTATTTTTTATTGAAAAGGTTAACTTGATCCCTTTGCTTTCAGATATAATCTCAAAAAGTTCACATGCTTCTTGCACTAACTGTGAAATGTTAATATTATGCTTTATCATCGGTAAAGTATCAGCTTCAACTTCCGCCACATCTAACAAAGCATTAATCATTTGTAATAATCGATCACATTCTTCAATAGTATCAGAAGCTGCGACTTTATATTCATCAGAACTTCTATTACTTGATAATGATAGTTCTGAAATAATACGAATACGTGCTAATGGACTACGTAAATCATGAGCAATATTATCAGTCATTTCAGTCATTTCAAATATTAAGCTCTTTATTCTATCAAGCATGGCATTAAAAGTATTAACTAGTTGAGTTATTTCATCTCCCTGAGGAGCAACAGATACTCGTCTTTCTAAATTACCTTTTTCTATTTCAGCTGCAATACTGCTGACTTCTTTAATACCTTTAACTGCGCGCACAGACATAAGCCTACCTATAGCAAAAGTCACAGGTATTGTTATTAAAAATACGGTTATAAAAATGTTAGACAATAATGCCATAACATCTTCGATATGTTCTGTGGTTCCCCCAGTATACAATAAAATATCAGGGGCTATTAAATCATAGATAGTTTTAGCACTATAGTCTTCTTCAGGAATATCAATAGATTGAAATATAGGTTTACGAGTAGCAAAAACTTGTTGAACTATGTGCTGATTTTTAGGTAAAAACTGCCAATAAGATAAATTAGAGCTATAAAGTTGCTTACCTTCTTGATTAAAAAGTTGAAAGAAAAACTCTTGCTCTTCTCCTAATTTAATTTCTTGTTCTATTTCTTTTTTAACTCCTTCGATACCCTCTTTTTGATACAATATTTGAAATTCAACTATATCGCCAAAAAGATCGTATTTCATATCCTCTTCAAGCTTAGTTTTAAGTGAGAAATAAGAAACATAAAAAACCACTGTAATAAGCACAATGGCTAAGCTCATATACCAAAAGGTTAGTCGAAATGAGAGAGTATTGGGTAAGTGGATCATTTTTCTTTTTTAAAAACATAGCCAAGGCCACGTATAGTATGAATTAAAGATGAGTTGAAATTTTTATCTACTTTCTCTCTAAGTTTGCTAATACGGGCTTCAACAACATTAGTTTGTGGATCAAAGTTATAATTCCAAACACGCTCTATTATCATTGTTTTAGAAACAATGTTTCCAGCATTACGCATAAGGTATTCTAATAAAGTAAACTCTTTAGGTTGAAGGTCTATTACTTCTCCTTCACGGGTAACAGTGCGGGCTAATAAGTCAATGGATAAACCATGCAGGGTTATACTTGTTGTTTCAGTTATATTACTCGCACGTCTCAAGTGAGCATGAATACGGGCTAATAATTCACTAAATGAAAAGGGTTTAATAAGATAATCATCACTACCACTTTGCAACCCTTTTACGCGATCATCTACAGAACGTTTAGCGCTTACAATAATTACAGGCGTTTCAATATTTTGTTTGCGCATCCTTTCTATTATGGTTAAGCCATTAACCTTTGGCAACATAATATCAATAATATCAAGGTCATAGTTATTATTTAAGGCTAAATCTAATCCTTCTAAGCCATCAGCAGCATGATCAATGCAATAACCCGCTTCCTTCAAACCTTTAATAATAAAGTTAGCAATCACTTGATCATTTTCAATAAGCAGTATTCTCATTACTTTATTTTCCTACCCTTCAGAGCAAACCTGTATTACATTTTGTACCACAGGTATTTTCTTTGCTTTAGCTTAACCAATTAAAAAGTATATGAATACTTAATTGATAATTCAGTTACATCATCAAATTTATAAGTAGGATTATTTTCTCCTGAACTATCAGCAAAGTTTAATGTTCTATTCATATTTCGTTGGATTAGTAATGAGAGTTTTCCTGCTTGGGCTAACTCATAACTAAATTGGAGTCCAATGCTATTGTATTCATCCTCAAAATAACCTGCTTGCATATCAATCACAGGGCTGTCATCTGAAAGTCTAATTGTGTTAGTTCCACTCTCGTTGTAAAAAAGGGTTGTAGAAAATTCTTTAATAAAGTGATAAGTAATGCTTGTTTCAGGAAATTCACTACTTATTTCAAACTCACCAGACCAACCTTCTTTTTTATCATGATTCCACTCTATTCCAAAATCAGCCCCCAACTCACCACCTTCTGCATCTAGATATTCATAGTTTAGATTGACTGTAAATATCCAAGCATCTGACGCTTCATAAGAAAAATCAACCCCCACTTCATACTCATTCGAGTTACTGCTTTCCCTTTCATAAGAAGATTCTGCCTCAACATAATAATTAAATTCCCACTGTTCGCTTATTTCATGCTCATAAGAAAAACCTAACTGAAAAGTGGTAAAAGTAGTCCATGGTTTTCTTCCTGTACTATTGACAAAAGGAAGCGTTTCTGGAGTTGTCCATTGATAATTCCAATTTTCATAACCAAAGCTAAAAACCATATCATTACTTTCATATTCAGCTTCTAAAAGCACACCAGAAGTATTAACACTTGAATTTCCTGAATCAAATGTTGAGTTACCTGCATTAAAATACTTAACTTCAACTTTACTTTCAGCGTGTCCCGTTAAATGGTGACGATTCGCACCAGTGTCAGCATAAATAATATGTGATGTACTTAAAACAATAAGGTAAAAGAACCAATAAATATTTTTTTTAAATAACCAGAATCTCATACAACTCCACTAATAATAAAGCGTTAACTCAATAAATCACGCATTTAGCTCTAGATAATTTTAATTAATTTCAAACAGTTATCATACTTTTTCAACATCACTTAAACATTACCGTTAAATTACCAAATGGTAATTTAACGGTAATGTTTAAGTGATATACACGCTCTACAATTGACGCTTCTGTTTGTTAAGAATGAAAAACAAAATGACAAAAGTAGTTAAATATATTTCCCATCTTTATAAAGAGGCTTTCAATGTTCAGCCGTTAAGATTTTTCTTATCAAGTGGATTAGCCACAATATCACATTGGTTCGTTATGGTAATGATGATCATTGCAGGTACCGCGCCCACTATAGCAACAGCAGTAGGTGCATTCATAGGTGCGGTAACAAATTATTTTTTACAACACAAAGTAACTTTTCGTACCAATTTAAGCTTAAACCATCATTTCAGGCTACTTCGCTATATTTTTGTTTGTGCATTGATATGGCTATTTAATTTGGTGTTTTTCTTCATGTTATACCGAACTGCCATGTTACCTATCGTGGTTGCGCAAGGAGCCACTACCTTAACCATCGCGCTCATGAGTTACTTTTTATATAAGAGGATTGTTTTTAATGAACATTAGCCATAGTCTGTTTAACGAAAATCAACATCACAAGCTTACACTAAGTATCATTATTCCTGTTTTTAATGAACGAGAAGTTTTACCTATATGTTTACAACGACTCAATGCGGTTATTCAACTTTTGAGTATTGAGACTGAACTCGTGTTTATAGATGATGGTAGCCACGATGGCAGTGCTGAATACTTAGCAGAGCAGGAAAATAAGGAGTCTTCTATTCATATTATTAGGCTCAGCCGTAATTTTGGTAAAGAAGCCGCTCTAACTGCAGGGCTTGAATATGCTCATGGTGAAGCAATAATTATTCTAGATGCAGATTTACAAGATCCTCCAGAACTCATACCTAAAATGGTTGAACAATGGCGAAAAGGAGCTGATGTTGTTTTGATGCAACGGCGTTCTCGTGCAGGTGAAAGCTGGTTAAAACGCACAACAGCCCATTTATTTTATCGACTATTAAAAAAATTAAGTCATTCAGATATTCCAACCGATACAGGTGATTTTCGTTTGATGAGCCGCAGAGCAGTTGTGGCACTAAATCAACTTCCTGAAAGAAATCGCTATATGAAAGGGTTGTTTTCTTGGGTCGGTATGCCAACAACAATAGTTAAATATGATCGCGATCCCCGTGCAGCAGGAACAACGAAATGGGGATATTGGGGACTACTAAAACTTGCTCTTGAAGGCATAACTTCTTTTTCAATTAGTCCACTTCGTTGGGCAATAGGCTTGGGTATTTTTTCAGCCTTAGTAGGGGCAACTTTCGGAATATGGATTTTCCTTAAAGCCTTTATTCTAGGTATTGCCGTTGAGGGTTACCCTTCTCTTATTTCTATAATCACTTTTTTAGGCGGTATTCAATTATTTGCTATCGGTATTGTTGGTGAATATGTAGGTAAAACTTATATAGAAGCCAAACAACGACCTAACTACTTAATTCGCGATGTTGTATGTGTACCTAAAGTAGTAAAAGCTGCATTGAAAAACAAATAGAGGACTAATTAGATGTTAAAAAAGCTTGATTGGTTATTCTGGTTACTGACCATTATTGTTTTTAGTCGACTTTTTACAATGGCTTATATGCCAATGATTGATACCACAGAAGCGAGGTACGGAGAAATTGCACGTATTATGGCTGAAACCGGTGACTGGATCACCCCGTGGTTTGACTATAATGTGCCATTTTGGGGAAAACCTCCTTTATCTTTCTGGTTAGAAGCGTCATCATTTAAGCTTTTTGGTGTTACAGAATTTTCTGCTCGCCTACCATCGTGGTTAATAAATTTAGGAATATTGTCACTAATATATACCTTATCACGACATTTTAGCGATCATCGTCAAGCATTAATTAGCCTATTGATCTATTCAACCATGGGGCTAAGTTTTGTAATGTCTGGTGCTGTATTAACAGATCCATTTCTTACTTTTGCCACAACTTTATCATTCGTTAGTTTTATACTTTCCATAAAAAGCCCTAATTCTCTTTGGCGTTGGTGGTTTTTTATTGGTCTTTCTATCGGCCTACTGGCTAAAGGACCTCTTGTTCTCGTGCTCGTTGGGGGCCCTATATTTTTATGGTTACTATGGCGAAATAAATGGCATGAATTACGAAAAATACCTTGGGGATATGGGCTTTTTCTTACGGCTATAATTTCTTTACCTTGGTATATAGCGGCAGAATTTAAAACACCAGGTTTCATAAATTACTTTATTGTGGGTGAACATTTTTTACGTTTTGTTGATTCTGGTTGGAAAGGCGATCTATACGGTACCGCACATAAAGAGCTTTATGGCACGATATGGCTGCATTGGATATGGGCTTCTCTACCTTGGGGGTTAATTACCATTGGCATGCTAATTGTGCGCTGGGGTTTTAGTATAAAGCCTCATAACTTTCTCAAAGAAAAAATTACTGATGAACAAGCTTTACTATTACTTGCTGCATTGTTTCCTAGTTTATTTTTCACTTTTTCGGGTAATGTATTATGGACATATCAGCTACCAGCATTACCGCCACTTGCAATATTAATATCAACATTAATAGCCAATGCAAACCCCATAAATAAAGTAAAAAGATCTGCCTTTGTTATTACCACCGTAACAATACCTATTGTGCTAATGCTTATTGGTCTTTACACACATTTTAGTCCGAACAAGCTCAAAACAGAAAAGTCGTTAGTTTCGTATTACGATAAACACAAAAACTACGATACTCCACCACTTATTTATATTGAAAAAGCACCTTTTTCTGCTCGGTTCTATTCAAAAGGACAAGTAGTACAAATGACATTAGCTGAACTAAAAAACATGATAAACAATAGAAGTGATACAAAGTATTTTATAGCCGTTGCCAATAAAAGCATTAGTAAAGTTATTGCTACTTTACCTGATAACGTGGTTATAACCTTTAAAAATAGACGCTACACTTTACTAAAAGTAAATTTAGCAAACTAATGTTAAATATTAGAGCATGTTGACCTTTTGAGTTTAAATTTTGTTCAGTCTAAAAGCGTTCTGATCAATACTTAAACCATTATAAACCCTGAATATCAAAATAAATATATACGCTCCAAGCAATTGATATTAGTAATAATAAGGAAAAGTTAAAGCTATTTCCGTCAGTTGCTCTGCGTGCTCTAAAGTGGTTAATAATGATTGCAAACAAGCTGATCAAAGCTGTTAACCATAAAATAGCATAAAGATAGAGTGTTAATTGCGGTTGCCACGTTTTTCTTACTTCAAGGCCATGAAAGCGTACGATGCCGTATTCCACTTCAGGCGCAGCGTAAAAAGAAACAATCATTGCAATAATAAACAATAGCCAGCCACCAATGGCTAATACTCTTGATAGTATCACCCAAAAATCTTTCCCTTTTCGTCTATCTTTGCCTTGCCACGTCATTAATAAAGCAACTTTTCATTAGTATTTTTAAAGTATTATAACGATTTTTTTGTATTCGCCATGAAAATTTATGTAAAGAGTCTTATTTTTCTCAATTTTTACTTGTGAAACACAGCAAGCGCGGTAACATAGCAGGCTTTACAATTCTTCATTTGACAAAAAAGAGGTCGAGATAATGTCAGTAATTTCAATCACTGAGGTATTAGCAGGTAAATACCCTGTTAATGAAACTATTTCAGTGAGTGGCTGGATCAGAACACGCCGCGATTCAAAAGCAGGGATTTCATTTTTAGCCATCCACGATGGTTCATGTTTTGATGCTATTCAAGCAATTGTGCCTAATGATTTGTCAAATTATCAAGATGAAGTATTAAAACTAACAACAGGATGTTCTGTTCGCGTAGAAGGTATTCTTGTTGAATCTCCGGGTAAAGGGCAATCATTTGAAATTCAAGCAACTAAAGTGGAAGTTTTAGGCTTTGTTGAAGATCCCGATACCTACCCGATGGCAGCCAAACGCCATAGTATTGAGTTTTTACGAGAACACGCGCATTTACGTGCCCGCACTAACTTAGGTGGTGCAGTAACTCGTGTACGTAACTGTTTAGCTCAAGCTGTACATCGCTTTTTGCATGAACGTGGTTATTATTGGATCAGCACGCCTTTAATTACTGGTAGTGACTGTGAAGGCGCAGGAGAAATGTTTCGTGTTAGTACACTTGATTTAGAAAACTTACCACGTACCGATAAAGGTGATGTCGATTTTAAAGAAGACTTTTTTGGTAAAGAGACCTTTTTAACCGTTTCTGGGCAACTGAATGTTGAAACATACTGTTGTGCTTTATCAAAAGTTTATACTTTTGGCCCAACATTTCGCGCTGAAAACTCAAATACTAGTCGTCATTTAGCTGAATTTTGGATGATAGAGCCTGAAATTGCATTTGCTGATTTAAGTGATGCCGCTGATTTAGCTGAAGAAATGCTAAAATATGTTTTCAAAGCTGTCTTAACAGAACGTGCCGATGATATGGCCTTTTTTCAACAGCGTGTTGATAAAACCGTTATTGATCGTTTAAATTCGGTGATTAATAACAACTTTGTTCGTTTAGATTATACCGAAGCCATTAAAATTTTAGAAACTTGCGGTAAAACCTTTGAAAACCCTGTGTCTTGGGGAGTTGACTTAAACTCTGAGCATGAACGTTATTTAGCCGAAGAACATTTTAACGGCCCTGTGGTATTACAAAATTATCCAAAAGATATAAAATCATTTTACATGCGTTTAAATGATGATGGTAAAACCGTTGCCGCAATGGATATTTTAGCACCAGGTATTGGTGAAATTATTGGTGGAAGCCAACGTGAAGAACGCCTTGAAGTACTAGATAAGCGCCTAGCCGAAATGAATTTAGATCCTGAAGATTACAATTGGTATCGTGATTTACGACGTTATGGCACGGTGCCTCATTCAGGTTTTGGCTTAGGTTTTGAGCGCTTAGTTGCTTATGCGACAGGTATGCAAAATGTGCGTGATGTGATCCCTTTCCCAAGAACACCGAAAAACGCTGCCTTTTAAGCTTGTTTTGATAAAGTTTTTACCCATTAAAAGCCTTCTCTTTATGTTGAAGGCTTTTTTGTACTATAAATAGCTGACCAAGCGCGTGTAGTTTTTACTAGGCTTTTTAGTGAATGTTTTAGCTGGCGTACCTAAATATAAATAACCCACAATTTCATCACTTGGCTTGATCGCCAAAGCCTGTTTTACCTCAGTATTATAGGCGAGTTCGCCAGTTCGCCATATTGCACCATAGCCCAAAGCAAAAGCCGCCATTTGCATAGCATGTACACAACAGCCTGCACTGATAATTTGTTCCTGTTTTGGTACTTTTTCGTGTTCACTAATACGGGTACTTACCACAATAATCAATGGTGCTCTAAAAGGCATTTTCGCAGCTTTATCGAGTTTCGCTTGCTCTACTCCTTTGCTTTTAAAAGCCGAAACAAAAATATCGCTTAACTTTTGCAAGCCATTTCCTGCAACAATAGTAAAATGCCAAGGCGTTAAACCGCCATGATCAGGTACACGCATACCCGCTTTTAAAATCGTATCAAGTGCGGTGTTATCAGGCGCAGGTGCCACGAGTTGAGGTGATGACTGACGCGTAAGTAAAAGTTCTATGCTATCCATAATAAAAAATAGTATGATCGGGAATAATATTAATAATAATTATTATACTCGATCATCATTTACGAGTTTATCTTTTTATCAACTACATTTCTCACCACAGCGTTTACATAATTGTTTACGCAAATAATAATCTATACTGGTAAAGCGCCCTGCACCGATAAAAAATAATGCTAGTAGCATAATAAAATAAGTCATCGCAAACTCAATACCATTATTTAACATAACAATATTACCTTTTTCATACAGCCAATCAGGGTTGCCATTTTCTGCCACTATTTCTCTAATTTTATTTAATCTTATTGCTGCTTCTTCACTGTTTTCTAGGCTTTGTTGTGCTTGCTCAAAACCTAGCCAAGCAACGACTTTTGCAGGGCTCGTATCAGGATTTGTTGGCGTAATAGCAAACCAACC
>WFQC01000184.1 GCA_015487235.1 Alteromonadaceae bacterium
CCCAATGATATTGTATGGTTACAACAACATCATAACAGCACACGTAAATATAAACTAAGCTGGGAGCTAACCCAAACCAAAGCTGGGCATTTTATTTGTGTTAATACCGCGCGAGCAAATCAACTTGTAGAGCAAGGGATTAACGATAATATTATTGATGAGTTAAGTGGCTATAACACCCTAAAACGAGAGGTAAAATACGGCGATGAAAATAGCCGCATAGATTTTTTACTAACCGACAGCCAACAGCAACAACCTAATTGTTATATTGAAGTAAAAAGCTGCACTTTATTGGATGAACAACAAGGTGGCAAAGGACAAGGCTATTTTCCTGATACGGTTAGTGTTCGCGGGCAAAAGCATTTGCGTGAACTAGTGTTAATGAAACAACAAGGTTACCGTGCTGTATTAATTTTTGCAGTGCTACATTCAGGTATCAATACGGTAAAGCCTGCGGCGCATATTGATAAAAAATATGCTGAGCTTTTTGAGCTAGCGCTAAAGTCAGGTGTAGAAATATTAACTTATAAAGCACAAATCAGCACCAGCACACTAACTCTGGTGCGAAATAACCTTTAGCTTAACTAAGAAAATCTTCTAAAAACCAAGCAGCAAAGTCATGTCGGCCTTCAACCCCAGCTTTGCTGTAAATAGTAGAGGCTTGTTGGCGCACCGTTTTTTCTTTGGTTTCGCGCACCGCACTAATTTCTTTAAAGCTTAACCCTTTTAATAAAAGCATCGCCACTTCTTGCTCACTTTTGGTGAGCTGCCATTGCTCAAATTGCTCATGAATAATTTGGCTATATTGAGTGCGGGCTGATTTCATCTCTTCAGTGATATTATTGAGTTGATCGGTACTATCAGCTAATTTTTCTTTAAGTAAGGTAAGGTGTTGAGTTCTTTTTCGAATATCAAAAATTAAATAAATAGCAACAGCGCCTGAAACCAGAACAATCAAGCTTTCTTCAATAATATGCCAATCAGGAACACCCAATGAAAGATCGGTTAGCACATCAAAAAAATTTAATACCATTATTATCAACAATATTACGGCAATAACTTTATCTTTCATTTATTTTCCAAGTAAAAACAAGCAATTAAAATATCAACCGACATTTGTACCATGCACAAATATTAACAAATGTCTCATTGATATGCATTAAATAAGATTTATGATGTATTTCTAATATAACTTTAACCAGTCGAAATTATTATGTTTAAAAATCGTTATAGCTTATTGAGCAAAAGGTTCGCTATAAGTGCACTATTATTACCCAGTGTTTTACCAAGTACTTTTGCGCAAGCATTAACACTAACCGATGTACTTAACGCGGCAATGGCAAATCAGTCTATTGCAAATACCGAGTTCAAGGCAAATAATAATACGTCATGGCTTGCAAGTAACCCAAAACTTGCGTTAAGTTATTTAAAAAGCGATTTAAAAGACGGTACTGACGAAACAGAAATTAGTCTTAATTTACCCATTAAATCATCACAACAAAAACTAATAGATGAAAAATTAGTTGCCGCGCAAAAACTGACGCAATCGTTGCTCGCTTATAATCAAAAACTAACCCTGTCTGGGCAAATTCGCCAACAAGTTTGGGCAATAAAAATCAGCCAAAATAAGCAAGAAAATTTAACGCAAAAACTGGCTTTTCTCGATAAATTAGAGCAGCAATACCAAACTCTTTTCAATAATGCAGCCGCAACAAAATACCCTTTGCTGTTAATCAAAAAAGAAAAAATTGATACGCAAGTTGCGCAACTAGAACAAACGCAAAGATTAACCACTTTAATGGAACAATACCAAGCCTTAACGGGGTTAACGCTATTACCTAAAGATATTGTTGAGAAAAATATAATTGCTGATTTAACAATTAATCAGCTAATTAATGAACACCCTTTAGTCAAAAAATTAGAGCAACAATGGTTTGAACAGCAACAACGTTTAACACTGGCCGATAACCAAAGCGAACCTTGGAATTTATCATTAAGTGCAAAGTCGTTAAATAACGCCAGTGTTGATGAAAAGCAAATAGGCATTGCGGCGGAGCTGCCCCTAAATTTTTTCAATATTACTAATCAAGCGGTATCAAATGAGTGGGCACAAGCTCAGGGCGAATATCAGCTGGCGCGCAGCTTATTATTAATAACGCTTAAAAATCAGTTGCAGTCTGTTATCAATGAACAACACTTTTTAACACAAAAACAACAACTGCTACAAAAGGCTAAAAGCCTATCAAAAGACATTATTCGTGAAACGCAATTATTAGTCGAAGCCGAACAAATAGAACAAGGCCAAGCTATTCGTCGCATGCTAAATGCTTTTAATACCAAAGCACAATTTAGCTTAAATCAACTTCTTTTACTCAAAAATAACGCCATGTTAAGACAAGCAGCAGGACTCTCATTATGAAATTAACCTTATCTCAATTATTACTTAGTGGCGGCTTATTCGCATTGGCTTTTTCTGCACAAGCACAAATGCCTAAGCAAATTGATCTTAATACACTTGCAGGTTATCAGTTAGCTTTTGATAAAATAGATTCTGTTAATCTTGTTGCTGGCAATAACTTATTGGCTAAAGTTGGCGAAAAAACGGGCGCTAACTTTTCAGTATTTTTACCTTTTGGGGTACAACAAATAAATTATTTAGTTACCAATGGTGAAAAAGTTGAGGCTTCACAAGCGATTGCTGAGTTAAAAGGTTATGACGTTCATCACTTTTTAGATGAATATGAAGCTGCCGAGCAATTATTTAAACAGGCTGAAAAGCAATATTTATCTAGCAAAATTTTATTTAAAAACAAAGCATTAAAGCAATCACAATGGCTTGAAGTTAACAAAAATTATTATGAAGCTAAATTACGCTTTGAACACTTAAATCATTACCGTGGTTTTTTAACGGTAAATGAACATGAAAAAATAGTTATTATAGCGCCAACCGCGGGTTATGTACGCCATGCCAACAGCAGCGCAAGTAAATTAGAGGGCGAGTTATTATTTGATATTATTCCAAGTGAAGCGATCCGTCTTACCACCAATGTTCCGTTAGCAAATATTGAGCAATTATCGCAACTAAACGTGCTAAATAGTGACTGTGTATTGAATATTGCTAGCAAAGAAACCATTGCCAGTCGCTTTGTAACTAAAATTTGGTCAACCGCCATTAATGAAAGTAAGCAATGTCAGTTTACCTTAGGGCAGTCGTTAGTGGTTACGCCTATTTACCAACAAAAAGCTTTAACGGTAAATAAAAAAGCAGTTTTTGAGTTTGAAGATAAAAACTACATTGCTTTGAAAGATCAGCAAAAACTCACGCTCGTTAGCATTAACATTTTAAGCTCTAGTGCCAACCATTATCATTTTACCGCCAATGCTGATCTTGCCAATAAATCAGCCTTAATTAGTTCTGTGAGCGCCGTTCAAGGCATATTACTTAATTTAGGAGATGAATAAGTGTTGCAATCAATGATCAAATTTTCATTATCACAACGCTTATTTGTCAGCATATTAGCGATAATTGTGATAGCCATTGGGGTTAAGGCTTGGGTAAATATTCCCATTGATGCCTTTCCTGATATTTCACCAACACAGGTAAAAATTGTTTTAAAAGCACCAGGCATGACGTCTGTTGAAATAGAGTCACAAATAACTCGCGTGATAGAAACAGAGCTATTGGGTATTCCATCACAGAAAATGCTGCGCTCAACCACTAAGTATTCAATTACTGCCATCACCATAGACTTCAATGAAGGCACCGATATTTATTGGGCGCGACAACAAGTCAATGAACGCTTAATGAATATATGGTCGTCACTCCCTAAAAATATTGAAGGTGGCATGGCGCCAATGAGCACCCCATTAAGTGAAATGTTTATGTTTTCTGTTGAAAACCCTAATCTATCTTTATTGGAAAGACGACAACTGCTTGACTGGCAAATTCGCCCTTTATTAAGAACCGTAGCAGGAGTTGCCGATGTAAATAGCTTAGGTGGCTATGTAAAAACTTATGACATTAGCCCTGATATTTTAGCTATGCAACAGCTCAATATTTCTTTTGCTGATATTGAAAAGGCATTAAGTGAAAATAACATTAATGGCGGTATTGGTCGTTTAATTAAAGGCAATGATACCTTAATTTTACGTACCCAAGGACGCTTAGCTGATTTGTCAGCCTTAGAAAATTTAGTGATCAAATCAATTAGCAATGAAAACAAGCAACAAGTAATTCGTTTGGGCGATATTGCCAAGCTTTCTATTGGCCACTTAACACGTTACGGCGCCGTAACCAAAGACGGTAAAGAAACAACACAAGGGTTAATTATTGCATTAAAAAATAGCAACACCGCAGAAGTGGTCGCCAATGTAAAAGCAAAACTAGCTGAAATTGAACCTTCATTACCTGAAGGTACTGAAATTAATGTTTTTTATGACCGTTCAAACCTTATCGATACCGCTATTGGCACAATAACCAGCGCGCTAGGACAAGCGGTTATTTTAGTTATTATTTTATTGGCTATCTTTTTAGGTGACTTGCGCTCTTCTATTGTCGTGTCGTTATCTTTACCGCTTGCCGCCTTAATGACCTTTATTTTAATGGAACAATTTGATCTTTCAGCCAATTTAATGAGTTTAGGCGGTTTGGTTATTGCCATTGGTATGTTGGTAGATGCCTCGGTGGTTATTGTTGAAAATATTGTCAACCAACTATCGCGTAATAAAAACTTACCTCGTTTACATGTTATATATAGGGCTTGTAAAGAAGTTGCAGTACCTGTTGTTGTTGGCACAACCATTGTTATTATTGTGTTTTCACCACTGATGACACTAACGGGGCTTGAGGGCAAATTATTTACTCCCGTTGCCTTAACCATTGTATTTGCCATGGTAAGCGCACTACTTTTATCGCTTACTATTATTCCAATTCTTGCCTCGTTATTACTTAAAAATGAAGCGGTTAACGATCCTAAAATAGTGGTGATGCTACAAAAGTTTTACCAAAAAACATTAGTTAAAACACTAGCCGCGCCGAAAACCTTTATTTTAGCGATCAGCGCCGTATTGCTTTTTAGCTTAGTGCTTTTCACCAGCTTAGGAAAAAGCTTTATGCCACTGCTTGATGAAGGCGACATTATTGTACAACTTGAGAAATCACCCAGTATTTCATTAGCCTCATCAATTGCACTTGATGAACAAATTGAAAAAGCATTGCTTGAAAAAATACCTGAAATTATACAAATTGTTGCTCGTACTGGTTCAGATGAGTTAGGGCTTGATCCAATGGGCTTAAATGAAACTGATGTCTTTATGGAATTAGCACCAAGAGAGCAATGGCGCTTTGCCAGTAAAGCAGAATTAATTCAAGAAATTCGCCAAGTAATCAGCCAATTCCCAGGCATTAATATGGGCTTTACTCAACCTATTCAAATGCGTGTTTCAGAAATGTTAACCGGAGGCACTGGTGATGTTTCAATAAAAATATTTGGTAATAATGTAAATACGCTTGCCAACTTAGCCAATAAAATTGCCGAAATAACCAGTAATATACAAGGCAGTGCTGATGTACAAGCGGCATTAATTGAAGGGGGAAAATACCTTAATATCAAATTGATCCCTGAAATTGCAACCCAAGCAGGTATGACTACCGCCGAATTATCTAACTATTTAAAAAGCCAACTTGAAGAGCTTACGGTTTCATTTATTCTCGAAGGCAAAAAATCAACACCCATTGTATTTAGCAAAGCCAAAAATGCTCATGCTATTTCATCTTTGGCGGAATTAAAAAACACCTTAGTGTTAATGCCCGATAATCAATTAGTGCCTTTAAGTAGCATTGCGCATATTAGCTTTAAAAATGGTCCTTTATTAATTGAGCGCGAGAAAGGCAACCGTTTTGTGGCTATTAGCACCAATGTTGTGGGCAGAGATGTGGTAGGTTTTGTTGATGAACTTAACCAAAAAATTCGCCAACAAGTGAAATTACCGAGTGGTTATACCTTAGTGTTTGGTGGTGAATTTGAAAGTCAGCAACGCGCTACTCGCAACCTATTAATTGTGGTGCCAGCAGCCTTAATTCTTATTTTTATTATTTTATTTACCACCTTTAACTCATTATCTAAATCAGGGTTGATCTTAGCCAACATCCCTTTTGCGGTGATGGGTGGCATTATTGCCTTATACATTAGTGGCGAGTATTTGTCGGTACCCGCTTCAGTAGGCTTTATTGCTTTACTCGGTGTTGCGGTAGCTAACGGTGTGGTTATGGTCAGTTATTTCGAGCAAACAAAAGTGCTAGTAAGTGATTTAAACCAACGTGTGGTTGATGGTGCTATTCGTCGCTTACGCCCCATATTAATGACTGCTTCAACTGGTTTATTTGGCTTAATACCCTTGGCTTTTGCTACAGGGCCTGGCGCTGAAATTCAAAAACCATTGGCAATAGTCGTAATTGGCGGTTTAATTACTTCAACGATTACTACCTTATATTTACTGCCAATTTTCTATTCGTTAATGGAGAAACGTTATGCCAAATAGTGAACAGCTTTTTATATTAATAGCCCCAAAAGAGCTTAAAGATGACATTGTTGATGTTTTGATCTCTTTAGAAGTGTTAACAGGCTTTAATTTAAAAACCATTAATGGCTACAGTAAAGAACATAGTTCATTCAATATTACTGAACAAGTAGAAGGTTACCGCGCTTTAGTGCAATTTGAAGTGTTATTAAAAGTAAGTGATAAGCCCGTATTGATCAAAGCACTCAGCCCTATTTGCCAACCAGCAAAATTAAAATATTGGTTTTTACCCATTATTGAAAGCGGTCATTTTTAATTGGTTGGCTAAATACTAAGTCATAACCCATAAAAGCTAATCGGTTAGTTTCATTCTATGAGCTAACCGATTAGTGAACTTGGTTTGCTCGCATTGATTTTTCTATGCGTTTTAATTGTTTGGTTAATGTTTGCATAGTAAATGGCTTAATAATAAACCCTGTTACTTTCGCGGCTATCAGTGGTTTTATTTTATTCTTATCATCTTCACACGACACCATTAATACCGGTAAATCGGCCAACTCATCATCATAACGAATACGCTCTAACAACTGCCGTCCATCAATATTAGGCATATAGTAATCAGTGATCACTAAATCATACTTAGCTTTACGTAATTTATCTAAGGCTTGAACACCATCAGGCGCTTCATCAACATCGTTATAACCCATTTCACGCAACATATGGATCATTACGTGACGCATTGAAATCATATCGTCTACAACCAATATCTTCATTATTAACTATTCTTTATTAATCCATTTACCTTGTTAGCTAAATATAGTAAAAAATAATAAAATAGCGATAAATAAGCTGAATAATTTACTTAAATTGATTGACGAACCCTATTAAAAATTGGTACAAAAACCTGCTTACAAAAACAGTAAATACTATAAATTAGGTATTACAATGTAAAGCATTGTAATTGTTATACTAATTATTTTTTTATGATAGGCCTTGAATTATCACACTAACGGCACCATATAGGTCGTCTAAATAAGGTCTTACAGACTTGGCACTCGCAACTTGGTTTCGATATACATTATCGGATAGATAGAGTCTAAAGCATTAGGAGAAACGCATGCCAACAAATAAAACATTAGGTCTTCTGGCACTTGCAGGCGTAGAGCCATACCAAGAAAAACCAGGTGAAGAGTATATGAATGAGGCTCAACGTGAGCACTTCAAAAAAATTCTTGAAGCTTGGCGTGAACAATTACGTGAAGAAGTAGATCGCACTGTAACTCACATGAAAGACGAAGCGGCTAATTTTCCTGATCCTGTCGATAGAGCAGCACAAGAAGAAGAGTTTAGCTTAGAATTACGTACCCGAGATCGTGAACGTAAGTTGATCAAAAAAATAGAAAAAACCTTACAACTTATTGAAGATGATGACTTTGGTTTTTGTGAGGCTTGTGGTATTGAGATTGGCATTCGTCGTTTAGAAGCCCGTCCTACCGCAGACTTATGTATTGAATGTAAAACACTTGCTGAGATTAAAGAACGTCAACTAGCAGGTTAGCTTTGCCTAAACAGCCTCAACAGCGATCATCGACACCTTTAATGCATAAAGAGTATCGTGGTCGCTTTGCTCCCTCTCCATCGGGTTTACTTCATTTTGGTTCACTTATTGCTGCCTTAGCGAGCTTTTTAGATGCAAAAAGCCAGCAAGGTAAATGGTTAGTACGCATTGAAGATATTGACCCGCCACGTGAACAACAAGGAGCAAGTAAAGCTATTTTAGACACCTTAACAGCCTTTGGCTTACACTGGGACGAACAAGTACTCTTTCAAAGCCAACAAAGCGCACGTTATCAAGAGGTATTAAAGCAATTAGCCGATAAAAAATTAACTTACCCGTGCCAATGTACACGCGCACAAATTAAAGCCACAGGAGGTGTATACCAAAATACCTGTCGCAACCTTAACTTACCCTTAAAAAATAATGCAATACGACTTATCAATCATCATTGTATGCACCGTTTTGATGATCTTATTCAAGGTAAAGTACAATGCGATCAAGCGATTGCTGCCGAAGATTTTACTTTAGTGCGTAAAGATGGCTTATTTGCTTATCAATTAGCTGTAGTAGTTGATGATCATTATCAGCAAATTAATCATGTTATTCGTGGTTGCGATTTATTAGAACCCACCGCGAGGCAACTAAGTTTTTTTGCAACACTAGAACAAACACCACCACGCTATGGCCATGTACCTATTGCCATAACCGCACAGGGCTACAAACTAAGTAAACAGAACAAAGCCCCCGCCATTAACAATAAACGTCCACAACCTGCACTGATTGCTGCACTTGAATTTTTAGGCCAACAGCCTGACC
>WFQC01000185.1 GCA_015487235.1 Alteromonadaceae bacterium
CAAATTTATTTAGATCTAGTCATTCTAAATCAAATAAATTTAACGCAGTTAGTGGGCATCGAGCAAGCTCCCGAAGGGCGAGTTTAAAAGGCTTATATGCTGCGTTATTGATTTTGACAAGGGAACAACCATTCTCTTCAATCAATGCCTTTCCTCTAAGCCTTTTAATTCTCGCTGAGTGGGAAAGAACTTAATCAACTTGGTATAAAATAACGCCTATTATATGCATGATAATAGGCGTTTTCAGCTGTTTGTTTGCGCCTTACAGAAAGGCGCAAATAAATCTACCCTAATTTCTCGCTAATGCGCTAATATGTACTCTTCTTCGCTATTTCATGCGAGAGTGCGGTTAAATGATCAACCACTTCATTACTGGCATTTTCCATTAAGGTTAACTCTTTCAGTGCTTGTTCACTTTCACCTTTCGCCATTGATTTTAAAGCTGCTAACCCATAGTTATGCACTGCGGCATGCGATTTTTCCATAGCTCGAAAAGATGAATATGACGCGTATTTTTCAGCACCTTCACCACGATAATACCACTGACCTAAACGGCAAGACTGGTGATCAGCAAAATCATCAATATTCTTGTGTGACATACCCAGCATCACTTGGTAAACCTCAAGTTTCCAGACAACATGATCCATTTTAACCGTTTGTAAAAAAGCATCGGCGGTTGAATAGGTAATAACGTCATACATTTTTCTTGAAAGCTCAACAATATTATTGGCTGTACCTTCAATTGAAGCAGTATTGTTATTAATGTCTTGGCTTTTTTCGCCTACGTGATCAATACCTTGAGCAACCGACTCCATTTGTTGGTTCACTTCATCAATCAAATCAGATATTTCGCTGGTTGCTTCCGCACTACGTTGTGCAAGCGTTCTTACTTCATCGGCAACAACCGCAAAACCTCGACCTTGTTCACCCGCACGTGCCGCTTCAATCGCCGCATTAAGCGCAAGTAAATTAGTTTGGTCTGAAATGCTTTTGATCATGGTAACAAAGTCATTAATACCTGCGGTTACTGTTTTTAAGCTGTTAACCGACTCGGCAACTTTGTTAGTATCTTGATTAATAGTAGAGGTTGAAGTGATGGTTACTGAGAGTAATTTTAAGATATCATCAAATAATTCTTGTGAGGTTTGAAAAGAGTCTCGATGTTCAATTAATGAGGTAGATGAATCGGCTAATTCTTCTCTAATTTTATTCACCAAATCAGAAGAGCTTAACCATAATTTATTTAAGTCTTCTTGATTACGATAACGAGCAGCCCCTGCTGACATGTCTTCAGCTAACTGCTGATTTTCAAGAGATAAACTTTCAACCTTCTCTTCTAATTGAGTTAATTGTTGCCTTAATCTGGCATTCTCTTGCTCTAAATTACTATTATCTTGCTTGCTCAAAAAGCCAAAAAGCATATTCATACCACCCATTTTTTATTTAATCTATTTATAGCAACAACGATTGTTGTTAAGAATAATACAACTGTCTAAGAAATAACAATTTACTAGCAATAAAAAGTTAACACTATTTTAAATATACCCCATAGTACTCATTATATCTGCCTAATAGCAATTAACTTTAGGGCGTGTTTATCTTTGGAATATATTTTTGCAACAGTTTGTAAAGCCAGCTGATTATTTCACAATAAAACTCAAGCTTATTATTTGACATATAACCAAAACACTCCTAACTTAAAATTGATCTTTAATTCTCTGTTTTTATAGATAAATAAATTTAAATGGACTATTTATGTTTACCTCTATTCGACAAAAACTCTTAGTAACGCTAGGCTCTATTTACTTTATTACCATTATTATTGCATTAATTTCTCAAAGAATGGAGCTTTCGCTTTTCAGTGAAATTATTCTCTACGCCATTATGTTTATCGCTTACTTATTTGTAATGAATCTCATCATTATTTCGATAACCAAGCCTATTTTTAAAGCCGCCAAAATGATGGATAACATTGCTTTTGGTGATGGTAAATTATCACAACGATTACCCGTTGAAGGTAAAGATGAGTTGTCTATGCTGGCTCAAGCATATAACCATTTAATGGAAGAAATTAGCCGTCGAATTATTAATATCGCTGAGTACCTTAACAGGCACACAAGCTCAATCATCTGATGTGGCGAATTTATCACTCGAACAAATTGTTGAACAACAAGAAAAAATAATCTTAACCGCTGCGGCTGTTGAGCAAATGTCAGCATCTGCCAATGAAGTAGCACGCAATGTTGAAATGACTTCTCAAGCAGCGCAAGATGCAAGATCAAAGTCTGATGTAGGTTATGAGGTATTATCGGGCGTATTAAAAGACATTCAAGCAGTAAGTAGTAATGTCGCACAAGTAAATACCGTTGTCACTAAAGCCAATAATGACTCAAATGCTGTGGCCGAAGTAGTGAATGTGATCAGCGCAATTGCAGAGCAAACCAACTTGTTGGCACTTAACGCCGCAATTGAAGCCGCACGCGCTGGCGAACAAGGACGAGGCTTTGCGGTTGTTGCTGATGAAGTACGCAGCCTAGCCAGTAGAACACAAGAGTCTACGGCTGAAATATCTAAAATGATCAACCAATTACAAAAAGGCATGAATGAAGCCGTTACAATTATTACCCAGAATACCGCACTTGCAGAATCAACCTCTGAAAAAGCAATAGTCGCAACGAATGCGCTTCAAGATATTTCTGCCGCCATAGCACATATTGACACCATGGCAGCTCAAATCGCTACGGCATCAGCAGAGCAAAATGCAACCACCCAAGAAACTAACCAACAAGTATCAGGGATCAAAGATCTCTCTGAAAAGGTTAATAAAAATTCATTAGAAGTGACACAAAAGTCATCATCGGTAAGTCACAGTATTGTGGAGCTGATTGATCAATTAAGAGTATTTAATGTTGATGAAGCTATTGGTCTTGATTTGGCACTAGCAAAATCAGCACATATTGCTTGGAAAGAAAGAATTCGCAGCATGTTATCAGGACGCAGCAAAATAGATAAAGCTAATCTTGTCGATCATACCTTGTGTATATTAGGTAAATGGTATTACAGTGAAGGGCAAAAAAAATTAGGTCATTTAGCTTCATTTAAAGCCATTGAAAACCCACACATAAATATGCACAAAGCCGTGCTTAATGCCGTAGAAGCCATGCATTTCAAAGATCAGGCTGCAGCACAAAAGCATGCTGAAACTGTTTATGCGCTTTCAAGCCAAATTGTCTCTTTAATTGAAAAAATGGAAGAAGAGTTTAAAAATAATCTCTCTTAGTATTTCAACAGTAAAAAAAGCGGCACTAGCGATTAAACTAGCACCGCTATTTTTACAGCGAGTAAATACAATGTTATAAACTTTCTTGCGTGATACGCTTCATGTCTTTCATGTAACCGCGCAGTTTTTTACCAACTAATTCAACGCTATGGTTACGAATCGCCTCATTGATTTCAATTAAACGTACATTGTCAACTTGATTACTGCCTTGTAAACCTTCACCTAATTCAGCCAAAGTAAGTTTAGCGGTAAAATCTTTTAATAAGGGTACTGCGGCATGAGTAAATAAATAGTTACCGTATTCAGCCGTATCAGAAATAACCACATTCATTTCATAAAGCTTATTACGCGCAATACAATTCGCAATTAAAGGCGTTTCATGTAGCGATTCATAATAAGCTGACTCTTCAACAATACCCGCAGCTACCATAGTTTCATAAGCCAGTTCAACACCCGCTTTAATCATAGCTACTACAAAAATACCTTTATCATAATATTCTTGCTCAGTAATTTCAGTATCACAATCAGGTGCTTTTTCAAAACTAGTTTCTGCCGTTTCTTCACGCCATTTCAATAAGTTAGCATCATCATTTGCCCAATCTTCCATCATGGTTCGCGAAAATTCACCTTCAATAATGTCGTCCATATGCTTTTCAAATAACGGGCGTAAAATTGTTTTCAATTCTTCAGCCATATCAAAGGCTTTAATTTTGGCTGGGTTAGAAAGTCTATCCATCATGTTAGTAATACCACCATGTTTTAAGCCTTCGGTGGTCACTTCTAAACCATATTGTAATAATTTACGTGCATATCCTGCATCAATACCCTGTGCTAATAATTGTTGATGCCCTAAAATAGCCGTTGTTTGTAACATGCCGCATAAAATGGTTTGCTCACCCATTAGGTCAGACTTAACTTCAGCAACAAAAGAAGATTCAAGTACCCCTGCACGATCACCACCCGTAGCACTCGCATAAGCTTTAGCAATAGCTAAACCTTGACCTTTAGGATCATTTTCAGGGTGCACCGCTATTAACGTGGGTACACCAAAACCACGTTTATATTCTTCTCGTACTTCGGTACCTGGGCATTTAGGCGCAACCATGATCACCGTAATATCAGGGCGAATTTGCATGCCTTCTTCTACAATATTAAAACCATGAGAATAAGACAAAGTTGCTCCTTGTTTCATTAACGGCATAACTGCATTAACGGCTGAGGTATGTTGTTTGTCGGGCGTTAAATTTAAGACTAAATCAGCTTGAGGTATTAATTCTTGATAAGTGCCAACGGTAAAACCATTTTCAGTTGCCCAACGATAAGATTGGCGCTGCTCACTGATTGCTGCATCACGCAGGGCATAAGAAATATTCAACCCAGAATCACGCATATTTAACCCTTGGTTTAAACCTTGTGCGCCACAGCCAACAATGACAATATTCCAGTCTTTAATAAAATTACAACCCTCACTAAACTCTTCACGCTTCATAAAACGGCATTTGCCTAACTGCGCTAATTGTTCTCGTAATGTTAATGTATTAAAGTAATTTGCCATGTTTCTCTCACCTGTTGCGACTAAATCATTTGATATCAATGATAGTAGATCAAAATCAACATTGCTTAAAATGATATATTTGCATTGTAGTATTGCGTATTTTGCAACATAATTATTTATATCAATTCTATTAGGGCGTGTATATCTTTGGGGTATGTTTTTGCAACAGTTTGTTTGGTATTTATACAAGGCGGAGTCTGTGTGGTGTGGTTATTCCACACAAGCAGGCAACAACGTAGTATAAATGACAAACAAACGTTGCCCTTCGGGTTCACCGAAAAGCGTTCTGCTTCTTGTTGCTCCTTTTTTTAAGGGAATAACCCTTAATACAAAGAAGCGCCGCGATCAAAACGCTTTTAGGTTGAACAAAATTCAAACTCGAAAGATAAACACGCCCTAAGTAAATAATCTAAAATTTGCGCAGAAAAAATTAGGTTATCCTATCGAAGGTCAGGATCTAGGTGAATAAAAGTGGATATAAAATCATTACAAATGTTTCAGCATTTAGCGCAGAGCTTACATTTTGGCAAAACTGCACAAAGTTATTTTGTTAGCCCTTCTACCTTAAGTAGGGCAATACAACGCTTAGAAGACGAACTAGGCTGTCAGTTATTATTGCGCGACAATCGTAGTGTGCAATTAACAGAGTCTGGGCAAAAGTTTTTAGCCTTTGTTGAGCAGCAATTACAGCAATGGCAACAATTACAGCAAACCATCAATCAACAACAAGTGCAATTAACCGGTAAATTACGCATATATTGTTCAGTGACCGCCGCGTATAGCCATTTACCACCTTTGTTAGATAAATTTCGCCAGCAAAACCCGTTAGTTGAAATTGTATTAACAACAGGCGATGCCGCCGATGCACTAGAGCAAGTGCAACAAAAAACAGTAGCGATAGCGATCGCAGCTTATCCTGATAATTTCCCTAAGACGTTGTATTTTCATAAAATAGCACAAATTCCTTTAACAATTATTGCGCCAACAATTGCGTGTAACGTACAACAACAAATTCAACAACCGCACATCAATTGGCAAGAAATTCCAATTATCTTGCCCGAGCACGGTACTGCCCGAAAACGCTTTGAACAGTGGTATCGTAAAAAACAACTTGGTAAAGCAAATATTTACGCCACTGTTTCAGGGCATGAAGCTTTAGTGAGTATGGTTGCGCTAGGTTGTGGCGTGGGTATTGCACCGCAAGTGGTAGTTGACAACAGCCCGGTTAAAGATCGCGTACAAAACTTAGTGGCAAACAATGAAATACAGCCATTTGATTTAGGCGTGTGCTGCTTAAAAAGCCAACAGCAACAACCGTTAATTGCCGCCTTTTTTCAAGCCATTAAAAATAATTAGCGTTTTTGTAATACTTTAAAAACTAAACAGCAATAGCTTCTGTTAAATAACGTAATAATCTGTCCATCGCCCGGTACGACAAGGCTTCAACTAAATGCCGATGTTGAATGTTTTGTTCATTTTCCATATCGGCCAATGTTCGTGCTATTTTTAGTATTTTATGGTGTGCACGTGTTGATAAACCCAGTTTTTCAACCGCGAGCTCAATAAAATCATTATCATCGCCACTTAATGGGCAAAACTCTCGTAACTCGGCACTCGTTAAATGGGCATTGGCTTTGCCTTGTCTAGCCAATTGTCGATTGCGACAATCACTAACTCGGGCTTGAATAGTGGCACTGTTTTCACCACTGTCATCTTGCTTAGCCCAACTGCCTTTGGGTAATCGGGTTACCTCAAGTTGAATATCAATACGATCTAAAAAAGGGCCTGATAATTTATTTAAATAACGCAATACTTGCTCAGGCGTAGAACGATTATCATTATAAAATCCCGTTGGGCTTGGGTTCATTGCCGCCACCAGTTGAAACCTGGCCGGAAAAGTTTGTTTATGCGTAGCACGAGAAATCGTTACCTCACCTGACTCCATCGGTTCACGTAAAACATCTAATACCTTACGGTCAAATTCTGGCAATTCATCTAAAAACAATACGCCATTATGTGCTAAAGATATTTCACCCGGTTTGGGCTGGCTGCCTCCGCCGACAAGAGCCGCTGAAGAAGCGGTATGATGTGGCGCCCTAAAACTACGAGTAAACCAAGAATGTTGGCTGATCATATTATCACTTATTGATTGAATAGCCGCATTTTCAAGGGCTTCTTGCTCGGTCATCGGAGGTAAAATTCCGGGTAAACGACTAGCAAGCATGGTTTTTCCGGTACCAGGCGGACCAATAAATAAAATATTATGGCTACCACTTGCGGCAATTTCTAATGCCCGTTTAGCTAAGGGTTGGCCAATAACATCAGCCATATCTAAACCATAAGTATGAGGTTTATGCTCGACTGTTTTTGTGGGCATTAATGGCAAAGGTGTTTGCCTTGCAAAATGTGGAAAAAGCTGGGTTAAGTGTTCTATTGCAATAATTTTTGCTTGTTTTACCCAACTTGCTTGTTGGGCATTTTGTTTTGGTAAAATAAGTGTACGCTGGCTTTCACTAGAAGCTATGGCTAACGGTATTTCGCCAATAATTTCTCGTAACTCACCTGAAAGGGCAAGCTCACCAGCAAACTCATAATTAGCCAATTCACTTTGAGGTAATTGCCCTGAAGCGGCAAGAATGCCTACCGCAATAGGTAAGTCAAAACGACCACCTTCTTTGGGCAAATCAGCAGGTGCTAAATTGATGGTAATGCGCTTGGCGGGAAATTCGTAACCACAGTTGATAATAGCACTACGAACTCTGTCTTTAGCTTCTCTCACTGAGGTTTCAGGTAAACCAACAATGCTAAAAGCAGGTAAACCATTGGCTAAATGTACCTCTACAGTAACCAAAGGAGAGGTTAATCCCACTCTTGCTCGGCTATACACGCACGCTAACATATAAAATCCATTTTTATCTGTAAATCCATACTAAGGTAAAGGTTAAGTGTAGTCGCTTCTAAAAAACTTTACGAGAAAATCGCTCGATATTTCAAAAGATTATTTTTTAATCTGTTTTATCTTTTAAAAAATTTTTATAAATAGCTTGCTAGATGGCTAAAAGTTATGGTACTAATTAAATAAGACCTAAACAGGTAAATAAATTTTCAGGAATTAAGCATAAAAATGCAAAACTTTAGCTCAATTATTATTAACATTCTCGTCGTGGTGATTATTAAAATCAGCGCGGGGGTTGTGTTGAGCTAAAGAAAAACTATTTAGTAACTTATTCACAAACCCCCGATTCGCAAGATTCGGGGGTTTTTTTATGTTTGGACAATACGGAGTGACGCAAGTCAAAATAACATGAGCAGCAAACAAACAAAAACAGGTGCAGCCTTAGTCTTTGAAGTACTACAACAGCATAATGTTAAACATGTTTTTGGTTACCCTGGCGGCGCCATTATGCCCATTTATGATGCTTTGTATGACAGTGATGTAAAACATTTTTTATGTCGTCATGAACAAGGCGCAGCCTTTGCTGCTATTGGTTATGCGCGCGCTTCAGGTAAGGTGGGTGTTTGTTTAGCTACTTCAGGGCCTGGTGCAACTAATTTGATCACCGGCCTTGCCGATGCTATGTCTGATTCCATTCCTATTGTGGCAATCACTGGGCAAGTATCAACCCAAGCAATGGGCAGTGATGCCTTTCAAGAGGTTGATATTATTGGTTTATCGCTAGCCTGTACCAAACATAACTTTCAAGTACGCAATGTTAATGAGCTAGCTGAGGTATTAACTCAAGCCTTTGAGATCGCCTTATCAGGACGCCAAGGCCCCGTATTAGTTGATATTCCTAAAGATATTCAAATGGCACAACTTGAACAAGCGCTTGAATTAGTTACCTCTAGCAAAGAAGAAAATGAACCTATTGCACCAGCCAATGTAGGTAGTGCCTTAGCATTATTAAGCCAAGCAAAACGCCCTATTCTCTACGTGGGTGGCGGTGTTGGTATGGCCAATGCCGTAAACGAATTACGTGCATTTATTCACACAACAGGCATACCCAGTGTTGCCACGCTAAAAGGCTTAGGAGCGGTTGATTGTAACGATAATTGCTATCTTGGCATGTTAGGTATGCACGGCACAAAAGCAGCCAACTTAGCCGTACAAGAAAGTGATTTACTTATTGCCGTAGGCGCACGATTTGACGACCGCGTCACGGGTAAGCTGGCTGAATTTGCCCCCAATGCTAAGGTAATACATTTTGATATTGACCAAGCTGAAATTAGCAAACGTCGTGCTGTTGATGCCGCCATAATGGGCGACTTAAAAGTAAATTTGCCTGCGTTAGCAATGCCATTAACCATTGAAAACTGGCGCCAACGCTGCCAGCAGCTTGCTACTGAGTTTTGTAATGATTACACCTATTTAGGTAAAGGTATTTATGCTCCTGCGGTGTTAAAAGAAATCAGCGATACCCTACACCAACAAAATATGGCTGAGCATACGGTCATAACAACCGATGTTGGCCAACATCAAATGTGGTCAGCCCAACATATGCAATTTTCACAGCCTAGTAATTTTTTAACCAGCGGTGGACAAGGTGCTATGGGCTTTGGTTTGCCTGCGGCAATTGGCGCACAAGTATCGCGTGCTCAAGATACCGTGATCGCCATTTGTGGTGACGGCTCATTTATGATGAATGTACAAGAGCTAGGCACCATAAAACGCTATCAATTACCGATAAAAATAGTACTTATTGATAACAGTAAACTTGGCATGGTACGCCAATGGCAGCAATTATTTTTTGAAGAACGATATAGCGAAACCGACTTATCAGATAATCCTGACTTTGTAGCTTTAGCACAAGCTTTCGATATTAAAGCCAAAGTTATCACTGAAAAAACACAGGTAAGTGATGCAATTAATGAAATGCTAAACCATCAGGGTGCTTATTTATTACAGGTAAAAATAGATGCTTTTGACAATGTGTGGCCATTAGTTCCACCTGAAACGGCCAACGATAAAATGATAGAAAAAATTAGCTAAATTAACATATCGAAAAAATAAGCCTAAACAGTGATAACTAGCTCATAAAAAAGAGCAAAAATACGAATTCACCATTGCCTAACAAGCAGGAGACAACAATATGAATAGCCAGATGAATAGCCAAATGAAAAAGCAAATGAACAGCCATACCTTACGGATCACCGCTGAAAACCAGCCAACCGTCATGGAAAAACTATTACAGGTAGCGCGCTACCGTGGCTTTATTGTTACCGGCATGACCATGTTTCCTGAAGAAAATAACCAATTAGCAATAGAACTGTCAGTACAAAGTGACAATAGTGTCGAACATTTACAATATCAATTGCACAAACTTATCGACATTAATAACATCTGCGTTGACAATAACGCGACGATGCAGAATCTTGCATAAACAAGATCTGTAAAAATAATTTATAAATAAAATTTAGGTAAACAACATGGCAAAAGTAAACGCAGAACTCATTTGGTTTAATGGTGAACTCATTCCTTGGCAAAATGCCACCGTGCATGTAATGAGTCACGCCTTGCATTATGGTTCTTCTGTATTTGAAGGTATTCGTGCTTACGACACCCATCGTGGCACCTGTATTTTTCGTTTAACCGAGCATATAGAACGCTTGTTTGACTCAGCAAAAATTTATCGCATGACTATTCCTTACACGGTCGAAGAAGTTATTCAAGCTTGTAAAGATGCGGTTGTACAAAACAATTTATCAGCAGCTTATTTACGCCCATTAGCTTTTTTAGGTGATGTAGGTATGGGGCTGCGTCCACCAGCCGATGCCAAAGCAGATTTAATGATCGCTGCCTTTAGCTGGGAAGCTTATCTAGGAGCTGATGCAATGGAGCATGGTGTTGATGTTGGCGTATCAAGTTGGAATCGTTTAGCCCCTAACACTATGCCAACCGCAGCAAAAGCTGGGGGTAATTACCTTTCTTCACAGCTCATTTCAATGGAAGCAAACCGCCACGGCTACACCGAAGGCATTGCCATGGACGTTAACAACCAAATCAGTGAAGGTGCAGGGCAAAACCTATTTTTAGTGCGCAAAGGTATTATTTATACACCACCGGGCACTGCTTCTATTTTACAAGGATTAACCCGTGATGCTGTAATGACTCTAGCAGAAGATTTAGGCTATGAAGTACGAGAAGAAACAATTGCTCGTGAAGCACTTTATTTAGCGGATGAATTTTTTATGACCGGTACCGCAACTGAAATTGTGCCGGTAAAAACAGTTGATGGCATTCAAGTTGGTAGTGGTTCTCGAGGCCCTGTTACTCAAGCACTACAAGAAGCCTTTTTTGGCATTTTCAGTGGAAAAACTGAAGACAAATGGGGTTGGTTAGAACCTGTAAAATAGTCTTTTACGCTTTTAACGTGACCTATTTTAAATAGCTAAACACAATTTAGCATGACCAAGTACAAACGAGATAAAGGAAACCAATACATCATGGCAAAATTAAGATCGGCAACTTCAACCCAAGGGCGAAATATGGCTGGCGCACGTGCATTATGGCGTGCAACGGGTATGACTGACAGCGATTTTGGTAAACCGATTATTGCCGTGGTTAACTCTTTTACGCAATTTGTACCCGGTCACGTACATTTAAAAGACATGGGACAACTCGTGGCTGGTGCTATTGAAGAAGCAGGTGGTGTTGCCAAAGAATTCAATACCATAGCAATTGATGATGGCATCGCCATGGGACACAGCGGCATGTTATATAGCTTGCCTTCACGAGATCTTATTGCCGATTCAGTTGAATACATGGTTAATGCACATTGTGCCGATGCCATGGTATGTATTTCAAACTGCGACAAAATAACACCGGGTATGATGATGGCCGCAATGCGCTTAAACATACCCGTTATTTTTGTTTCTGGCGGGCCAATGGAAGCAGGAAAAACGCAATTAAGTGATCAAATTATTAAGCTTGATTTAGTTGATGCTATGATCCAAGGAGCTGATCCTAGTGTTAGTGATGAAAAGAGCGATCAAATTGAGCGTTCAGCTTGCCCTACGTGCGGTTCTTGCTCTGGCATGTTTACCGCTAACTCAATGAATTGTCTTGCTGAAGCACTGGGTTTAGCACTACCTGGGAATGGTTCAATGTTAGCCACGCATGCTGATCGCAAACAGCTTTTCTTACAAGCGGGTAAGCAAATTGTGCACTTGGCTAATCGTTACTACCAACAAGATGACGAAAGTGCTTTACCGCGCAATATTGCCAATAAAGCCGCGTTTGAAAACGCAATGTGCTTAGATATTGCCATGGGCGGTTCAACCAATACCGTATTACATTTATTAGCCACCGCACAAGAGGCTGATATTGACTTTACCCTAAATGATATTGATCGTTTATCACGACTTGTGCCTCATTTATGTAAGGTTGCCCCGTCAACACAGCAATATCATATGGAAGATGTTCATCGTGCAGGTGGCGTTATTGCCATACTGGGTGAATTAGCACGTGCTAACTTACTCAAAACAGACACCACAACAGTTTTAGGCATAACACTTGCCGAATTATTAGCAAAATATGACATTACCGTAACCAATGATCAGGCTATTAAAGACTTTTATCGTGCTGGCCCTGCTGGCATTCGTACCACCAAAGCATTTAGCCAAAACTGTCGTTGGGAGCACTTAGATGATGACCGAGAAAACGGCTGTATTCGTCGTAAAGAACATGCCTTTTCACAAGACGGCGGCCTAGCAGTATTAACAGGTAATATTGCCCTTGATGGCTGTATTGTAAAAACAGCGGGTGTAAGTGAAGACAACTTAACTTTTACTGGCCCTGCCCATGTTTTTGAAAGCCAAGAAGATGCCGTAGAAGGTATTTTATCAGGTAAAGTTGTTGCTGGTGAAGTGGTTGTTATTCGCTACGAAGGCCCGAAAGGTGGCCCGGGCATGCAAGAAATGTTATATCCAACCACCTACTTAAAATCAATGGGTTTAGGTAAAGCTTGTGCCTTGATCACCGACGGCCGCTTTTCTGGAGGAACCTCAGGATTATCTATTGGTCATATTTCACCCGAAGCCGCTAATGGCGGTGTTATTGCTTTGGTTAAACAAGGCGATATCATTGAAATAGATATTCCTAAACGCACTATAGCATTAAAAGTAAGTGCTGAAGAATTAGCTACTCGTAAAGCCAATATGCTAGCAAAAGGTAACCAAGCATGGCAGCCTGAAAATCGTATTCGCCCGATCAGCTATGCACTCAAAAACTATGCCCTATTAGCCACAAGTGCCGACAAAGGTGCGGTGCGTAACCGCGCATTACTTGATGGTATGTTTGCAGAAAATCGTCAAAGTGATAAAAGTTAATGGCTACTCCAAATAAAACAACCCCAGTAAACACTTCAGCAAATAGTGGTTTAGATTATTTGCGTCGTATTTTATTAGCGCCGGTTTATGATGTGGCCAGAGAAACAGAGTTAACCGCGCTAACAAAACTGTCTTCTCGACTAAAGCATAACATTTACTTAAAGCGAGAAGATCAACAGCCCGTACACTCATTTAAATTACGGGGTGCTTATAACAAATTAGCATGTTTAAGTGCAAGCCAATGTGCACAAGGCGTTATTGCGGCATCAGCTGGTAATCATGCACAAGGTTTAGCCTTAGCTGCACAAAAAATGGGCATAAAAGCCACTATAGTTATGCCGATCACCACACCTGATATCAAAGTCGATAATGTTCGTCGCTTTGGCGCCGAAGTGCGTTTAGTGGGAAAAAGTTATAATGAAGCACAAGCGGCAGCACTTAAATACGCAGAAAACGAACGCAAAACAATGATCCACCCTTTTGATGATCCCGACGTGATCGCAGGGCAAGGCACTGTTGCTAAAGAGCTTTTACAACAACAACCCCACGCAGACACTATTTTTGTACCCGTTGGTGGCGGTGGTTTGCTAGCTGGTATGGCCGTATATTTAAAACAACTTCGCCCTGAAATTAAAGTTATTGGCGTTGAAGCGCAAGACTCCGCCTGCTTACAAGCGGCATTACAAGCAGGAAAACCTGTTGATTTAGCCCAAGTAGGCATTTTTGCCGACGGGGTTGCCGTAAAACGCATTGGCCAACACACCTTTGACTTAATAAAAACATTTTGTGATGAAGTTATCACCGTTAATAGCGATGAAATTTGTGCCGCAATCAAAGATATTTTTGAGCAAACCCGCGTTATTGCCGAACCTGCAGGTGCTTTATCACTAGCAGGTTTAACCAAATACTGCCATCAAGAAACAGCACCAGCTCATAAACAGCAAAACTTAGTTGCTATTTTATCAGGCGCAAATATGAACTTTCATAGCCTACGTTATGTGTCTGAACGCTGCGAGCTAGGCGAGCAAAAAGAAGCCATATTCTCTGTTACTATTCCTGAAGAGAAAGGCAGTTTTCGTAAATTTTGCCAGAGCTTAGGCGGTCGAGTGATCACCGAATTTAATTATCGACACTCTGCACAACATGCTGAAAAAGCCAAAATATTTGTTGGCTTACGCTTATCAGGGCTTGAAAATGAACGTCAGCAACTGATTAATTCGCTTATCTCAGCTAATTATCAAGTAACAGACTTTACTGAAAATGAGCTAGCCAAATTACATATTCGCTACATGATTGGCGGTAATAGCCCCGCTCACCCACAAGAGCGTTTATTTAGCTTTGAGTTTCCAGAATATCCCGGCGCATTAGAAAAATTTCTTGATACCTTAGGCGAATATTGGAATATCACCTTATTTCATTATCGCAACCATGGTGCCGCCTTTGGCCAAGTGCTTGCTGGTTTTGAAGTAAGCAATGAACAACAACTTGCTTTTTTTCGCCATTTAAAAGATTTAGGCTACCAATACCAAGAAGAAACTCACAATCCATGCTATAAAGACTTTCTAGTTAGTTAAAGCGTATTATTACAACAATGAAAAAATTACTTATAGCAAGTAGCTTATTATTACTTAGTGCCTGCTCAGACAATGAAGTAGGCGACGTTTCATTAGGGCTATTCACCACCAAAGATATTAAAATAAATATATTAATTGACCCTAAAATACCAGGCGTTACCTGTCATGTAGCTTCAATTGAAGCCGATCTAAATTTATCAGACCCCAGCGATAGCTCTATTGCTTGTCGCCAAACTGGTGAAATAACCCCAGAAATGATCGCCCAAATAGATAAAAGCAAATCAGGTGAAGTTATTTTTAAAAAATCAAAAAGTGTATTTTTTAAATCAATGAAAATAAGAAGAATATTTGACGCGAAAAACCAAACCTTATTATACGTATCTTACTCAACCAAAGAAATTTCAGGTAGTTTTAAACACAGCCTCTCAACCGTACCATTATGGGGAACCAAAGCCTTTGTAAATAAAGCGTCTGATTAACGACTTGGTTTAATAACCGCTTTTAAGCGGGCAAACGTTCGCATATATTCATTCGCGATTTTATCAGTATAATTTTTATTATTTGCTTTGAGTATATAGCGACCATCCGCTTGTTTTTTAACAAGCCTTAATAAATACTGAGGATCACCTGTTTCATCTAACAACTCAATTGCCAATATCTGATTGGAAATTGAACCAGCACTCGTTGAGGTGATCCACTCTAATAATAATAAATCACCATCTGCGATAGGATGCTTACCGCCATTCATTGAATCACCACTCGCACAAGCAATAAAGTATTTTTCACTGTCCAAATGTCCATAACTTTCAGGTAAAGTATAGGTTTCTACTCTATCATTAATGCTAGTTTTAAAGTGACCACAAGCTATTTTTAAATCACTATAAAAAGGCAGTTGTGTTGCCTGATTTTTGGTTGACAACTCCACAATACTTGCGCTGTTTTCAACGACGTTTTGACTCATTTTTTTGGTTATTCTTTGCTGATATTCAGCTAAACGTAAATCAACCAACTCTTGCACCATTTGGTGTAGTTGTTTCATATCTTGCCGTTGAACACTAGTGTTAGCTTTAAAAACGCCCTGCTCGACAGTAAACCAAGTTGAATTACAAAATGCATTTATAGGGTTTTTCAACCAATACTTATGCCAAATATCGGGTTCTATTTTTTGCTTTTGCATTGTTAAGGGTAAATCTGCTTGTTGAAAATCAGGATGGCGCGCTAGAATACGTCTACTTTTTTCAGCTAATTTTTTGGTTGTTGGCGGAGTATTAAAGCCATCTAATTCTAAAAATGCGGTTAATAAGATAGCTTTAAAACATTTCGTCATTTTTGTTGTTTCAACAGCTTCTAATAGAAATTCTCCATAGTGTGTCAACAATGAGGATAAGTTTAAGGTTTGTTCTTGAGAGTTAACTAAATCAAACCAACTACCTGCTTGTTCTCGTACTTTTTTAAGCTCATATCCTTGTTGAAAAAATTCACTAGCACTGGGTCGATAACCCAATTGTTTTTTAAGCTCTTGATATTCTTCAATACTAGTATTGCGGTATTTTTTAGCTAATGTTTTCCAAAAGTCGATTATTTCTGGCGCATAATTAATATAGCAACCATCTGCTAGCGGTATTTCTTGTTGAATTGCTTTAGCAACCCCTTTTGGGGTTGATACATTTAACAAACCATAAGCTTTGTTTAAAAAACTATTATGATTACCAATAAAGTCGATAACTGTTAAATATTTTTTATTGGTTGCCTGACTGTGTCGTAGTCCTCGGCCTAATTGTTGTAAAAATAAAATTTTAGATTTAGTAGGACGTAACATCAAAATAGTATCGATCGCTGGTAAATCAGTACCTTCATTAAACAAATCTACTGAAAAAATAACACTAAGCTTACCTGACTTTAACAAAGATAATGCTTCATTACGTTTTACGGTTGATCCATTATAAACAGCACAAGCCGCTATACCTTTTTTCTGAAAAGAGTGTGCCATAAAATCAGCATGTTTAATTGAAACGCAAAAAGCGAGTGTGCGGCTTTGCTTTTTCTCTAACCAATGCCGATATATATGAGCTGATCGCTGTTTGGTAGCAAAGGCACTATCTAAAGAATTAGGGTCAAAACGCCCATGACGCCAAGGAATTTCTTCATAATTTACAAATTCATCAAAAATACCGTAATAGTGAAAAGGTACAAGAATTTCACTATCAATACCATGTACTAAGTTCCGCTCAAAAACTAAATTATTATCACATAATGCTAAAATATTGGCTTGGTCAGAGCGCTCAGGTGTTGCAGTAAGACCCAACATAAATTTAGGTTCAAAATAGGCGAGTAAATTTTTGTACACCGGGCTGCTAGCATGATGAAATTCATCAACAATAATATAATCAAAATGTGTTGGCTTAAACTTGTCTAGGTGATGTTGCTTACCCAATGTTTGTATAGAAGCAAAGACAAAATCACTGTCAGTATTTTTATATTTTGCATTGTATAAGCTAGTATTCGCTTGCGGAAATAGCGATATAAAGGTTTTTTCAGCTTGTAATAAAATCTCTTCTCGATGTGCTATAAAAAGTACTTTTTTGGCCTTTATTTCTTTAACATCAAAAGCGCTTAACCAGGTTTTACCCATACCCGTGGCAAGCACCACCAACCCTCGTTTAAACCCTAATTGACGGCTGTTTTTGAGCGCTAACAAAGCTTCTTCTTGTATCGCATTAGGGGTAGCAGGTTCAATAGCTTCATCATTGAAATTATCATCAACTAAGCTAAGCCTTTCTTTATTATTGATTTTTTTATGTTTTATTTCATAATTATGAATTATTTCATTGCTTAACTGGTAACTATTTTGGTGCGTAAAAATTCGATGAAATTGTTGACGTATATTAACAAATTCAGCCTGTGCTTTGGGGTTATCTGATAATGAAAAATCATAACGTAAACACCATTCATACGCATGAGTAAGCGCAGTTCGACTAATGTTATTAGAGCCAACAAAGGCACACCCCTCAACCATATTAGCATGTTCTGTTTTTATAAAAATATAAGCCTTCATATGAAAACTTATACCTTCTTCACACTGAAATAGCTTGGTTTCAGCTCCTCGTTCAGCTAATGTCAGCTAATGTTTTTAGCTGTCTAAGCGCAACGGGGCTGGTGATATATAAATAATCAGAGACAAGAATTTTTATATTAACATTACGCGCTAAGGCATCTACTAAGGGATCAAAAAGTAATGCTAGCCCTGAAGGTTGAATAAATGAAACCGATATCTCTATTTCATCTGCATAATTAATTGCTTGAATAAGCTTATACAGTAAAGGATCGTCTTTACCGCCTGAGGTTAGTTTATGACCTTGATATAATGAGTTTTGCACGGCTAAAAAATCAATTTTTTTGTAAGATGGCATTTAGCCATAGTTCATTATCCCTACCGGGGCGTACATCTTTTGATAGCCAAGTGCGGTAAAGGCTAAGCGTTGTATTTTCAATAAAATGCGCTAAACGTTCTTCATCAACATTAGTAAAATACCGCCCATCGCGTTCAATATCATCACGACCATACTTAAAAGAGCAATAAAAAAAGCCTCTCTCTTGAAGGTGAGTAGCAAGGTTTTTAAAGGTATGTGTTAATTGTTCACTGGGAACATGCAATAAAGAAGCGCACGCCCAAATAGCATCAAAATCGTGGTTATTTACTAAAGTAAAACTATCAAAAGTATGATGAAATATTTTAATGCCCGTATGCAAGCTGGCTTTTTTAACTAACATTTCACTCGCATCAAAAGCGGTCACTTGAAAGCCTTGCGTTAAAAAAAACTTAGTATCACGACCTGAGCCACACCCTGCATCTAAAATATGCGCATGAGGATCTAACAAAGGTAAAAACTGTTGATAAATACTCGTTAAATCAGCCGACTGTGTACTGTTAAAAAACGAATCTGCATTATTATTATAAAAATCGATAGACACTCACCAGTCCCATTACTTTAATGCTTAAAATATTACGAAAGCTTATTCCTTTTCCACATCATCTTTTAACACTAAAAAAG
>WFQC01000186.1 GCA_015487235.1 Alteromonadaceae bacterium
AGTACTGGGCGAGTTCTAATACGAATGCTTTCAAGCATAGCTTTACGTTTATCTAAACCTTCTTGCATTTTCTCTTGAGCAAAGTGTATTAATAAAATCGCATTATTAACAATGATGCCAGAAAGCAGAATAAAGCCCATCATTGCAGGCATAGAGACATGATATTCAAGTAGTAACAATATCCACGCAGCACCAATTAAGGTCAGTGGTATTGAGGCGATAATCATTAATGACACCTTGATTGAATTAAAGAGTGTGATCAATGTAAAAAGTATTAAGATAATCGCAAACCCAATAGCTGAAACCATACGCGCAGCAGATTTTTTAAACTCTTTATCATCACCAACTTGTTCCATTATAACACCAGCAGGTAATTCAGTATCAGCAAAAGCATCTGAAAAATTAGCCATAATATGTGATATTGCAGCCTTTTCACGGTGGCCATAAATATTCAAGGTATAGTTTAACGCCTCTCGGTTAATAACACTCGGCTCTGTATCTCTAGTCAATTTAGCAACGGCGCTTAAAGGTATTTTTTCGCCTTGAGGGGTAGTAATCAATAGAGTCGGCAATAAGGTTAACTTGTCACGTTGTTCATTAGGCAACCATACTCTCACCGCTAGATCAGTATTATTAGCAACAGGAAAGTTTGACACCACAACACCGCGCAGCATTGCTTGTAATTGCGTTGTAATATCTGAGTGTTTTAAGCCATAAAAGGCTGCTCTTTGTTTATCAATAATTAAGTTATAAACAGTTTTATCAATATCCCACGTACGAGAAACTGAAACAACGCCTTGAGTTTGGTACATGGCTTTTTCAACCAGTTTTCCCGCGGCAACTAAATCATCAAAGTTATTTGCTGAAAGCATTACATCTAAATTAGCTCGAATACTCGGTAATGCAGTGGCGCCATAATCAGCAACGTCAACCTGCTTAATATTTTCAATCGACAAAAAAGCTTGGCGCAGTCGTCTTTCTATTTGCCAAATACTTTCATCTCGTTCATAACGATTAACATAAGTGGCGGTGATCACCATTTGATCGGCTGCTGAACCACTGCCAATACTTAAGACGCTAGGCTCGCTACCTATTGCAGTAGAAACCCGTTCAAGTTCACCATTATTTTCTAAAATAGTATTCACTTGTTTTGCTACCGCTAAACTTGCTTCTATCGGCAAATTAGGATCTGTCGTAATACGAATTTGCACTCCGCCAGTGTCCATTGGCGGCATTAATTCTTGGCCAACCAAAGGCATAACACCACGCACACTAAAAACAAATAGTCCTAATAAAACAATGAAATATGAAACAGCTACCGCTTTTTTATCAAGTGCTGCTTTAACTGCATTTGAAAAGAATTGTTGAATTTTTTCATTAACCTTACTGGTTACTTTATGAAAAACTTGCTCACTATTAAGTAGCCAAGGCTGTTTCATTTTTAAGATCATCATTGATAATAATGGCACTGCCGTAATTGAGATTAAATAAGAAGCCGCCAAAGCTAATAATAATGTTTCAGTTAAAGGGCGAAAAACTGTTTGCGGATACCCTCCAACAAACATAATTGGTGATAATGCAATCATGGTGGTAATTGTGCCCGATAAGTCGGCAAACATAATCTCTTTAGTGCCCCGCATAACTGCTTGATTAATATTGGCTCCTAGCTCTCGGTAATGGCGTTCAATGTTTTCCATTACCACCACGGCATCATCAAGTAATAAACCAAGTGCCAGAATAATACCGGTCAGTGTAACCACATTAAATTCGATGCCAAACAGCCACATAAGTGCAACGGTTGAGGCGTACACCAGAGGAATAGTAAAGAGTACAACCAACACTTGTCTAAAGCTGGCTAAAAATAAAAACACCACAAAAATAGACATTAAAATGGCGTCTCGTAATGACTCAAACATATTTTCTGTTGATTGAACAATAGTGTCTTTTTGCGTGTCTGTTATTTCAAAAGTTAAATTAGGATATTGCTGTTTTATTTTTTCTAACTCGGCTTCTACCCCTTCAATCGTACGTACCACGTCAGCATTCAACCCTCGTTGTACAGCAATAGCAATAGCTTCTTTCCCATTACCAAAATAAGCGGCGGTATTTTCTGCATGACCAAAATAAATAGTTGCCACATCACCTAAATTAACATCTGGAGTAATACTTAATTTTCGTAGCCCTGCAATACTGCTTTCTCTGCTAGGAGACTTTAAGAGGTAACGGCTTCTATCGTTAGTAATAAAGCCAATAGCATAATCTCTATTATTCGCCTGTAACACAGCCAATACTTGCGCAATATTCATCTGGTATTGATCAAGTTTATTTTTATCTAAAATTATCTGTACTTCTTTATCGTAGCCACCAAATACATCAACATTCGCCACCCCAGGTAATTTAATAATGCGATGTTTAATTTGGTTGTCAGCAAGTTGGCGAATATCTTCTAAAGGCATGCGGCTAACTATGGCTTGTTCTTTTGTTGAAACAGCAATAACTAAAATCGGAGCGGTTGCCGAGGAAATTTTATGAATTTGAGGTTCTAAAATATCATTAGGTAAGCTAGAACGAATTTTACCAATGGCAGTTGTAACATCGCTTGCTGCCATTTCTAGGTTTTTACTGTATTCAAATTCAGCACGAATAACACTGACTTCATCAATAGTAGATGAATGCACGCGCCGAATTTGATCCAGCGTATAAAGCTCTTCCTCAATAGGCACTGCAATATTTGCAGCAATTGTTTTAGCAGAACCACCAGGTTGCACAACAACAACAGCAATTTCAGGATATTGCGAGTCAGGGAAAAGCTTACGCTCCATTTTGTTGTAACCTTGAATACCTAGCAATAAAAATAGTGCTAAAAACGAATAGATAAAATAAGGGCGTGCCAATAGGCGCTCTATCCAGCTTTTATTCATTAGTTGCACTCCGCACGGCTACGTTTTCACCTAATGCAGGCAATAAAGCAAGTTTAGACTCTGCCGCTATCGCAATCGGTGAGTCGGTGCAAGGCTCAATTAATACGATATCGTTATCTTGTGCTAACACATTAACTTTTTGTTCAATAAAACGCATACCGTCATAGCGCATAATACTTTGATAATGTTTGCGGTGTAATAAGGCTTGTAAAGGTATTGCACATCCTTGAGCTGCGTGGGTGATCACTTCTATTGTTAAATAACTCCCTACAGGTTGTTGCAAACGTTGCTTTAAGCCAACTTCTGCAACCCATAATCCCGCTTTGGCGTCATTGTATAAGGTTGATATGTTTCCTATAACATCATCATCAAAGGTTACTGGCTGCTCAGCTTGGATCATGGATAAATTGTTTTTTGTCTCTTTATTATTGCGGGGAGGCATAAAACTAAAGGTCAGTTTTTGTGGAAATGAGTTAAGCATTAAAATAGCTTTACCTGGTATAGCAAGATCGCCAGTGCGCATAAAAACCGTGCCAATAATGCCATCAAAAGGGGCGGTTATTAGCGTATAGTTTAATTGATTTTTCAAACCTTTGATACGCTGTTTTAATTCAGCTACTTGCGCAGAAGCCGTTTTATAGGCAACTTCAGAAGCTTCTAAACGGTCTTGTGAAATAGTATTAGCTTTAAATAATGCTCTGTTTCTTGTGAGTAATTTTTTATTATAATGCTGCTGACTTTTGGCTGCCGCTAATGTTGCTTGTAAGCCTTCAATACTGGCTTTAATTTCATCTTCATCAATGCGCACTAATAACTCACCTTTGGTTACCGTTTGATTTTCACTCACAAGTAACTGGCTAATTTGCCCACTTAATTTAGAAGCTAATGCGGCACTATTTTTAGCATCTAACCTTGCTAGAAAAGTAGATTTTTGTTGAATTTGCTGCTGTTTAGCTTTCACCATGGCAACTTGCCAAGCAGGAGGCTTAGGCAACGGAGTGTCAGCTTTTGCTTGTTGCGCTCTTTTAAATAAGGTGACCCCACCTATTATAAAGACAACGGCAATAAGGATCAGAATGATCTTTTTCATAATAAAAAATACCTAAAATATAGAGTGGCTGTGCTAGCAATAAAACGGTAATAAACAAATAATGAAAGCTCAACTCATTTAATTAAACACCTGTTTAATTAATAGAGTAACCTGATATTGATAAAAGTCAACACTATTGCTTTCTCTTGACTAAACTTTACCTAAGCCAAATTACACTTTTGTAACTTTATTAACATTTTTTTGTCATGTTGTCTTAGTGTCTATATAATAACCTTAACACTATAAAGGGATGTCTCTGATGAAAAAAACAACACACATAAATAAACTCACTTTACTACTTTCTACGGTATTATTAACCACCACAAGCTACGCCGACAACCAACCTAACGCAGAGCAATTCGTTGGAAATTTCTATGGCGGTTTACATGGCATGTATATCAAACCTGATAATGAACGTTTAACTACAGCTGATCCTAACTCTGATTTTGATCATGGTTCAGGTTTTGGTGCGGAAGTGGGTTATCGCTACTCTGCCACAACAGAATTTAGGTTTTCTCGTACTGAGTTAAATTTAGCAAGCCAAAACACCGGCTTTCCTTCAGCTAAAGGTGATTCAACTGCTTTTGAAGCTTTATATTTTCCAAATGAAAAGAATTTATACCTAGTTGCAGGCCTAGATGCGCTCGATATTATAAAAACACAAACCTCAACAACATTTGGGCTTGGTTATCGCTATTATGTTAATGATCGCGCAGCCTTTTACGTTGAAGGCAAAGGACATTTTCAATTATCAAACTATTACAATGACTATAGTAGCCGTATCGGTTTTATTTACTTTTTCGGAGCAAAAAGCGCAGCCCCTGTTGCAACTCCAGCTAAAATAGTTAGCACCATTGCTACAGAGAAAGTTGAACCTGTTACTGCACCACTTGATTCAGATAATGATGGTGTTATTAACAGTAAAGATCAGTGCCCTGAAACACCAGCCTTAAATAAGGTTGATGAAAATGGCTGTACTGTTTTTACCGAAGAAACAGCTCGTATGGTGTTATTAGTTAACTTTGATAACAATAAATCCATTGTAAAACCTGAATTTTTTACTGAAATTAAACGTATGGCTGATTTCTTAGAAAAGTATCCACATACCTCATTAGTCATTGAAGGGCACACTTCTTCACAAGGTTCAGCAGCCTATAACAAAAAAATATCTCAACAACGTGCTGATGCCATTGTTGCTATTTTAGTAGAAGAATTTAATGTTGATGGTGGTCGACTTTCCGCGGTAGGTTATGGTGAAGAACGCTTACTAGATCCTGCTAATACCGCTGAAGCTCATGCTAAAAACCGCCGAGTTGAAGCCAAAGTAGAAGTAACTAAAAAAGTTGCGGAAAAACGTTAATTTTATGATGTAGCTAAGTTATTTTACCGTAAAAAGGCTTATTGCTTTTAAGTAATAAGCCTTTGTTATTTAAGCGTTTTAAAGTATTAGTTATTGCAAATTAAAAGAAACCTAGCGGATTCACGTCATAGCTCACCAACATATTTTTCGTTTGTTGATAGTGCTCTAAAGCCATTTTATGTGTTTCTCGGCCAACCCCTGATTTTTTATAGCCACCAAAAGCTGCATGAGCAGGATACATATGATAGCAGTTTGTCCATACACGCCCAGCCTGAATCTTACGCCCCATACGATAAGCTTTATTCATATCTCGTGTCCAAACCCCCGCACCTAGGCCAAATTCAGAGCTATTAGCAATTGCTAATGCTTCAGCTTCATCTTTAAAAGTACACATTGAAATAACAGGACCAAAAATTTCTTCTTGGAATACCCGCATTTCATTTTTACCCTTTAACAAGGTCGGTTGAATATAATAACCTTGTTCAAACTCCCCTTCGATTTTAGCGACTTCACCACCAATTAATACTTCAGCACCTTCTGCTTTACCAATGTCAATATACCTTAAAATTTTATCAAATTGTTCTTTAGAAGCTTGAGCGCCTACCATGGTTTCAGTATCAAGAGGGTTACCACGTTTTATTTGCAATGAACGCTCAATAACTTTTTCAATAAACTGATCATAAATATCTTCTTGCACCAATAAACGTGAAGGGCAAGTACATACTTCACCTTGGTTAAAATAAGCCAGTACCGCTCCTTCAATCGCTTTACTTAAAAAGGCATCTTCAAAGTCCATTACATCACTGAAATAAATATTTGGCGACTTACCTCCTAATTCTACAGTTGAAGGGATAATATTATCTGCTGCACATTTTAAAATATGCGAACCCACAGGCGTTGATCCCGTAAAGGCAATTTTTGCAATACGCTTGCTAGTCGCTAACGCTTCACCGGCTTCTTTACCAAAACCATTAACAATATTTAGTACGCCTGCGGGCAGTAAATCTGCAATTAATTCCATTAAAACTAATATTGAAGCCGGTGTTTGTTCTGCGGGTTTTAGTACAATACAGTTTCCTGCTGCCAAAGCGGGGGCTAGCTTCCACGCTGCCATCAATATCGGGAAATTCCACGGAATAATTTGCCCAACAACACCGAGTGGTTCATGAAAATGATAAGCGACGGTATTTTCATCTATTTCACCGATAGAGCCTTCTTGTGCGCGCAAACAGCCAGCAAAATAACGGAAGTGATCAACCGCTAAAGGAATATCGGCTGCTAATGTTTCTCGTACTGCTTTGCCGTTATCCCATGTTTCAGCAATAGCTAACATTTCAAGGTTAGCTTCAATACGATCGGCTATTTTTAATAGCGTATTTGAACGCTCAGTTACTGAGGTTGTGCCCCAAGCATCTTTAGCTTGGTGAGCGGCATCTAAAGCCAGCTCTATATCTTTAGCATTTGAGCGAGGTACTTCACAAATAACAGCACCGGTTGCTGGGCTGATATTTTCGAAATATTGACCATCTACAGGAGGAACCCATTGACCGCCAATAAAATTCTCATAACGTGGTTTAAAATTAATTAAAGCACCTGTTGTATTTGGAGCTGCATAAATCATAATTCTTCCTTCATTTTATAAATTGTTTTTGTGGTCAATACAGGGTAATTTAGTCATACCCAATATTGATTATTAATTAATCATAGAATAAAAATAACAATGTGCTTTAAATTCAAAAAAGTTGACTGTCAGTCCTAAACTTCAAAATGATCGGGGAAAGCAGAAAGTATGATCATTGGTAAAATTAAGAATAACCGACATAAACCTAAGGTTTTAGTTGAGAACAAAGTCAGTTTTGCGGCGCATAATGCAGAATTAAGCATTTATGACACCTACCAACAAGCTGAACGTGTAGCCTTGCATTCAGATCAGTTACTGTTTTGTGGCATGGTCACGGGTAAAAAAATAATGCATGCCAATAATGATCATTATCAACAAAGCTTTTTACCCCATGAATCTTTTGTTATGGCTCCGAATCAAACGGTTGAAATTGATTTTCCTGTGGCTCAATTAGACAAACCTACGACTTGTTTGGCTATTGAGATATCAAAAGATAAAATTCAGCAAATTTGTGATCACTTAAACAGTAATACGGCAATGCCCAAAGCTTTTGGCCATTGGCAATATCAAGACCGATTAGTACACACGCATCACAATAGTGAAACGCAAGCCTTATTAAATCGTATTGTGCAAATTTTTACTGAAAATCACCCTGATCGAAATTATTTGGTTGATTTAGCGGTATCAGAATTAACCGTGCGTTTATTACGACATCAAGCCCGAGAGTTTATTGTTTCTTTTAGTCAAAATGAACCTGATCATAATGGTATTAATGCTGCTCTCACTTATATCAATCAACACTTAGCCGAGCCTATTGATATTGACTTACTTTGCAAACTTGCCTGCATGAGCAGAACTAAATTTTTTATTGAATTTAAGAACTTATTAGGCTGTAGTCCGGCCGCTTTTCAACATCAAATGCGTTTAAAAAAAGCGGCTCAACTTATTTTGCAGGGCATGAGGATTACGCAAGTTTGTTTTGACTTAGGTTTTACAAACCCCAGCCATTTTAGCCGTAGCTTTAAGTTATTTTTTGGTATGAGCCCAAGCCAATACAAAGCCAAAGCTCGCCTCAATTAAAAAAATTTATAAGCATTAGCATTTATTTTTCAGGGTTCTTTTCTAATAGTTCTAAACCACAACGCGGGCAGTTAACCGGTAAATTTTTAAAGCGATGATGTAGTGCTTCTAAATAAATAGGTTTAGCATCATCATCACTGATACCTAAAGCGCTTTGTATTTCATGCAATTTTCGTTGTTCTTTAACGGTGAGAATACCATCTTCAAAGGCTTGTTCAACTTCTAATTCATATTTTTGCCTATTGCGGCGAAACATATTACCAAAACCAGAAGCAATAATACCGGTAGGTAATGCCACCATCGACATGCCCACTAATGTAATAATTCCACCAAAAATACGCCCTGCTGTTGTAATGGGAGTAACATCACCATAACCCACGGTTGTTAACGTCGTTACCGCCCACCAAAAAGAAGAAGGAATACTACCAAACTCTTCTGGCTGAATTTTATGTTCTAGTAAATAAATACCACTTGAAGCCAAAATAATAATGGTGAACATAATGAAATAAGCCGCAACCAATGCTGGCATTTCTTCTTTTAGCACTGAAATTAATATTTTCATTGCCGCAGAATAGCGGGTTAATTTAAAGATACGTAATAACCTAAACACTCTTAAAAAGCGCAGATCAAGTACAAAGAACATTGATAAGTAGAACGGAATAATGGCGAGTAAATCAACAATGGCCATGGGCGTTATCATATACTTTAAACGTGTTTTTATTGGCGATTGTTGGCCTTCATAATCAGGTAAATCAACACTCGACCAAATACGCGCAAAATACTCAATAGTAAAAATAATCACCGAAAATGTATCAAACGCTTGAAAAAAATGACCATATTCTTGCTCGATTGAGGCAACAGACTCTAAGATAATGGCGATCACATTAGCAAATATCAGCAAAAAAAGAGTACTATTTACTAACTTCCCTAAATAATCAGAGGCAATATTAGTTGAAAAAATTTGTGCAACACGGTTACGAATGTTAGACATACAATAACAAGCCCATCACTAAGTTAATATAAATACTAGAATAATATAATAATGAGCAGAGCGTTAGCAGATATTTACACCACACTATAGACGACTGGTCTAATTTAGAATATAATGCCGCTATGAAAACAGACTACAATGAAACACAACAACATATTCTAACGGTTGGTTATCAGCTTTTTGCGCAAAAAGGTTTTACTAAAGTCGGCTTAAGTGAAATTCTTGCTGCTGCAGGTATTCCAAAAGGTTCTTTTTATCATTACTTTAAATCAAAAGAGCAATTTGGCGAAGCGGTAATTCATTACTATTTTCAACAGTATTTTCAACAATTATCACTGTTATTTGAACAGCGCTCATTAAATGCTTATCAGCAACTTATGGCCTATTGGCAACAGTGGTTAGATACGCAAATAAGCGATTGCTCGCAAAGTAAATGCTTAGTGGTTAAATTGAGTGCTGAAGTTGCTGATTTGTCAGAGGCTATGCGTCTGGCTTTATTAAAAGGCGTACAGCAAGTCGTAGAGAAAATAACCCAAGCAATAGACAAAGCTAAGGCTGATAATTTAATTGATGTTCAAGAAACGAGTTTACTCGCAAATACCTTATACAACCTTTGGCTTGGCGCAAGCCTACAAAGTAAGTTGCAACAACATAAACAACCACTCGTGGAAGCTATGATGGCAACAAAACGCATGCTACCTTTAAATAGTCTCGCAGAGTGAAAAACAGCGCTAAATTACGGGCGATTAATTAAGGCAAGCCCTGATGTATTTAATGCGTTAATACGCCCTAAAACTAGACGACCAGTCTAATAACCCATAGAGATAAGGAAACAATACATGAATATATTAATGGTGTTAACGTCACACGATAAATTAGGTAATACCAATGAAAAAACAGGTTTTTGGTTAGAAGAACTTGCTGCACCTTATTATGTTTTTAAAGATGCTGGCGCAACCATTACCTTAGCATCTCCTCAAGGAGGCTTACCACCTTTAGATCCTAAAAGTGCAGATAAAGACTTTCAAACCGAAGACACAGCACGCTTTGAGCAAGATGAACAAGCGCAGCAACAACTAGCTAACACGGTAAAATTAAGTGAACTTAACGCTGAAAGTTTTGATGCGATTTTCTACCCAGGTGGTCATGGGCCGCTTTGGGATTTAACCGAAAATAAAGACTCTATTACATTAATTGAAGATTTTTATCAAGCTAACAAGCCTGTTGGCTTAGTTTGCCATGCACTAGCAGCACTACGTCATACTCAAGTTGATAATAAGCCTTTAGTACAAAATAAAAAAGTAACCGGCTTTAGTAATAGCGAAGAAGCAGCGGTACAGCTCACCAATATTGTTCCCTTTTTAGTCGAAGATATGCTCAAAGCACAAGGCGCTTTATATACCAAAGCAGATGATTGGACAAGCCATATTGAGGTAGCTGGCAATTTGATTTCAGGGCAAAACCCGGCATCATCAAAAGCAACCGCACAAGCGCTATTACAGCAGTTAAAATTCAATAAAAACGAGAAACTGTGAGTTTTTATTGAATATTGTTTGAGGTAAAAGTTCAGCATCAATGAATGCTGAACTTTTGGCTAACAACTCATATTAGCGCTTGTTGATCTTTGCCGTTTAACTGGTTACTTTACTACCACCTCGACATTTCGGTGACATCGGCACGCTATCTGCGTAATAGTCTTGCCATTCTTTTTCAGTGTAAGTATGTAATGCCAGCGCGTGAATTTTTTCAGCAAGCTCATCAGCTAAAACACTGTTAATAGCACGATGACGTTTAATAAGCCTTTCACCTTCAAATGCTTTTGACACAATAACCACTTTAAAATGCGATTCACTACCTGGCGGCACGTTATGCTGATGACTTTCATTAACAACATCGAGATAGCTAGGAGAAAAAGTATCTAATAATTTTTGCTCAATGGTTGCTTCAACTGACATGGTACTTCCTCTTAAAGTGAATAACATTATTTATAACTGTAGTCTCTCATTAAAATTATACCATCTATATAGACGGCTAAAACAGCTAAACTTTGCTAACGATATGTGATAATTGATAATTTAATTTTTACACCCATTTACAACATAAAAAAACTTATAGCGCTAGCAGCTTACGTAAATTTTTGTCACAATAAGCCGTCTTTATTTTCACCTAGTAATGTAACTCGTTAATGAAAAGCCCCTTTACTGTTAACCAAAAAACACTGGTATTATCACGCTTTCCTGTTGGAAAAAATAATCCTAACTTGCAGGCTTGGGATGCTGCTGATGAGTATTTAGTTAATTATATTATCAACAATGATCTTATCGACGCTAAGCATAATATGCTGGTGTTTAATGATACCTTTGGCGCACTAACATTAACCTTTAGTGATCATAAAGTTTTCAGTGTTTCTGACTCGTACATTAGCCAACAGGGGCTTAATTATAATTTAAAGAATAATCGCTTATCTGCAAAAAATATTACGCTTTTAACCAGCTTAGACCCTTTACCCTCATCTGTTGATGTTATTCTTTATAAAATTCCCAAAAGCAAAGCACTATTGGTTGAACAGCTTCTTCAAATAAAAAATATTGCCCGAAAAAATACTCTATTTATAGCATCAGCAAAAGCAAAAGATATTCACAGCTCAACATTGACGTTATTTGAAAAATATATTGGAACAACAAAAACATCACTGGCAGTAAAAAAGGCACGCCTAGTTTTTTGTCAATTTGATCAAAGCCAACAATATAAAAGCCCTTACCCTACGTTATGGTCACTAGAAAATACGCCTTTTACGGTAAGTAACCATGCCAATGTTTTTGCGCGAGAAAAGCTTGATTTAGGGGCTCGCTTTTTTATGCAACACCTTCCCTTGGTCAAAGAAAATGATCAGGTTATCGACTTAGGCTGTGGTAATGGAGTGATTGGGCTAACGATATTAGCAAAGCAACATAAAGCTAAAATAACCTTTGTAGATGAATCTTATATGGCTGTGGCTTCTGCTCAGCTTAATATCAACAATAATTTGCCACAATGTATTACACAATGTCAGTTTATTGCCAACGATTGTTTAACCAATATAACAGACAATAGTGCTGATATTATTGTATGTAATCCTCCTTTTCATCAACAGCAAGCAGTAACAGACCATATTGCTTGGCAAATGTTTAAAGATAGCTATCGAGTACTTAAAAAAGGTGGAGAACTACGTATAATTGGTAATAGACAACTTGGCTATCACATCAAGTTAAAACGTTTATTTAAATCAACTAAGCTTATCGCCAGCAATAAGAAGTTTGTTGTGATTCAAGCGATTAAAGAATAAAAATCAATGAAAAAATTTACTTTAATTAAAAATTTTACTTTTGCTCTATTAATACTCAACCTATTTGCATGCACGACAACGAAACCACGTATTGTTGTCGCACCTGAAGTTGCGACTAAGCAGTCAGTTGTTTATCAACAGGAAAGCATTGCACTCACGATTACCGATTTACGAACAAGCCGACATATCATTCAAATATTAAAAGAAAATAAAGCCGCTGAATTAATCAACAGCAGCAGTGCGTTAGATCATATTTTAACGACAAAGTTTACACAGCTTTTTCAACAACAAGGCTTAATAGTGAGTGAAAACAGTAACATTAAGCTTGATATTGCGATCAGCAAGGCGCTCATTAGTGTGCAGCAAAATTTAGTTAACTATAAGGCAAATACTGAAATTATTATTCAAGTAAAAGTGAATAACCCACCTAAAGTGTTGACAAAATCTTTTCGTATTCGAGGCACCAATGAAGGCCCTTTTAAGGCAGATATTGCCGTACTATCGCGTGACTTTAATCAACAACTTGCCCAACTTATTGAGCAAATTGTAAACGATACAGAATTACAAACATTTATCACTAACTAATGGGATAACTCATGAAATTTTTTATTATTCTTTTAAGTGTATTAAGTTTCGCACTACCCGCTAAAAATATTGCTATTGCCCCTGATAATTTATTTCCTAAGGTAAAATTAGAAACCTCAAAAGGCGTTATTATTGTTGAGCTTGATCGCATAAAGGCACCAATCACTGTAGATAATTTTTTAACTTATGTTGTAACAGGAGCCTATAACAACACTATTTTTCATCGTGTTATTAAAGGATTTATTGCTCAAGGGGGTGGTTACGATGTAAATTTTGCCGCTCAAAAAGACAATGGCACTATTGTTAATGAATCAGGTAATGGTTTAAAAAATGAAGCCTTTACTATTGCTATGGCCAAAGAAAACCAGCCTCATACAGCTCGTCGGCAATTCTTTTTTAATTTAGCTGATAATAAAAATTTAGATCCCGGCAGAAATTGGGGTTATGCTGTTTTTGGTAGCGTAATCGAAGGTGAAGAGGTATTAGAAGCCATCGCTGAAGTAAAAACACATTACGACGAAGCCATTGGTTGGGAAGATGTACCTGTTGAACCCATATTTTTACTAAAGGCAACATTGTTACCAGAAGATTAACACCTACTTATAATTTACAATTTATAATTTATTAACTAAATTGCAAATAAAATGAATTAATTACTCGTCATCCGACACTTTTTTACAAAAAAGTTGTCATACCACTTTGACAAATGCTCATTTATCAACAATAACTAATGTTACGAAGCATTTAATAGTTGGCACTTATGTCAACACGAATGTCCATTATTCTTTACCTTATTTCTTTACCTTAATATAGGGGCGTTAGTTTTGAAATGAATGATACCAACTCGAATAAACAATCCCTAATATTTTAATGACTAATATAAGAAAAAATAAAAAACCAGCAGCAGCTAAGCTGCCTGAGGGAAGTATGATAATAGAGCAGTTTATCAGTGAAAAATCATTACAACTTAATAGCTATATTAAAGCGGTTTTAAATAATACCCTTCATTATACTGAATTAGATCTATTTCTTAATGATTTAATGAGTGAATGGACCTTGTTACTTGTTGAGGATGAAACGCCTCATTGCGCCCGCGAACGTGTTTTTTGGCACCTTGTGCATGAACTCTGTATGCATGGTGCACAAGCCTTAGAACATGACATGTTTTTTAAAAGTGAAGTTAACACCTGCTTAGACTTTTTAGACGGTATTGGCAGTTACCCTATTGATTGTATTGGTTGGCGCCCTATCGCCTAACTCTTTGTTATTTTGCTCTAAATCCTATTCTAAACCCTCCCCAATGTTTACCCTTAACATAAATAGGAGCAGAAATATCATGCATTATTTCACCCGTATCTCGCTTGTATGTTTGTAATAAAAACTTCTCAGTATGCTTACCACAGCGTATACCTGTAGGATCATCAAAGATTCTTTTGGTACGACTTTGTGCCATATCAACGTCATAATTACCCGTTAATGGTTTTGAAAAACAAGCATTATGGGTTGGAAAATAACCATTAATATCAACTGCGCCAGCGTAAATCATCGCTTTGTTTTGTGCTAACAATGGCTCTTGAATAGCGGGTAAATATTGATCGGTAAATTGATCAAAGCTAGTGCTGTATTTTTGTGGATTAGTATTGGCTATTTTATGGTAAGAAAAATTAAATAAGTCGTGCTGTGATATTTTTCCTTCAGCAATTTTCTCTTCAAATAGTTTGCCCACGCTAGTCGCCGCACTTTGTACTTGTTCTGACATTTTTTCAACCAGTGAATTTGTATTAAAATTAGCAAGTTCAACAAAAATAGACTCGGTACTACGTGATAAATTATCTGCTTGAGCAGAAACTTCTTGGGTATCTCGCCCTTTGCTCACCAGAAAGTCATGTAAATTGTTAATCGCTGCTGAAATAGTGGCAGAAGTTTCTTCATATTCATGCAATGCATGGCTTATTTGAGCACTTGCTTGTGATGACTCTGTTGTTAAAGTATTAATTTGATTAAGCGCTGCCGCTAAATTATCCATTGTGGTAACCACACTAGCACTTTGTTCAACAATTTTTACCATAACTTCAGTCGTTTGCTCTGTCTCATGGCTAATTTGTTTAAGCATAGTCGCAATTTGATCGGTTGCATCGGCCGTACGCGAGGCTAAGGTTCTAACTTCATCAGCAACCACAGCAAAACCTCGCCCTTGCTCTCCTGCTCTAGCTGCTTCAATGGCGGCATTTAAGGCAAGCAAATTAGTTTGTCCCGAAATAGCATCAATAACTTCTGTTATCCCTTGAATTTCAACCGCTTTACCTTCTAGAGATTTAATTTTTTCAGCGGCAGCAAGCACCCCTGTATTTAGTTGTTTCACCATATCAATATTATTATTAATGGTTTGAGCACCATCATTGCTGGCTTGCAAAGCTTGCTCTGCTTGACTTGAAGCTAAAACAGCATTTTGACTCATTTCTTTAGTACTTGCTGACATTTGCTCTGCTGCTGTAGCGAGTTGATCTACATCCTCACCTGATTTATTAATAGCTTGATTTAATTGATCAAGAAAGAAACTGATTTCAGCGGCATTAATGGCTAGCTCACTCGCTTTATTATCAATATTTTTAGCGGCTTGATTCATACGGGCAATTTTATCACTCAATGAATCATTAACAGGTAAAGCAACCTTACTGGCTGATGATGCAGTATAAAATAGCATTAATAACCCCAGTACCACTAAAAAATTAAATATAAACTGTAACCAAGTTACCGTAATAAAATAATGACTAAAGACGTAACTACTTATAATTAATAACGTTAGCAAGATTACTTGCTGAAAGCGCTTTGATAATATTTTTGCAGGCATAATGGTTTGTCTATTTAAGAACGAGTATCGTTATTGATGAACCAACGCTAGATTAAAAAAAATTCATTCACAACTAGACTTTAGTCTATTATTTGATCAAAAAAACAGACTACGAGGATAAAAGCTTAAAAAATAGTCTGAAAAACTTCTGTCTAATGTCGCACTTTGATAGGCTATAGCCAATACTTTTTAATAATTTAACTCATGCCGTCCTCTCATTCTTTTTTACACATTTTAAGTTACTTTAAAGATCGCCGTTTACTCACCATTTTTTGCTTTGGCATCGCCAGCGGATTTCCTTGGGTAATGATAGGCTCTGCAATGAGTGGCTGGCTAAAAGATGAAGGGCTAAGTCGTAGTAGTATTGGTTTATTTGGGCTTATTTTTATTGCTTACAGTATTAATTGGTTATGGTCTCCTTTGGTTGATCGCCTTAATATTTTTAAATTAAGCCGTTTTATTGGTCACCGCAAAAGTTGGATAATTTGCACACAAGCTATTATTGTTTTTGCAGCATTACAATTAAGCCAGTTAGAAGCACATGATCAGCTAAGCGTAATGGCTTTATTTGGTTTATTAATAGCCATTGCTGGTGCAACACAAGATATTGCGATTGACGCTTATCGTATTGATATTTTATCTGGCGATAATAATTTAATGGCTGCAGGCTCTGCTATGGCCACATCAGGCTGGTGGACAGGATATGCGGGATTAGGCAGTATTCCTTTTTTATTGGCCAACAATCCCAACTGGCAATGGCCTGATGTATACTTAGTGTTAGCAGCAATTATGGCGCTACTCATGATTATTGCGTTAGTGGTAGCAGAGCCCAAAAACTATCGTGAATATAACCAACAAAAAATAGAACAAGGCTACTTACAAGCGCTGCCTTATTTTGGTTACCAACCACTCTTGATTTTATTTATCTTACCATTAATTATTGCCATTATTATTTACGCAAATATTGGTTACCCTGCATGGCCTGAATACCTCTTTGCAAGAGAGTATCAATTATTGGTGATCTCAATAACTATTTTGCTACTTTTAATGCTTTTTTTAGTACAATTAGCGCAAATAAATCATCGAGTTAAAAATCAACTCTCTTCTTCCTCAAGCGCCTCAAGCACAAAAATAACCCTAATACACCGTTTAACCGCATGGCTACTAACCACCATGGTTGCTCCTATTCAGGAGTTTTTTCAGCGCAATGGTACACGCTTGGCACTCTCAATTTTATTATTTATTTTTCTCTTTAAATTAGGTGAAGCTTACCTAGGGCGTATGTCTATTGTATTTTATCGTGAAGTGGGTTTTAGTAATGCCGATATTGCCTATTATTCAAAAATGCTTAATTGGGCTGTTACCATTATTTTTTCACTTATTGGCAGTGTATTTACCATGCGTTATGGTATTTTAAAAGGTTTGTTTATTGGTGGTATTGCGATGGCATCAAGTAATTTACTTTTTGCCTTAATGGCCGTTGTAGGGCCTAATAAAGCACTCTTTGCTTTTACGGTATTAGTGGATGGCTTTACCTCTGCATGGGGCTCTGTAGCGTTTGTTGCCTTATTATCGGTTTTATGTAATCGCTCTTTTACTGCCAGCCAATACGCATTAATGGCTTCATTAGGTACTTTTGCACGAGTCATGTTAGGCTCTTATTCTGGCATTATGGTAGATTGGTTAGAGGGTAATTGGTCACTGTTTTTTATATTAACAGCATTGATGGTGATCCCTAGTTTGCTATTTTTATATAGTATTCGTAAGCCATTAACCTTATTAATAGCACAACAAAACCAATGTAATGAAAAGGCTCGTTAACCGGTAAAAGCAATTTGGTGTACACTCATACTTATGATGCGGTTATTTATAGCAAAAATGAGTATATACCCATGATACTTCAAGATGCGAGTTTCAGGATGCCTGAGCGATTCATGGTCAAGGCGCATCTTTTTATTAATGGTGCTCCCTTAATACAAAGAAGCGTCGCGATCAAAACGCTTTTAGATTGAACAAAATTCAAACTCGAAAGATCAATACACCCTAATAAAATTAGAGAATTATGATTAAGTTTTTATTTTTACTTCCACTAATAATGTCTGCTATTTGGTGGTGGTTTTTACAAAGCAAAGGTTACACGTTAAAGCAAGGGCTTAAAGGCTTTATTTACATTATCGCCTTTAATGCCTTTGTGATCAGTTTCTTTATTTTAATGATTTATGTGACCCATTAAAAAAACTCCAACACTTTATAATGAAGGAGTTTTTTAATGGTAATTATCTTATTTATTTTTATTCCCATTCAATGGTTGCAGGTGGTTTACCCGAAATATCGTAGACCACACGTGAAATACCATCAATTTCATTAATAATACGATTTGAAACAAGTCCTAAAAAGTCATACGGTAAATGTGCCCAATGCGCAGTCATAAAATCAACCGTTTCAACAGCTCGTAGGCTAACAACCCAGTCATATTTACGACCATCACCCATAACACCAACAGAACGTACGGGTAAAAATACGGTAAAGGCTTGGCTTACTTTTTGGTATAAGTCATGGTTATGTAATTCTTCAATGAAAATAGCGTCTGCACGGCGTAATAAATCGCAGTATTCTTTTTTCACTTCACCTAAAACACGTACACCAAGGCCGGGACCAGGGAAAGGATGACGATAAAGCATGTCATAAGGTAAACCAAGTTCTAAGCCTATTTTACGTACTTCATCTTTAAATAATTCACGTAAGGGTTCAACTAAACCTAATGCCATATCATCAGGTAAGCCGCCTACATTATGGTGTGATTTAATCACATGGGCTTTGCCTGTTTTTGATGCTGCTGACTCAATCACATCAGGGTAAATAGTACCTTGTGCTAACCACTTAGCATTTTTAAGCTTTTTCGCTTCTTCATCAAAAACTTCAACAAAAACATTACCAATAATTTTACGTTTAGCTTCCGGATCTTCAACACCTTTAAGACGGTCTAAAAAGCGATCTTCGGCATTAATATGTAGAATATTTAGACCAAAGTGATCACCAAACATTTCCATAACTTGCTTGCCTTCATTAAGGCGCAATAAACCATTATCTACAAAAACACACGTTAACTTATCACCAATAGCACGGTGCAATAACATAGCAACAACAGAAGAATCAACACCTCCAGATAAGCCTAAAATAACTTCATCATCACCTATTTGAGCTTTCATTTTAGCAATCGCATCTTCAATAATGGTGGCTGATGTCCATAGTTTTTCACAGCGACAAATATCAATAATAAAATGCTCTAAAATGCGCATGCCTTGTTTGGTGTGCGTTACTTCAGGATGAAATTGCACGCCATAAAAGTGTTTGGCTTCATTAGCAATAGCCGCATGAGCACAGCTTGGTGTTTTGGCTATAGTTATAAAACCTTCAGGTATTGTTGCTACTTTATCGCCATGACTCATCCAAACATCAAGCAATGCATTACCATTAGCTGAAACCCTGTCTTCAATCGCATTAAATAGTGCTGATTTGGCAATAATTTCAACACTGGCATAGCCAAATTCTTTATGCTCTGAGCTTTCAACGCTACCACCAAGTTGTTCAGCCATAGTTTGCATGCCATAGCAAATACCTAACACTGGCACACCGGCATTAAACACGTATTCAGGAGCACGCGGTGAATCATATTCGGTAACCGACTCTGGCCCACCCGCAAGAATAACCCCTGTTGGTTTAAAAGCTTTAATTTGTTCCTCGGTTACATCCCAAGCCCAAAGTTCACAATAAACCCCTATTTCACGTATTCTACGCGCAATTAATTGTGTATATTGTGAACCAAAATCTAAAATTAATATGCGATGTTCATGAATGTCTTTACTCATGTTGTTTCCTGTAAATTTAGCTTGGGATCTATCCCAATAAAATAATAATTTTCAATTAACTAGAACGGTAATTAGGTGCTTCTTTGGTGATGGTAACATCATGTACATGTGATTCGCCCATACCTGCCGAAGTTATTTTCATAAACTGCGGCTTGGTACGCATTTCTTCAATAGTAGCACAGCCAGTTAACCCCATAGATGAGCGTAAACCGCCCATTTGTTGATGAATAATGGCTGCCACTGGGCCTTTGTAAGCTACGCGCCCTTCTATACCTTCGGGCACTAATTTATCGGCTTCGCCATCTGATTTTTGAAAATAACGATCACTAGAGCCTTCTTTTTGGCTCATTGCGCCTAACGAGCCCATGCCTCGATATGATTTATAATAACGGCCTTGGTATAATTCAACTTCGCCAGGAGATTCTTCTGTACCAGCAAACATGCTGCCAACCATAACACAATGAGCTCCAGCAACTAGCGCTTTGGCAATATCACCCGAAAAACGAATACCACCGTCAGCAATCACAGGAATATCACGACCTTTCAATCCTTCAACGGCATCAGAAATTGCAGTTAATTGCGGTACACCAACACCTGTAACAATACGGGTAGTACAAATAGAACCAGGGCCAATACCCACTTTGACCGCATCAACACCAGCATCAGCTAATGCTTGCGCTCCCGCTGCTGTTGCAACATTACCTGCAATAATTTGCAAGTCAGGATAATCAGCTCGTGTTTTTTTTACTCGATCTAATACACCTTGAGAATGACCATGTGAGGTATCAATTAATAGCACATCAACACCCGCACCAACGAGTGCGGCAATGCGCTCATCTGTGCCTGCTCCAACCCCAACAGCCGCGCCAACACGTAAACGCCCTAATTCATCTTTACAGGCATTCGGTTTGCTTTCGGCTTTTTGGTAATCTTTAACGGTGATCATACCTTTTAATTTAAAGGCGTTATCTACCATTAATATTTTTTCAATACGGTGCTCATGCATTAACCCCAAAATTTCATCACGCTGGGCACCTTCTTTTACTGTAACTAACTTTTCTTTCGGGGTCATCATAACCGAAACGGCTTTGCTTAAATTACTCACAAAGCGTAAATCTCGCCCGGTAATAATACCTACTAAATTATTTTCTTCATCAACTACAGGAAAACCAGAAAAACCTAGCTCTTTCGCCAGCGCCATCACATTACCAATAGTTTCATTAGGATTAACCGTTACGGGATCAGTTACAATACCACTTTCGTATTTTTTAACTTGAGACACATTTTTAGCTTGCTCTGCAATAGTCATATTCTTGTGAATAAAGCCGATACCACCTTCTTGCGCTAGGGTGATAGCTAAACGAGCTTCAGTTACGGTATCCATTGAGGCAGAAACCATTGGCACATTTAAATTAATTTTTCGTGTTAAACGGGTTTTTAAATCAGCGGTATGAGGCAGTACCGTAGAATGGGCAGGTACTAAAAGAACGTCGTCAAACGTTAGGGCTTCTTGGGCAATTCGTAGCATCGCAACATCTCTCTAACAGGGTGAATAGGGAGTAAATATTGCGGCAGAATTTTAACCGTTTTGCCGTTTTAGGTAAACCTAATTTTTTTAAAAGTTGAAAATAAATAGTTTTCTTAGTTGTAACAAATATATAATAGTCCATTATTTTTAATAGATATTATCTAAAGTATAACTTTCATGGCTACGCAGCATATATTACAAGTAAGTGAACTCACGAAAAAAGTACGTTTTATCTTAGAAAGTGAGCTAAATACACTGTGGTTAACTGGTGAAATTTCTAATTTTATCGCCGCTAGCTCAGGTCATTGGTATTTATCACTAAAAGACAAGAAAGCACAAGTACGTTGCGCCATGTTTAAAGGGAATAATCGACGTGTGCGTATTAAGCCGATTAATGGTCAACAAGTTCTCGTACGCGCTAAAGTTTCTTTATATGAGCCTCGCGGCGATTTTCAGCTCATTATTGAGCACATGGAAGATGCGGGAACTGGCTTATTACAACAACAATACGAACAATTAAAAGCGAAGTTAGCCGCAGAAGGACTTTTTAACCACTCGCTTAAAAAGCCACTCCCCAAACATATTAGCACCGTAGGCGTTATTACCTCACCAACGGGCGCTGCAATAAAAGATATTATTACCGTACTACAGCGTCGTAACCCAAGTATTACGGTTATTATTTATCCCACCTTAGTACAAGGTAAAGAGGCTGCTCCCCAAATAGCACAAGCCATTGAGCAAGCTAATATTGATCAAATGTGCGATTTATTAATTGTTGGACGAGGCGGTGGTTCATTAGAAGATCTATGGTGTTTTAATGAAGAACAAGTCGTTAGAGCTATTTATCACAGTAAAATACCTGTTATTAGTGCTGTAGGTCACGAAATTGACACAACCTTGTCTGATTACGCCGCTGACATTCGTGCTGCTACACCATCGGCTGGGGCAGAATTAGTCTCACAAGATCAACAAGAAACATTAAAAAATATTCAGCAGCTCACCTTACGTTTAATCAGTGCTTTTAATCATCATTATCAAAAAGCAAGACAATACTCTAAAGCCCTGAATTATCGCTTGTCATTAACCGAGCCCAAGCAAAAAATACTACAACAGCAGCAACAGTTAGATAATTTAACGCTACGTTTAAGGCAAATAATTACATATAAATTGGCGGAAAAAAAACAAAAACCACAACAATTAAGCCAGCAGCTTTTACAATTAACACCAAGCAAAGCAATTACTTTTAACCAGCAACAACTCGCACAACTTCAGCAACGTTTAGTCAAGGCTTGTACCCATACATTCACGATAAAAAGCACAAAATTCGTTAATTTAGTTGAACAGTTACAATTAGTTAGCCCATTAGCAACCATAGCGCGTGGTTACAGTGTAACTCGAGATCACAATAAACGTATTATCAGCAGTGTTAGGCAAGTTAATCCCGATGATAATATTAGTATTCAAGTCAGTGACGGCATTATTAACGCCAAAGTGCTCTAGCAAATTAGCCTTCATTAACCATTACATTAAGTAATAAACGTTCAACTTGTTTTTGACTTGAGCTATCAAAGCGAACCCCAATAGAAACCGCATTGGGTAAATTTTTTATATTGCAAATGGTCACTAAAAATTTTTGAGGGTTTAGGTCTTGATAATTCTCAATAAATAAACTCAGTAATCCGTCATTAAGCAATTTTAGCTGCTCACCATTTTCAATATAAAGCTGACAACCACTGAGTG
>WFQC01000187.1 GCA_015487235.1 Alteromonadaceae bacterium
TCTCCGGGAGTATTTACTAAGATCATTGCGGCTATTGTTAAACCGCGCATAGCATCTAATGCTAAATATCTATTCATATTTTTCAATGGGTATAAAAATTAATAAGTTTTAAAGGTAACGCCTTGCTAACCATCATTTTTCCTGCACAAATTTTAGATTATTTACTTAATCGAATTGGTATAAAACTCAACCGTGAAAGACCAATAACGCTTATATTATCGCTTTTTTATATAGAATGACAGCGCTAGACAAATTTATTGGCCAAGTCCAATAAAAAGGAGCTAATATTCTAGTTGGAATGAGTTTGTGAAGGCTACATCCAAGAACGGCGTGATTTTTCAACAATATACAAGCAGTTATCAATAATGTTATATCCTTCAGCTTGTTTCATATAAGGAATGGTCACATTACCTGAAGCAAGTATTAAGCGGATATGGCAGAGTTGGTGTTTGCGTAAAAAAATACTTTGTTTAAAGCGTGTTTGCTGTATTTTATACAAAGGAAATATACGTTGGTCGAGACCAATAGCACCGCTTTGTACATATAAATAATTATTATCTATAGCAAAACCCCATCTGCGCCAGCGTAAAAAAATAACTAGGCTTAACAATGTAAATATAGGCGTTAACAACAATATCATTATGCTTTTATCATTAAGGTAAAAAAAGTATGAAAGCCCCAAATAAATTGGTAATAAAATATAGCCAATATGACGAAGTAAATAACGTTTACTAATACCCGTAAATGTTATGTGTTTTAATTGGTTATCAGGATAAGCATCATCAATTAACGCTTGGCATTGCGATTCAGTAATTGAAGGAACAATAATCTTGTTGTTATAAGCGTTTGCGTCTAATTTGTTCTCTAAGCTTTGGTTTTGTTCAAAGCGAAGGTTAATGCGTTTTAGTAATTTATCAAGCCAATCTTGCTGGCGTATGATCATTTGTAAGCGCGACAGTTTCATCGTAACTTCATGCTTGGTAAGTAAACCACTACGGCGAATGTAACGATCATTAACCTTAGTTAAAGTAAAATTATAAAAGCTTAAAATAGCCCCTAAAATAGAGAATAATGTGATAGGTAATAAAATCATTAAGGTAAGTGTTAGTGCATATAAGCTAACCTGCCACCAAGGCTTATCAGTTAAGCTAAAAAGTTGCTCGGTATTTACCCCTAAATTATCTAACCAGTGAATAATATAATTGGCGATATTATCAAAAAAAGGAGCCAAACCCCCTAAAAAGATCCAAACACGATTATTGCTCATACCGTGTATGACCAAATCAAGTAGGCTACGTTGATTCAGTATTTTTTCTGTATTATTTGAGGTAGTAACAGTTTTTTCTTCAGCTATATCTTGCTGATCTTTATTCGTTGCTGCGGTTTGGTGAGTTTGCAAAATGGCTTTTTTTAATTGTTCAGCGAAGTCTATGTTAAGGGCAACAACTTTCGCCTCTTGTTTGTGAGAACCCGCAGTATCTAATGCCATACAAACATAATGAAAAGGGCGATAATAAATGGGTTGTTCTAACTTAACATTTTGAATACGAGAAAAGGGTAAGTTGATGTGCTTTTTGGCCAAAACACCTGAGCGAATTTCAATGGTATTATTGTGTAAACGAAACTTAAAAAAATAAAACTTGAGAAAAACAATCAGTAAAATTACGGCAATAACGGCCAAGGTTATAGGTAACCAAAAACTAGGGTTTTCAATGAGGTGGTTATAACCAATATATAACGCAGGTAATAAGTAAACAAAGTTTCCAACAAGCTCTTTTAGTAGTTTTATTAAGAAATAGAGTAAAGCAATAGGTGAAATACGTTGCCAGCTTGCTTGGGGCGTGTTTTTGTCTGTTAGCGTTTTAGCAGCAAAGGTGGTTGAGCTATTATCCATGCTTATTTACATCTTTATGATCAAGAATAAATTGTCGAATTGCTTGCGCTTTGTTTAAAGATAATCCTGGAATCTCAAAGGTGTGCAAAGCACCACCGGCACTAAAAACTTGTAATTTGGCAAGGTTTACTTTTCGTTCTATTGGTCCTTGTTTTAATTCAACATGCTGAATTCTTAACATTGGTTGTGTCACAATGCTTTTAAAAATAAGCCCACTGGCATAACTAATATCTTGTTCACGCAAAGCGAAAAATTTATGTTGATCGGCTAATAAATGGTAAAAGCTATATAAAAAACTCAACGACACTAAGAAGATAGTCACAAGTAAAATTATTTCTCGTTTGTGCTGCGCAATAACATAAAAATTTTGATAATAAAGTACCATACCAATAATTAATATGATTAAAGTGATCGAAAAATTTAGCCAAGCCCTTACTTTTCGATAGCGTGGAGATAAGCTTTCAAAAGACAAATCCATCAGTGTTGGTAAATTATCACTCTGAATGGGAGAATTAGTAAATGAACTATCGACGAAAGTAGGCATTGAATTATTAAACATCCTTGCGGTAATGTATTGTTCTATATTATTTAGCGCTGTTTTAGCCCTTTATTTAATATTAATTTTTTCATTTATACGCTTATATGGAAATAAAAAGGGTTATATCACATAAAAATCATAACTGATTATTCATTTTTAGTGAAATTGATTTTGATTGCTGTAATGTATAGTAACAAAATAAAAATAATAAAAAGAGGACAGATCATTGTTAGCGAAGCTTATTCAAATTATTGATAATTTAACGGAATTTATCGGTAAAACGCTGGCATGGTTAACGCTGGTAATGGTGTTAATTAGTGTGACTATTGTGATATTGCGTTATGGTTTTAATATGGGCTGGGTAGCGATGCAAGAATCTGTTTTATATTTGCATGGTTTTGTTTTTATGCTCGGCGCTGCTTATACCTTAAAAGCTGATGCACATGTAAGAGTTGATATTTTTTATCAACACTTCTCTGTAAAAAGTAAAGCTTTAGTCAATATTTTTGGTACGCTATTTTTGTTGTTACCTGTGTGCGTGTTTATTTTCTTGATCAGTTTTGATTATGTCATTAGTGCATGGCATATCATGGAAAAATCTCCCGAAGCAGGAGGCTTACCTTTTGTTTATCTTAGTAAAAGCTTTATTTTACTGTTTGTTTTTTTCTTAGCTTTACAAGGCATTGCTGAAATAGCTCGAAACATACTCATTATTACTAATGAAGCAGAGGCATTGAACTAATGGAATATATTTCAATTTTCATGTTTATTGTGGTTTGCTTTGTGTTGTTATTAGGCTACCCCGTTGCATTCTCTTTGGCAGGCACAGCGCTTATTTTTGCGGGCTTTGGGGTTTTAACAAATACCTTTGAACCAGCTTTTTTATCTGCTATGCCAAGTCGTTTGTTCGGTATTATTAATAATCAAACTTTATTGGCAGTACCTTTATTTGTGTTTATGGGCGCTATGCTTGAGCGCTCTAAAATCGCTGAAAATTTACTTAACGCGATGACTATGCTATTCGGGCGCTTTAGTGGGGGTTTAGGTATTTCGGTTACGCTGGTGGGAATGCTATTGGCAGCTAGCACAGGTATTGTGGGGGCAACGGTAGTAACCATGGGGTTATTGTCTTTACCCACTATGTTAAAGCGTGGTTATAGCCCTGTTTTTTCAACAGGTATTATTTGTGCTACTGGTACGCTAGGACAGATTATTCCCCCCTCTATTGCTCTTATTTTACTGGGTGATGTGTTATCAAACGCTTATCAAAAAGCACAACTGAATATGGGTATATTTAGCCCCGAAACAGTGAGTGTTGGTGATTTATTTGCGGGAGCGGTGATCCCTGGGCTAATTTTAGTTGCACTTTATATTGCTTATTGTGTGTTTTTAGCCATCGTTAAGCCTCAGTTAGTACCCAGTGTTAACAGCCAAGAAATATTAGATGAAAGCACCAGTGATTCTAAGCTTGGGCTGGTTTTTTCTGCACTTATTCCACCCTTATTACTGATGGTAGCAGTACTAGGCTCTATTTTATTGGGTTATGCCACGCCAACAGAAGCAGCAGGAGTTGGGGCAATGGGGTCTTTATTGTTGGCCATGTGGCAGAAGCAGCTAACCATAGCTAATTTACGCGCAGTAACTCAAAGCACGGTAAAAATAACCGCAATGATTTTCTTGATTTTAATTGGTGCAAGCCTTTTTTCATTAGTTTTTAGAGGGTTTGGCGGTGAAGAATTAGTGAATAGCCTATTTGTTAATATGCCCGGTGGTGTTGTTGGGGCGACATTAATTGTTATGTTGGTTATTTTTTTACTGGGTTTTATTCTTGATTTTATAGAAATAACCTTTGTTGTTGTGCCAATTGTTGCCCCGATATTATTAGCCATGGGGCTTGATCCTATTTGGCTTGGCATTATGATCGCTATTAACTTACAAACCTCCTTTTTAACCCCTCCTTTTGGTTTTGCACTCTTTTATTTACGTGGTGTCGCACCGAGAACAGTCAAAACCGCTGATATTTATAAAGGAGTCACTCCTTTTATAATAATGCAACTATTATTGTTGGTTGCACTCGCTATATGGCCAAGTTTAGCAACTTGGCTACCTGAAGTTGTTTATAAAAATTAATTAATAAAGCAAACATAATAACAAAGAAGGAAGCAAACAAATGATAAAGCATACAACAGGCATAGTCGCTGTGATAATAAGCCTAACCTTATTACTTTCAGGGTGCGGAGATAAACAAAATACGACCGCAAAAGCTGAAGAAAAACAAACACCTGAACAAACCTATCAGTGGAAAATGGTTACATCTTGGCCTAAAAATTTCCCCGGTTTAGGCATGGCACCCGAAAAATTTGCTCAATATGTCAATGAAATGAGTAATGGCCGTTTAACCATTCATGTTTATGGCGCTGGCGAGCTGGTACCGGGCTTTGAAGTATTTGATGCCGTATCTCAAGGTACAGTGCAAATGGGTCACAGTGGCGCTTATTATTGGAAAGGTAAAATACCTGCTGCACCTATTTTTGGCGCCTTACCTTTTGGTATGACAGCTACTGAATTAAATGCATGGTTACATTATGGCGGCGGCTTAGAGCTTTGGCGTGAACAATACAAACCTTTTGGTATTATTCCCATGGCTGGCGGTACAACAGGAGCGCAATTTGGTGGTTGGTTTAAAAAAGAAATCAACAGTATTGATGATCTTAAAGGGCTTAAAATGCGTATTCCAGGGCTTGCTGGCGATGTATTAAAAAAAGCAGGAGCAATTCCGGTTAATTTAACGGGCGGTGAAATATTTTCTTCATTACAAAGTGGCGCTATTGATGCAACCGAATGGGTTGGTCCGTATAACGATTTAGCCTTTGGTTTTTATCAAGCTGCTGATTATTATTACACCTCAGTATGGCACGAACCTACGGCAGGCTTAGAATTTTTAATCAATGAAAAAGCTTTTAATGCACTACCGAAAGATTTACAAAAAATAATTGAAGTGGCTGCTAGAGCCGTTAACGAAGATACGCTTGATGAATATAATGCACGTAACAATGCAGCGTTAAAAACTTTAGTTGAAAAGCATCATGTTAAACTGCGCCAATTACCACAAGAGGTTATTGCTCAACTTAAAGTGTATACGGCTGAAGTTATGGCTGAGCAAGCAGCAAAAGATGCTGGTTTCGCCAAAGTGTGGCAGTCGTATCAAGCTTTTTTGCAAGATATACGTTCGTATAATGACATCACCTTAAAAGAATATTATCAAAATCGTTAAGCTGCTCGTACCTCTTTAGTATGAAAGACAGGTACAATAGCGACAATTTTTACAATTAATGCCAATACAACAAGCTGTATTGGCTATTTTTAGATAAGGTTTTTTATGATTATCCAACCTAAAATTCGTGGTTTTATTTGTACTAATGCTCATCCGCAAGGTTGTGCTGAAAGTATTAACAAGCAAATTGCCTATGTTAAGCAACAAAAAGATATTCCTCAAAAAGCAAAAAATGTTCTCGTTATTGGGGCTTCAACTGGTTATGGCATGGCATCTCGTATTACTGCCGCTTTTGGCTGTGGCGCTAAAACCTTAGGTATATTTTTTGAAAAAGAGCCTACAGAGAAACGCACTGGCTCAGCGGGTTGGTACAATACAGCCGCATTTCAGCAAGCGGCAGATGACGCTGGTTTATGGGCAAAAAACATTAATGGCGATGCTTTTTCTGATGAAATTAAAGCTAAAGCTATTGATATTATCAAAGCCGAAATGGGACAGATAGACTTAGTTGTTTATAGCTTGGCATCACCACGTCGTACTGATCCTAAAACAGGTATTACTTATTCGTCGGTATTAAAGCCTATCGGTGACAGTGTTACCACTAAAAACCTTAATACTTCAAAACGAGTCATTGATGAAGTGACTATTGAAGCTGCAACAGAAGAAGAAATTGCCAATACGGTTAAGGTTATGGGTGGTGAAGATTGGGAACTTTGGTTAAATGCTTTAAATGAAGCTGGAGTATTAGCTGATGGCTATCAATCGGTTGCGTATACTTATATAGGTAAAGAATTAACTTGGCCTATTTACGGTAAAGCAACAATAGGACGCGCAAAAGAAGATTTAGACCGAGCTGCTGCTGCTATTAATAAGGCAACAAAAAATGTTAATGGCCAAGCCCATGTTACTTCACTGAATGCTGTGGTCACACAAGCAAGCTCTGCGATCCCTATTATGCCGCTTTATATTTCAGCCATGTTTAAAGTGATGAAAGAAGATGGCACTTACGAAGGCTGTATTGAGCAAATTACTAACTTATTTAGAGAAAATATTTATAGTGATAACCCTCGCTTAGATGATCAAGGGCGTTATCGTCAAAACTATAAAGAGTTAGAAGATAGCGTACAGCAGCGCGTACAAGAGATCTGGGATAAAGTAGAAACAGAAACTATTGACGAATTAACTGATTATAAAGGCTATCATCAAGAATTTTTACATTTGTTTGGTTTTGGTCATGACAACATTGATTACACTATTGATGTTAGCCCATTGAGAACAATCCAAAATTTGGTGTGACTTAAACATAGAAAAACATTGTAAATTTGTTAAATTTTATGCCGAAATAAAGCCGATATTAATTCTATCGGCTTTTTTAATTAAAAAAATAGGTAAAACAGCAATTAATCGTCTAAATTGTAATGAAAAGTTACGACATACCGTAGAATAAAAAAGCGGTTTTGTGCTAGAATCGCGGCAGAAATTTTTAACTTAGCGTCAGTGGGTCTTGATTGAAGTTTGATTAAGTACTTCACTGAAATACACTGAAATTGGTAACTTGGTGTATCTAATTGATATTAAAGTTTTTAGTATTGATTAGTTGTCTTGTTGCTGGTTTTTATACTCCCATCAAAAGTAGTGCAAGTGTTTATGATTACAATAAAAAAAGGTCTGGATGTTCCTGTTGCAGGTGCTCCCCAGCAGGTAATCCATGATGGTCCAGCCATCAAAACTGTTGCAACACTAGGTGAAGAGTTTGTGGGTATGCGACCAACCATGTTTGTTAAAGTGGGTGATCGTGTAGCAAAAGGTCAGGTTCTTTTTGAAGATAAAAAGAATCCAGGCGTTAAATTCACAGCTCATGCAGCCGGTGTTGTTAAAGAAATTAATCGTGGCGAAAAACGTATTTTGCAATCTGTTGTTATTGAAGTTGACGGTCATGCACAACAAACGTTTAATAGCTATCCTTCTAGCCAACTTGCTTCACTCTCGCGTGATGATGTTGTTAACAACCTAGTTGATTCGGGTTTGTGGACAGCCATTCGTACGCGTCCGTTTAGTAAATCACCTGCCATTGACAGCACGCCCACAGCAATTTTTGTCAGTGCGATGGACACCAATCCATTAGCTGCTGATCCTGAAATTGTTATTAATGAGCAAGCTGAAGCCTTTAAACAAGGTTTGGTTGTTTTATCTCGCTTAACTGACGGTAAGGTTTTTGTCAGTAAAGCGCCAGGTAAAAATATTCCTGTTGACGGTAATGTACAAGTAACTGAATTTGCAGGTAAACATCCAGCAGGCTTAGTGGGTACTCATATTCACTTTTTAAAGCCAGTTAATGCTGATAATGTGGCTTGGCATATCGGTTATCAAGATGTTATTGCGGTAGGTAAATTATTTACTACTGGTGAACTTGATAATACGCGTGTTATTGCGCTTGCTGGCCCTGCCGCGAAAAACCCGCGTTTAGTGCGTACAGTGTTAGGTGCTAATACTGATGAACTAACTGCGGGTGAAGCGATTGATGGTGAATTACGTGTGGTTTCAGGTTCGCTATTATATGGTACGCATGCAACAGGCGTACATGCGTATTTAGGCCGTTTTCATGTGCAAGTTTCATTGATACTTGAAGGCCGTGAAAAAGAATTTTTAGGCTATATGTATCCAGGGCCAAATAAATTCTCTGTAACACGCGCATATATGTCTCATTTATTCCCTAATAAATTATTCAATATGACCACATCAACTAATGGTAGTGAACGTGCAATGGTACCTATTGGTAACTTTGAGCGTGTGATGCCGTTAGATATTTTACCGACCATGTTGTTACGTGATCTTGTTGCGGGTGATACCGACAGCGCACAACAACTTGGAGCCTTAGAGCTTGATGAAGAAGATTTAGCCTTATGTACATTTGTTTGCCCAGGCAAAACAGATTACGGCGTGTTTCTTCGTGATTGCCTAACCATTATAGAGAAGGAAGGTTAGTCATGGGCTTGAAAAAGTTTCTTGAAGATATTGAACCGCATTTTGAAAAAGGCGGTAAGTATGAAGCATGGTTTGCTTTATACGAAGCAGTTGCTACAGGTTTATATACGCCTGGGCAAGTAAATAAAGGCAAAACACATATTCGTGATAGCATTGATTTAAAACGCATCATGATCACGGTTTGGCTTGCTGTTTTCCCTGCAATGTTTTGGGGTATGTATAATATAGGTTATCAAGCTGTAGAAGCCTTACAGGCAGGATATAGCTTACCTGATACATGGCAAGTTAGTCTCTTTAGTATGCTAGGTGGCACATTAACAGCTGATGCTAGCTGGTTTACCATGATGCTATACGGCGCTGTATTTTTTATCCCTATTTATGCGGTTACCTTTATTGTGGGTGGCTTCTGGGAAGTACTTTTTGCTGCAGTACGCAAACATGAAGTAAATGAAGGTTTCTTTGTTTCTTCGATATTATTTGCGCTTATTTTGCCCGCAACAATTCCTTTATGGCAGGTTGCTATTGGTATTACCTTTGGTGTGGTTATCGCTAAAGAAGTCTTTGGTGGCACAGGTAAAAACTTTTTAAACCCAGCTTTAGCGGGGCGAGCCTTTTTATTCTTTGCTTATCCAGCACAAATTTCTGGCGACACCGTATGGGTTGCTGCTGATGGTTTCTCTGGTGCAACATTATTAAGCCAAGCTAATCAAGGTCTTGTTGACTATTCACTTAATGCTGATTGGTGGAATGCTTTTTGGGGTTATATTCCAGGCAGTGTTGGTGAAGTTTCAACCTTCATGGTTTTATTAGGGGGTGCTTACATTCTTTATAAAGGCATCGCATCATGGCGTATCGTGCTGGGTGTTTTTGCAGGTATGGTAATCACATCATTCTTATTCAACTCAATTGGTAGTGATACTAATGCAATGTTCGCTATGCCTTGGTATTGGCACTTAGTTATTGGTGGCTTTGCTTTTGGTATGATGTTTATGGCAACCGACCCGGTTTCAGCATCATTTACCAACACAGGTAAATACTGGTTTGGTGCTTTAGTTGGAGTCATGGTTGTATTGGTGCGTGTTGTTAACCCCGCGTTCCCTGAAGGTATGATGTTAGCGATTTTATTTGCTAACTTATTTGCGCCATTGTTTGACTACTTTGTAGTGCAAAGCAACATTAAACGGAGGCTTGCTCGCAATGTCTAGTAATAAAGAATCGTTCGCAAGAACGCTGATCTTTGTATTTATTGTTTGTTTAGTGTGTGCAGCGCTGGTTTCTTTCTCTGCCGTTAGCTTAAAACCACTACAAAAAGCAAATAAGTTATTAGATCAGCACACTAAAATTTTAGAAGCAGCAGGTTTAAGTGATAAAGCAGGTAAAAAAGCAGCTTCAATTAATGCTGCCTTTGATAAATATATTGTGCCTAAGTTTGTTGACTTAAATACGGGTGAATATACTACGGGTGATCATGAAACTTATGATGAGCGTAGTGATGCACGTAACCCAGAAAAAAGTACTAAACCTAAAAACGATATTGCGGGTATTAATCGTCGTGCTGATAAAGCCGCAATTTACCTCGTTAAAAATGATGAAGGTCAAATTGATACTGTGGTATTACCTATTGTTGGTATGGGGTTATGGGACATAATGTACGGTTATATTGGTTTAGAAGCTGATTTAAATACTGTAAAAAGTGTTGTTTATTATGATCTTAAAGAAACTCCGGGCTTAGGTGCTGAAGTACAAAACCCTAAATGGAAAGCCTTATGGAAAGGCAAAAAAATGTATGATGAACAAGGAAATGTTGCCATTAAAATCGTAAAAGGTGGTGCAAAACCTGACGATGTTCATGGTGTTGATGCGCTTTCAGGGGCAACATTAACCAGTAGAGGTGTTGAACATACAATCCGTTTTTGGCTTAGTGATGAAGGCTATGGTCGTTTTATTGCTAAACATCGTGGAAAATTAACTGATGGAGGGCTTGATTAATGTCTACTGATACTAAGAAAGTCTTATTCGGGCCTGTCGTTGACAATAACCCAATTGCTTTGCAAGTTTTAGGTATTTGTTCTGCACTTGCTGTAACTAGTACCATGGAAAATGCCTTGGTTATGACTATGGCAGTAATTGTGGTAACAGCTTTTTCGAGTTTATTTATCTCGATAATTCGCAACCAAATACCTTCAAGTGTACGTATTATCGTGCAAATGGCGATCATTGCTTCATTAGTAATTATTGTTGACCAAGTATTGAAAGCGTTTTCTTATCAATTATCAAAAGCACTTTCAGTGTATGTTGGTTTGATTATTACTAACTGTATTGTTATGGGGCGTGCCGAGGCTTTTGCGATGAAAGAAAAACCTGTGGCGAGTTTTCTTGACGGTATAGGTAATGGTTTAGGTTACGGTGCAGTGTTAATGATTGTTGCATTTTTCCGTGAATTATTAGGTTTTGGTACTGTTTTTGGCGTTGAAATTTTACCACTGATTCAAAATGATGGTTGGTATCAAGGTAACGGCTTATTAGTACTACCTTTTAGTTCTTTCTTCCTCATAGGTTTACTCATCTGGGCAATACGCCAGTGGAAGCCTGAACAAGTAGAAAAGGATTAAGCCATTATGGAACATTATTTAAGTATATTTATTAAAAGCATATTTATTGAGAATATGGCTTTAAGCTTTTTCCTTGGTATGTGTACTTTCTTAGCGGTATCTAAGAAAGTGAGCACAGCGATTGGTTTAGGTGTTGCGGTAGTTGTGGTACTCGGCTTAGCCGTTCCTGCTAACCAAGTTATTTATCAAGCGATTTTGGCTCCGGGAGCGTTAGATAGCCTATTTGGTATTACCGACCCTAAAGAATCGATAGATTTAAGCTTTCTTGCGTTTATTACCTTTATTGGGGTGATTGCCGCTTTAGTACAAATATTGGAAATGATTTTAGATAAATATTTCCCTGCATTGTACCAAGCGTTAGGTATTTTCTTACCTTTGATCACGGTTAACTGTGCAATTTTTGGTGCCGTGTCGTTCATGGTCGCCAAAAACTTAAACTTCGGTGAAAGTATTGTTTATGGCGTAGGCTCTGGTGTGGGTTGGATGTTAGCAATTGTTTTAATGGCTGGTATTCGCGAAAAGATGAAATATTCTGACGTGCCAGATGGCTTAAAAGGTTTGGGTATTACCTTTATTACTGCAGGATTGATGGCTTTTGGCTTTCTATCGTTCGGTGGTATTTCCCTGTAAGGTTAATGTTAGCAGTTAGTCTTAAACCCTAACTGCTTTTAGATAAATATAAAGGAAAGGTCGATGGAAATTATTCTCGGCGTATCGATGTTTACCGCGATAGTATTAGCCTTGGTATTGGTAATTTTATTTGCTAAGTCAAAGCTAGTATCTTCGGGTGAAGTACGAATAAATATAAATAACGATCCTGAAAAGTCTATTACTGCACAAGCAGGCGGTAAGCTTTTAGGTGTCTTAGCTGATCAAGGTATTTTTGTACCATCAGCTTGCGGTGGTGGCGGTACTTGTGGCCAATGTCGCGTTATTGTTAAATCAGGTGGTGGAGATATTCTACCAACAGAAGAAGGTCACATTACTAAACGTGAAGCAAGAGAAGGTTGTCGTCTTTCATGTCAGGTTGCTGTTAAGCATGACATGGACATTGAATTAGATGAAGAGATCTTCGGTGTTCAGCAGTGGGAATGTGAAGTTATTTCTAATAAAAATGTAGCAACCTTCATTAAGGAATTAGTGCTTAAAATTCCTAATGGTGAAACAGTGCCTTTTAGAGCAGGTGGTTATATTCAAATTGTTGCGCCACCGCATCATGTTAAATACAAAGACTTTGATATTGATGAACAGTATCGTCCTGACTGGGAACACTTTGGTTTCTTTGATGTTGAATCAAAAGTTGATACAGAAACCTTACGTGCTTATTCAATGGCAAACTACCCTGAGGAAGAAGGCATTATTATGCTTAACGTGCGTATTGCTACGCCGCCTCCAGGTAAGTTACATTTACCAGCAGGTAAAATGTCTTCGTATATCTTTAGCTTAAAACCAGGTGATAAAGTGACTATTTCAGGTCCATTTGGTGAATTCTTTGCTAAAGATACTGATGCAGAAATGGTCTTTGTTGGCGGTGGTGCAGGTATGGCGCCTATGCGTTCTCATATCTTTGATCAACTAAAACGCCTCAAAACCAAACGTAAGATGACATTCTGGTATGGTGCTCGTTCGCTACGTGAAATGTTCTATGTAGATGATTTCAATACCTTAGCGAAAGAGAATGAAAACTTTGAGTGGTTTGTTGCTTTGTCAGATCCTCAACCAGAAGATAATTGGACAGGCTATACAGGCTTTATTCATAATGTACTTTATGATAATTACTTGAAAGATCATGAAGCACCAGAAGATTGTGAATACTACATGTGTGGGCCACCGATGATGACCGCTGCAGTTATTCATATGCTTAAAGATTTAGGTGTTGAAGACGAGAATATACTTCTAGATGACTTCGGTGGCTAATATTCACAACTAAGCAAAATTCTTACTTATTTGCAGAATATTTAAAATATAGAATCATCATAAAATATGATAAAAAGGCGAATACTTGTTTTAGTATTCGCCTTTTTTAATGGTAAAATATCTTATAGCCATTGATATCTGTCATCCTGAATTTATTTCAGGATCTACTCATAGTGATCACTCTAAATGAACAAGCAATTAACTCAATTATTAGCCATTATCATGCTTTCTTCCTTATTATTAACGGCTTGCTCAAAGCAAGCGGAAGATGAAACTAAAGTAACAGAGGTACTATTACAAGGAAAAACGATGGGTACAACCTACCATGTTAAGGTTGTTGCCACAGAAAAAGCGGTAAAAGAAAAGCAGCTACAAGCGCAAATAGATGACTTGTTGAAAAATATCAACCAGCAAATGTCAACTTATATTCCTGATTCTGAACTTTCACGTTTTAATGCTCAGCAATCGACAGAGCCTGTAGAAATTAGTGATGAATTGCGAGAGGTTATTGCTGAATCATTACGTATAGGTGAGCTCAGTGGTGGTAAACTCGATATTACCGTTGGTCCATTAGTTAACCTTTGGGGTTTTGGTCCTGAATATCGTCCTGAAAAAGTGCCTAGCGATAAACAATTAATAGAAACTAAAGCCCGTACGGGCTTAGATAAGTTAGTTTTAGAAGGTAACTTATTAAGCAAAAAAATTCCTGAGCTGTATGTTGATTTATCTACTACGGCAAAAGGTTATGGTGTAGATAAGGTTGCAGAGTTGGTTGAAAAAAATGGTTTTAATAACTATTTGGTTGAAATAGGCGGCGAAATGCGGCTAAAAGGTTTTAAACATACGGGGGAACTATGGCATGTTGCTATTGAAAAACCCGTTAATGGTGAACGTGCCATTTACCAAATTATTGTACCAAAAGACAATGCAGTGGCCACATCGGGTGATTATCGTAATTACTTTGAAGAAAACGGTCAGCGTTTTTCCCATATTATCGACCCTGATACGGGTAAACCCATTAACCATAAATTAGTCTCTGTGACCGTTATTCACCCTTCATCAATGACGGCTGATGGACTTTCAACAACTTTAATGGTGATGGGGCCTGAAAAAGGTCTTGCTTTTGCTCAAGCGCATAACATCGCCGCTTTATTCATTGTGAAAACAGAACATGGTTTTGTGCAAGAAAATACGGTAAAATTCGTTCAATATCTTAAGTAGGCAGAACCTAGGTGAACTACTTAATGTTAAACCTAATACGTTTATTTAAGATCACTATGTGGTGGACAAAATCATGATGATATTTTTTATTACCTTTGGCTTTTTTCTTGTAATTGTTTTAGCTATGGCTGTGGGTTATATATTCCAGCAAAAATCTTTAGCTGGAAGTTGTGGTGGCTTGTCGAGTATGGGTATAGAGAAAGCTTGCGATTGCGATAACCCTTGTGACAAGCGCCTTGAACGTGAAAGAAAAGCAGCTTTGGCTGAAAAAAAACAGCAGAAAATAGACATTAAAAATATGTAAATTTTATAAGGCGTGTTGATCTTTGGAGTCTGTTTTTTCAACACGCTCTAAGGTTTGTTAAATAATCTAAACTCAGATTAAATAGATAGGCACGTTTGAAAAAGTCTTAATGAATAAATTAAGACTTTTGGCTTTTAATAAGGCTTTAAATTTGATTGTAGGTAACTATTTCAAATCATGGCACATAGATGCCGTATTAGGGAACATAGATGCCGTATTAGGGAGGAGACCATCACATCAGGTTATTTTATCACATCAGGTTATTTTAGTATATTGGCTACTTTTTCTTTAAAACTGCTATGACAAGCTAAGCAACCATTCACGAGTACTTGATATTCTTTACTTATAGCAAGCATATCTTTTGCTTTAGCCGCTTCAACAAGTTTAACCGCACTGTTATGTACTACGGTATCTTTTGCTTTAAATTTGCCCATTGCACTCCCCATCGCTTTAACTAATTTCATTCTGACAGCAAGATCGGGCTTGGGGTGGTCAACAATTTTTTCCGCCGCTTGTTGTATCAGCGCAAAATCTTCTAACACTATACCTTTGGTGATTTGCTGAGTGTCTGTTAATAGACCCTGCATAACACTTTTGAAGGTCACTTGTTGAGCCTCTTCAGCTAAGGCTAATGGTGGGGTTATTGCTACAATAGCTAAGCTTGTTAATAGGGTTTTCTTAAAAGGTGTCATTACATTGCTCCGTTGTTAATTGTTTATTTTAATTATTGGGGGTTACGGCTTGGTTACAGCCAAACATAAATTGTTGATATATATGCTCAGCCCAATAGGGGGCTTGTATTTCTTCATCACTAATTTGCCAAGCTGTTTGACGAATACTTTTATTAATAAAAGGAGTGATGATCATACTGATCAATGAAAAAGCGGCATACTTTGCTTTTTTATCATCGGTTATAGCCGTATTTTTTTTAATTAATTGAGGTAAAAAAACAGCCATTTTTTTGGGAAAACGCTCAAGAAAAATATGGCTTAGTGCCGAATCTTTTGTTGAAAATTCATTATGGATCAAGCGAGCAAAGCTTCCATTGGTATTGAGCATTGCTATGATGCTTTCAATAAAGGCTTTTATGGGCTCATCTGCGCCAGCAATTTCTTTCATACTGATAAAATGTTTTTCCGACATGCGATCAAGTAGCGCAACAAACAGCCCTTCTTTGTTGGTAAAATAGTAACTCACCATGGCAGAATTAACACCAGAGCGTGCCGCTAATTCACGAATGGTTATATTGGCATAAGATTTTTCAGATAGCATTTCAAGCGCGGCATCAAGTAGCTTAGTTTTTTGTGCAGCTTGCTTTTCAGGATTAACAGGACGTCCTCGAGGTAATGTGGAGTTAGACATGGGAAACCTCCTTGGTGGTTAACGAGATAACTTTTTTATTTTCAATTTTTAAAATTCTATCACATAGTGGCAACATAGCATCATCGTGAGTTACCATAATTACAGCAACATTTTGATCTACGGCTATTTTTTTTAGCATTTTCACAACATCAACTGAGCGACTTAAATCTAATGCTGCGGTAGGTTCATCGGCGAGAATAATTTCAGGACTATTTGCTAATGCTCTGGCGATGGCAACCCGTTGGTTTTGCCCGCCAGAAAGTTCAGAAGGCATAGCATTAGCTTTCTCACCTATATCGAAGTATTCCAATAATTCCATCGCTTTTTCATCAGCTTGAGCCTTTGATATACCATTAGTTTGTGGCAGCAAAGTTACGTTTTCGAGTACGGTAAGAAAGGGTATTAGGTAATGGGCTTGAAAAATAAAGCCTATTTTTTCTCGTCTAATTTTTCGTGTTTCACTGGTAAGCCATTTATTATCGTAAACTTTTTCGCTACCTAAATAAATTTTACCGCTAGTAGGTTCTTCTACACAGCCTATCATCATTAGCAGGGTGGTTTTACCCGCACCACTTGGCGCGATTAACGCAACAAGCTCACCTTTGGCAACACTAAATGAGGCACCGTCAATAACTCTCAGTAAATTTTCACCCTGACCAAATTCTTTGACTAAATGCTCAACGCGAATACTTTGTTCTGTGGGTATAGGTTTTGTCATTATTAACCTCCAATCGCGGTGGAAGGATCGGCACTGATCACTTTTTTAACGCCAATAAAGGAAGCAAGAATTGATGCTAGTAAAATAACAAAAAATAGAGATAAGGCATCAGGTGCTTCAAGTACCACGCGTTTGGGGAAGTTACTATAAATAAGGTGAGAGAAAATGTTACCAAAAATAAAGGCCAGCAGTCCGAGTAATAAGGTTTCTTGGACAATCATTTTAATGATCATGCTATTGGGAATACCAATAAGTTTCATTATGGCAATTTCTTTCATTTTTTCTAACGTCATGGTGTAAATAATTAAAGCAATAATAATGGTTGAAACACCAACCAATATGGCCGTAAATAAACCAATTTGTTTGGCTGCTGTCTCTATTAAATTTTTTACTAAAATGGTGCGCTGTTGCTGGTGGGTATAAACACTTTTATGTTGTGCATCTCGTATATGCTGAGCTACTAAGTCAGGTGAATAACCGGCTTTTAGCGTAGCTATAACGGTATTAACTACATGAGATTCAACATTTTTAATACCGCGAGCACGATCATTGCGAATGCGGTTATTGCTATAAGAAAATTGTAATTCTTGAGCATCTTTTAAACTGATAAAAACGAGAGGATCGCCTCCTGAAGAAACGGTACCTTTAGTGATACCAACAACGCGGTAAATATTACGTCCTAAGGGGATCTTGTTATTGAGCTGAAAAGTTGTTTTTTCACTGACAACGATTTCATAATGGCTTTTATTGATATTTCTACCTGCAATAATACGAGCAGGGTTTACCGGGTTAATGTCACCAAAAGGATTAAAACCCACCGCAACAACTCTAACGGGTTTTGTATTTCGGGGTAACTGAATATTTTGAAAGGTGAGTGCTGTCGTTTTATCAATACCTTGTACGACTTTTAAGGTATCTTTTAAATCTTCAGGTATTCTTGAAGCCTCGGCAAAAGGGCCTAGTGTGCCTTGTTGAACAACCCATAAATCAGCATTAATATCTGTTAAGAGTACTTCAGCATCAACAATCATGCCGCGATATACGCCGATCATAATTAACACAATACCCAATAACATACCAACACCCATGGCGGTAACAATAAATTTGCCAAAAGTGTGGGCTATATCTTTTTGTGCCAGATTAATCATTAACGAATACTCATATTTTCACGCAACGTTTTTTTAGCCGCATCAGGGAGAATAATGGTGGTAGCTGTTGTTAAGCCTTTCACGGCGACTTCATGATCACCGCGAGCAATAATGGTGACATTTTTAAAGTGGGCTTTGCCCTGATGATTGACCCATACACCAGGGGTATTGTCTTGATAACGCAAATACTGGCTAGGAATTTTTATTACATTACTGAGTTGTTGCGTAGTAATTGTTACTGTAGCTTGCTCGTTAATATAAAAAGGAATAGGTAAATGATCAAAAGCCACATTAACCTCTTTTTCTTGTGTAACTGCATCGGTTTGTGCCACGATTCTGCTAACGCTACCACTAAAAACTTGTTGTGGCTTTGAACGCAGCGAAATAGTAGCCTTTTGACCTACTTTTATATCGCCACTTATTCGCTCATCTATGTAGGCCTTTATCCAAACGGTTTTGGGATCAACTATCGTTAATATTGGCTGTGAAGGAGTAACGTTTTGTGCAACTTCAGCATTTTTGGCAATAACATAACCATCAACAGGCGCATAAATTTTAAAGCGAGATAGCTTTACGGTTAAAGCTTCGGCTGCTTTTTTAGCGCGTATTATTTCTACTTTGGCTGACGAGATACGCGCCTGGGTTGCTGCAATTTGGGCATTAATAACACGTAAATCTGTTTTGGCTTTATCATAGTCAAATTGTGAAATGAGCTTTTGCGCTTTTAATTGTTCATTGCGCGCTAGGGTTAGTTGCGCTAAATCTTGTTGTGCATTAAGGCTTATTAGTTCTTTTTCGGTCGCATTTTTTTCAGCATAAGCTTTTTCTACGGCAATTTCTGCTTCAGCTAAAATCAAAGGTAAATCAATAGCATCGAGCGTAATGAGTAAATCACCTTTTTTTACCCATTGTCCTTCATCTGTGAGTATTGCCGTAATTTTTCCTCCTGTTGATGAGGTAATAGGGTAAATATTTTTAGCGCTAACATGCCCGACACCAAATACTTTTATTGACAATGAGCCTTGTGTAGGAGCGGTTTGCGTAAAACTTACTTTAGGCGTGTAAACCTGAGTATAAAAAATAACTAACATAGCAACCAATAAGGCGAATACTATTGAATACTTTACGGGTTTACTCATGTCGACTCCTTAGAGAATCAAAATACAATTTAACTAATCACACGTTTAATTAAATAGTAATAACTCATTTTTTGCAAGAAAAATTTAGTAAAGATTGCTTGAATAATTAAACTGTATTAAATTGACTGTAAATATATACAGTTATTGGGGTTTGGCTGATTTTTTGAAATTGACTTTGCAGCATCATCTATCAAGTGTTTATAGAAGGCTGTTGTTAGGAGGTATTTGCTGAAATTCAATTATCTAAGATCAATAGACCCAAATAGATCTTAAGCAAAGTGTGCCAAATGAAAAAAATTATTCATATTGATATGGACTGTTTTTATGC
>WFQC01000188.1 GCA_015487235.1 Alteromonadaceae bacterium
CAAGAAGAGCTTATTAATGAGCGCGATAGTCGTGGTGTTTACAATGTTTTACCTGGTATTACAGGGCTGGCACAGGTAAATAATATTGATATGTCTACACCTAAGCTATTAGCCGAAACTGATCTTAAAATGATAAAGACATTAACAATTAAAAATTATTGTAAATATATTATTCAAACAGTAATAGGTAATGGTAGTGGTGATGCGGTAAATTCTAAATAGTGATGTGTATTAGCTCGAGGGTGTTCACTTTTTTTATAAGAAATTTGAAGTTTATTTCTGTTATAATGAAGCAAAATATATGGTTATTAAATTGTTGTCGAGTTTTCTTTAGGATTTTTTTGTATGCATGATGCTATTTTTTCACTAAACTTTCTTTTTAAGGCTTCTCGCCCCACTAAACGTTTTATTAGCATTATTGCTGATTTACTTTTTATTTCACTCTCTTTCTGGGCAGCTATAATTGTTAGGTTAGACACGCTAATTGTTTCTCACGATAAAAATTTATGGTTGTTGCTTGCTTTACTTATACCTATCTCTCTATTTATAAATATTCGTTTAGGCTTGTATAGAGCTGTTATCCGTTACATTAATAGTAAGGCTGCAATTAATATTGCTGTGTCTGTATTATTGTCTACCTTGGTTTTTATCTTATTAGCTTTTTACTTAAATATTAATATCCCTAGAACCGTTCCTATTATTTATGCGGCTTTTTTAATGATACTGGTCGCTGGTAGTCGTTTTATTGTTATTGCAGCGTTGTCTTCATCAGGTAATAAAAATAAAGAAAATGTCATTATATATGGCGCAGGTTCTTCAGGCCGTCAATTAGCGCAATCTCTTTTTCATGGTAATGAGTATGTTCCTATCGCTTTTATTGATGATGATAAGCAGATCCAAAAAAGTATTATTCATGGCATCATGGTATATAGCCGTTATGATATTGCTAAACTCATTAATAAATATGGTGTGCGACGTATTCTACTGGCAATGCCGAAAGAAAATAAAAAACGTATTGCCAAAGTATTAAGTAAATTAGAACCTTTATCGGTAGAAATTTTATCTATTCCAGGCTCTGCAGATTTAGTGAGTGGTAAAGCTAAAATAGATGAATTACAAGAAGTATCTATTGATGATTTACTTGGACGAGAGCCAGTAGCTCCACAGGAAGAACTTTTAGCTGCCAATATTAAAAATAAAGCGGTGATGATTACAGGTGCTGGAGGGTCTATTGGTTCAGAGCTCTGTCGACAAATTTTAATGCTAAAACCTAAGAAAATCGTTTTATTAGAGTTATCGGAGTTTGCTTTATATAGCATTAACCGTGAATTACAAAAAACGGTTAAAAAGCTCAATATTAATTGTGAAGTAATACCTTTATTAGGGTCTGTACAACGAAAAAATCGTTTGTTAACTATCATGCGAACCTTTGGTGTTCAAACTATCTATCATGCAGCTGCTTATAAGCATGTTCCCGTGGTTGAACATAATGTAGTAGAAGGTGTAAGAAATAATGTGTTTGGTACCTTGTATGCGGCAGAAGCTGCTATAGAAGCTAATGTTGAAACCTTTGTCTTAATTTCAACTGATAAAGCTGTTCGCCCCACTAATGTGATGGGAACAACCAAAAGAATGGCTGAACTTGTGTTACAAGCACTTTCGCAGCAAGAGTCTAAAACTCGTTTTTGTATGGTGCGTTTTGGTAATGTTCTTGGCTCTTCAGGCTCTGTTGTACCTTTATTTAGAGAGCAAATTAAAAATGGTGGACCTGTCACGGTAACACATCCCGATATTATTCGATATTTTATGACCATACCTGAAGCGGCTCAGCTAGTTATTCAAGCAGGTGCAATGGGGAAAGGGGGCGATGTTTTTGTGCTTGATATGGGCGATCCCGTTAAAATATCAGAATTGGCCGCTAAAATGATCCGCCTTTCTGGTTTAACTGTAAAAGATGAAGGTAATCCTGATGGCGATATTGCTATTGAATATACAGGCTTACGCCCAGGTGAAAAGCTATTTGAAGAACTTTTAATTGGCGATGATGTTACACAAACAAGCCACCGCCGTATTATGTCTGCACATGAAAAATGGCTGGCTTGGACAGAGTTAGAAAAAATACTTATTCAGCTTGATGATGCCTGCCATAATTTTGCTCATGAGGAGATTCGTAGGCTACTGCTTGAAGCACCAACTGGCTTTGTGCCTAAAGATGGTATTTGTGATTTAGTATGGAAAGCAAAAACACTTACATCGTAGGAACAAGGTAAATAAAATGATTGATGATATTCGTTGGCAACAAAGGTTAAATAATTTTAATTTAGCGCTTAATGAGTTAACAGAAGCGGTTGATTTACAAAAACAACGTCCATTATCAAAACTAGAAGAACAAGGTTTGATTCAGGCATTTGAGTACAATTATGAACTGGCTTGGAATGTCATTAAAGATTTTTATGAAGCACAGGCTGAAACGGGTATTCAAGGGAGTAGGGATGCAATACGTCTAGCCTTTAAACGTGGATTAATTACCAATGGTCATTTATGGATGGAGATGATTAAAAGCCGAATATTAACCTCTCATACCTATAATCGAGAAACGGCTACTAAGATAGTGACTCAAATAATCAATGAATATTATGATGCTTTTTGTTCATTAAATAAAAAATTAAATCAACTTAAATTAAAAGACGAATAATAGCCAATGAAGTATGGCCTTTTAGCAGATGAATTAGCCAGTATACAATCAATATTGGCGAATAATAATAATGTAGAGTCAGCAATATTATATGGTTCTCGAGCTAAAGGAAATTTTAAACAAGGCTCAGATATTGATATAACACTTGTAGGTAAAAAGTTAAATTATAGTGATTTAGTCAATATTAGTTTGGCATTAGATAATTTATTATTGCCTTATGAATTTGATCTTTCCCTCTATAAAGATATAGAAAATCGAGACTTACTTACACATATTAAACGAGTGGGTAAGTGTTTATATGAACGACAAAACTTAACTTAAATGCCTACTTACTATTTTTAAATATACCGGTCTATAAATAATCACATAAGTTAAAAATCCTATTGTGGGTGGTAAAGCAACTGCCCAGCCATTTAACCATGCCATATAAAGAAACATGGGTACAACAATTAACAGTTTAATTAAGTTGAGTATTAATTTTTCTGGTGGCGTTAATTTTTTAGCGGCTTGCACAATAAGTGCTTGTCGTTCTTGTATTGAACAATTAGCTAGTTTTGGAATATCTTTAGATGAAAAATAAATGGCCATAAGTTCTTTGGTAAATCATTCGGTTAATAACATTGATCATACCTGATAAGTTATTTTTTTTCGCCTATAAATTTATTAATGAAAGATCTTCTTTTACCGTGTCGTTGTGGAATAAATTCCCTCACCGCTGATCTTTTGGTAGAATGCCGTCAATTTTTATCAGTAGGTGATTTTACATGAATATCATAGAAGCTAATTTTGATGCATCGGGCAAAAAGTTTGCCATTGTTGTGTCGCGTTTTAACAGTTTTGTTGTTGATCGTTTATTAGAAGGGGCTATTGATGCCTTAAAGCGTCATGGTAAGGTGGCTGAAAGTGATATTACCGTGGTAAAAGTACCTGGCGCTTATGAGTTACCTGTAGCGGCTAAACGTATTGCAGCCAAAGGTGAGTTTGATGCCATTATTGCTTTAGGTGCGGTAATTCGAGGCGGAACCCCTCATTTTGATTTTGTAGCGGGTGAGTGTAATAAAGGGTTAGCACAAGTTGCTATGGAATTTACATTACCTGTAGCCTTTGGTGTTATTACAACAGATACTATTGAACAAGCAATAGATCGTGCGGGCATCAAAGTCGGTAATAAAGGTGCAGAAGCGGCTTTAAGTGCTTTAGAAATGGTTAACGTGTTAGCTCAGCTATAATTGCGACAACTCGGAATATATTGTGAAAGTATCAGCAAGAAGAAAAGCCCGTGAATTTGCGGTGCAAGCCATTTACTCTTGGCAGTTAAGTAAAAATGATCTCAACGAGATCGAAACTAACTTTTTAATTGATAATCAAAAAAGGCGTTTTGACATCCCTTATTTTCAAAAGCTTCTACAGGGAGTAGGAGAGCATTTAGCGTTAATTGATAGCGCTATTTCTCCTTATGTAGATCGTCCGCTTGAAGAAATAGATCAAGTAGAAAAAGCAATTTTGCGTATGGCTGTTTTTGAGTTGAGTCATGTGCAAGAAGTGCCTTATAAAGTGGTTATCAATGAGGCGATTGAATTAGCTAAATCGTTTGCCGCTGATGATAGCCATAAGTTCGTTAATGGTGTTCTTGACAAAGTCGTTAAACAATTACGCCCACAAGAAACATAATAGCCACATGAATGAATTTGAGCTTATTAAACATTATTTTACGAAGCAATTAGTCACGCGCAAAGATGTTTTGGTTGGTATTGGTGATGATTGTGCCTTAGTGCAGCCTGCAGAGCGACAAAATATTGCAATTACTACCGATACTTTAATTGCTGGTGTACATTTTCCTCATAATACTTCTGCAAGGGCTATAGGGCATAAGTCAGTTGCGGTTAGTCTTTCTGATCTTGCTGCAATGGGCGCTGAGCCAAGTTGGATATCTTTAGCAATAAGCTTACCTAATGCTGATGAAGCTTGGGTTAGTGAATTTTGCGCAGGTGTTTTTGAGCTGTGTGAATTTTATCATGTTCAGTTAATTGGTGGTGATACGACTCAAGGGCCTCTTAGTATTACAGTTACTGCACAGGGGTATACCCCAATAGATAAACAGATCACGCGTAGTGGTGCAAAAGCGGGTGATTGGCTTTATGTTACGGGTAATATTGGCGATGCTGCTTTAGCATTACGTTATATTCAAGGGGAAATTGAAGTTGAAGAGCGCTATCGTGCAGCATTACAAGATCAACTTGATTTTCCTAAACCACGTATTTTAGCAGGGCAAGTTTTACGCGAATATGCCTCAGCAGCCATTGATATTTCAGATGGGTTAGCAGCAGATTTAAGCCACCTTTGCCAAGCTTCACAAGTGGGTGTAAATCTTATTGTTGATAATTTACCATTATCTGAAGCATTGTTTGATAGCTTACCAGCAGAGCAAGCCTATCAACTTGCGCTGATTGGTGGTGATGATTATGAACTGCTCTTTACGGTTGCAGAAGATAACAAAGTAGGTATGGAAACGGCTTTAGCCAATACCGGAGTACCTATTACTTGTATTGGTCAGCTTAACTCGTCGCAAAAAATTAAAACATTACTCAATGGCGAGACAGTGTGTATGGACTTACAAGGTTTTGAACACTTCTCGTTAAGTCGTGTTTAGATGCTGAATTTAGGTCAGCATCTTGTTACTTTCTAATAATCTCTAATTATTTAATAAGTAGAAACGTTAATGGCTCAATTTAACCTAGCTAATCCTATTCACTTTTTAGCACTTGGCTTTGGTAGCGGGTTAGCACCGAAAGCACCGGGTACTTTCGGTACATTAGCGGCAATACCTTTACTTTTTCTAGCGAATTTTTTGTCTACGGTTAACTATGGCCTATTAATTATAATCATGGCTGTAGCTGGTATTTATATTTGTGGTAAAGCTGCTCAAGATGCTGGTGTACATGATCATGGTGCAATAGTGTGGGATGAAATTGTTGGTTTGATGATCACTCTTTTCATGTTTCCGTTAACATGGCAAACTATTTTCATGGGTTTTTTACTTTTTCGTTTTTTTGATATTTTAAAGCCGTGGCCTATTTCTTATCTTGATAAAAATTGTACTGGCGGTTTTGGTATTATGATCGATGATATTGCTGCGGGCATTTTTGCTTGGTTAGGTATGTACTTTATTTTTATGTATTAAGATACCTTATACCATATATGATCTTAGATGTTACCAAGCTCACAATGAGGCGGATTTAATTATCAAATTAGCGCAGAGATTTAGAGATCGCTAACTTGAAACGATCTCTATGAATCAGCTTAATGTAAAACTCTTGCTCTAATAGTACCTTCAATATTTTTCAATTCTTTTAAAGCTAATTCGCGATCTTGAGATTCAATATCAATAACCACATAGCCTATTTTGGCATCAGTTTGTAAGTATTGTGCGGCAATATTGATATTATGATTAGCAAAAGCAAGGTTGATTTTATTCAGTATACCGGGTTGGTTATGATGAATATGCAATAAACGACTTGTTCCTGTGTGCTCAGGCAGCGATACTTCAGGAAAGTTAACTGCAGAAAGTGTAGAGCCATTATCAGAGTATTTAGCAATTTTAGTGGCAACTTCTAAACCGATATTTTCCTGAGCTTCTTTTGTGCTGCCACCAATATGAGGGGTTAAAATCACATTATCAAACTCTCGCAGTGGCGATATAAATTCTTCATCATTACTTTTGGGTTCAACAGGAAATACATCAATTGCGGCGCCCGCAATTTTCTTACTTTTAAGCGCGTTTGCCAATGCTTCAAGATCAACAACAGTGCCGCGAGAAGCATTGATGAATATGGCACCTTGTTTCATCGCATTAAATTGTTGCTCGCCTATCATATTTTCTGTTTGCTTAGTTTCAGGTACATGTAGAGTGACAACATCGGCCTCAGCAAGCAATTCATTTAAGTCTTTTGCTTGGCTAGCATTACCTAAAGGAAGTTTGGTTTCAATATCATAAAAACGCACCTTCATGCCAATAGTTTCTGCTAAAATACCTAATTGCGTACCTATATGGCCGTAACCAATAATGCCAAGCGTTTTACCTCGAGCCTCAACAGAGCCTGTTGCCGATTTGTTCCACTTTCCGCGATGTGCTTGTGCACTTTTAGCTGGAATATCGCGTAGTAGCAATAATAATTCACCGAGTACTAACTCCGCTACTGAGCGAGTATTAGAAAAAGGGGCATTAAAAACAGGAATACCACGTTGTTGTGCCGCAGCAAGATCTACCTGATTAGTTCCTATACAAAAGCAACCTATTGCTGCGAGCTTTTTAGCATGAGATAACACAGTAGCATTGAGCTGTGTACGAGAGCGAATACCAATAAAGTGAACATTAGCGATTTTTTCAATTAAATCAGCTTCAGCTAATGACGTTTTTAGGTATTCTATATTGTTATATCCTTTGGCATTGAACTCTTTGACTGCGCTAGGATGAACGCCTTCAAGCAATAAAATTTTAATTTTATCTTTGGCTAAAGAATTTTTACTCATAACTTTTGTGGTTACCTTTTTGTACTGCAAATATAAATAGTATTTAGACGGCTAGATATCTAAAATAACATATAGTGTACAAACTCTAAAGTACTAATTTCGGGCAATTTAATAAAAAGTGTATTTTTATGCACTTTTAGTCAATAACTTTCACCCCTGACGGTGTTCCTAACACTAAGATATCGGCACCACGATGAGCAAACAAACCATTGGTAACAACGCCTACAATTTGGTTTATTTGTGCTTCTAATGCTTTAGGATCTAGAATTGAAAGGTTATAAACATCTAAAATAACGTTACCATTATCTGTAATAACACCTTGACGATAAACAGGATCACCCCCTAGTTTAACTAACTCTCTTGCAACATAACTGCGAGCCATAGGAATAACTTCTACGGGTAAAGGAAAACTCCCTAGAACATCAACCTGTTTACCTTCGTCAGCAATACAAATAAATTTTTGCGCAACCGCAGCAACTATTTTCTCTCGAGTTAATGCTGCACCACCCCCTTTGATCATTGCCATATGAGCTGTTATTTCATCAGCGCCATCAACATATACCGCTAAATCATCAACATTGTTTAAATCGAAGACTTCAATGCCATAGCTTTTTAACTTTTCGGTTGATTGCTCTGAACTTGATACTGCTCCTTTTATTTTATTTTTTATTGTAGCA
>WFQC01000189.1 GCA_015487235.1 Alteromonadaceae bacterium
CGTAAAGTAAACGATGCAAAACCGCAATGGGTTGTAGATAAAGTTAAAATGGCTATTAGTGATTTTTTACAAGTTAACCCTAACAAAACAGCTAAAGAAGTAACTATTGCCTGTTATGGCTTAGCGTTTAAAGCTGATATTGATGATTTACGCGAAAGCCCTGCACTGCAAATAACACAAAATATTGCGGCTATGCACGCAGGTAACACATTTGCTGTTGAACCTAATATTGAGCAACTACCTGAGCGTATCAAAAATATTAAATTAGTTGAGCTAGCTTATGCTAAAAATAATGCAGATATTCATGTAATGTTAGTTGATCATAAAGCGTTTAAATCAGGCTTAGTTTTTGATGCTTTTGATGGAATAGTTGTAGATACTAAGGGGATTGTTTAGTTTTATACGAATGCTAAATAGATTCAATAAATTAGGTAGTAAAATGATATCAATATTATCCTTAATAGGTAGAGAAAAAGAACTTTTTAGCTCAGATATTTCAAAAAATGAAGTACAGCTAAAAAATATTATAGCTAATTCTTCTTTTTTAGTATTAGGTGGTGCAGGTTCTATAGGGCAAGCTGTAACAAAAGAAATATTTAAACGTAATCCGAAAAAACTTCATGTTGTTGATATCAGTGAAAATAACATGGTTGAATTGGTGCGTGATATTCGTAGCTCTTTTGGCTATATAAAAGGGGATTTTCAAACGTTTGCTTTAGATATTGGTTCTGTTGAATATGATGCTTTTGTAATGGCTGATGGTCAGTATGACTATGTGTTAAATTTATCTGCTTTAAAGCATGTTCGCAGCGAGAAAGATCCGTTTACATTAATGCGAATGATTGATGTAAATATTTTTAACACTGAAAAAACCATAAAACAAGCTGTAGAAAAAGGTAGTAAAAAATATTTTTGTGTTTCTACTGATAAAGCGGCCAACCCTGTTAATATGATGGGAGCATCTAAGCGTATTATGGAAATGTTTTTAATGCGACGTAGTGCCGATATAAAAATATCTACTGCGCGTTTTGCTAATGTTGCTTTTTCTGATGGTTCTCTTTTACATGGCTTTAATCAACGAATTCAAAAACGACAACCAATTGTTGCTCCAAAAGATATCAAACGTTATTTTGTTACTCCACAAGAGTCAGGTGAGTTATGCTTAATGTCGTGCATTTTTGGTGAAAATAGAGATATATTTTTCCCAAAACTGAGTGAAGCTCTACACCTGATAACCTTCGCTGATATTGCAATAAAGTATCTTGAGCAATTAGGGTACGAACCTTATTTATGCGAATCTGAAGATGAAGCTAGAGAGCTTGCTAAAACATTACCTCAGCAAGGAAAATGGCCGTGTTTATTTACAAATAGCGATACAACAGGTGAAAAAGACTTCGAAGAGTTTTTTACAGATAATGAAACTTTAGATATGGAACGTTTTGAGAATTTAGGTGTAATTAAAAATGAAGCCTTATTTGATCCTGAATTAGTGAAAGAGTTTGAAGAAACTATTTTGAAGTTAAAGCAAGATAAAGCTTGGACCAAAGATGAAATTGTTAAATTGTTTTTTAAAATGATCCCAGAGTTTGGTCATAAAGAAACAGGTAAATACCTTGATAGTAAAATGTAAATTGGAATAATAATGCATAATAAATTAGTTAAATTTATTCAAGATATTTATCAAACCAAAGAATTTATTCCGCTTCATGCGCCTATATTCTCAGGAAATGAGAAGGCATATATTAACAACACTTTAGAAAGTACCTTTGTATCGAGTGTAGGGGAATACGTTGATAAATTTGAACAGCAAATAGAAGCATTTACTGGTACGGCAAAGGCTATTGCAACGGTTAATGGAACTGCAGCATTGCACACTGCTTTGTATATGGCAGGAGTGAGATCAGGCGATTTAGTGATCACACAAGCATTAACATTTGTTGCTACATGCAATGCACTCTATCATATGGGGGCTGAACCTGTATTTGTTGATGTATCTAAAGTAAGCTTAGGTTTATGCCCTAAAGCTTTAGAAATATATCTTGAAGATAATGCAATTATTAATAACGCCGGTTTATGTGAAGATAAATCTACAGGGAAAATATATCGTGCAGTAGTACCTATGCATACTTTTGGTCACCCTGTTGAACTTGACGAGTTAATCGTTGTATGTAAAAAATGGAATATAAAACTTGTTGAAGATGCAGCTGAAAGTTTAGGCTCTTTTTACAAAGGAAAGCACACAGGAACCTTTGGCGATTTTTCCGCAATTAGTTTTAATGGTAATAAAGTAATCACTACAGGTGGTGGTGGTATGGTACTTTGTAAAAGTATTGAAGATGGAATACGAACGAAACATGTAACAACCACCGCTAAAGTATCTCATCCCTATGATTTTTTTCATGATGAAGCAGGGTTTAACTATAGATTACCTAACTTGAATGCCGCATTAGGGTGTGCTCAAATGGAGGTACTATCTAAATACTTAAAACAAAAAAGAGAACTATCACAAGAATATAATAATTTCTTTGACGGTTCAGATTTTAAGTTTGTATTAGAACCTGAATATGCACAGTCAAATTACTGGTTAAATGCTATTATTTGCCCAAGTGCAGAAGTGAGAGAAAAGTTTATAAAAGAAACCAATATGCAAGGGGTTATGACAAGACCTATTTGGCAGTTAATGCATCGTTTACCTATGTATAAAAATGCTAAACGCGGTGATTTAGCTACTTCAATATGGTTAGAATCTCGTTTAGTAAATATTCCTAGTTCACCAGTAATAATAGGATAAGAAATGAAATCAATAGGTATAGTTACTGGAACCAGAGCTGAGTATGGTTTATTAGCTAAAACTATAGAATTACTACAAAGTAATATTCAGTTTGATACACGTATATTTGTTTGTGGTGCTCACCTTTCTCCTGAGCATGGCTATACAATCTCAGAGCTTAAAGAGAATAATGTTCAAAATATTGTGCCAGTTGAAATGCTAATGTCATCAGCAACTAGAGTTGGTATTGCGAAATCAGTAGGTATTGCAACAATGAGTTTCGCTGATGCATTTTCCAGAGAGAAGCTTGATGCTATAATGGTGCTTGGTGATCGCTATGAGATATTAGCAGCAGCACAAGCTGCTATGTTTTTAAATATTCCATTAATACATATTCATGGGGGAGAAGTAACAGAAGGAGCTTTTGATGATGCCATTAGGCACTCTATTACTAAAATGGCGAATATTCACTTTCCTGCAACAAAGATGTTTGCCAAACGAATTCGTCAACTAGGTGAAAACCCTGATAATATTTTTGTTGTGGGAGCACCGGGAATTGATAATATTTATAGTATGCAGAGAATGAATAAAACTGAATTAGAAAATAGTTTAGGTTTTAAGTTTGTTCGCCCAATAGCTTTAGTTACATATCATCCTGTTACAAAAGCAGAAAATGAAGATGAAAATAATATAACACCTTTAGTAAATGCTATTAAAAACAACCCACAGTTAGACTATATTATTACTTTTCCTAATGCTGATGGTGGTGGTGAAAAAATTATAGACCATTGGTACACCATTAAAAATAGTAATGTACATTTAATACCATCACTAGGCTTTAAAAGATATTTGTCTTTAATGGAATATGTAGATTGTGTTGTAGGAAATTCATCTAGTGGAATTATTGAGGCACCTAGTTTTCACGTAGGAACCATAAATATAGGTACTAGGCAGGATGGTAGGCCAAGGGCAGGTTCAGTTATTGATGTTGAAATGAATGAATCAGCTATTAGTGCAGCAATTCATAAATGTTGCCAACCTGATTTTAAAGTATATTTGAATAGTGTTGAAAACCCCTACGGTAAAGGAGGAACGTCGGAAATGATTGTGAAAATTTTGTCTACGTTAAACTTTGCTGATTATAGTATTAAGAAATTTGTGGATTACAGTATTGATGAATAATGATCGAACTTTAATTATTGCTGAAGCAGGTGTTAATCATAATGGTGATGAAAAGCTAGCCTTTAAATTAGTTGATGTAGCTAAAGCTGCTGGCGCTGATATTATAAAGTTTCAAACATTTAAAGCAAAAAAGCTAGTTACATCTTCAGCAAAGCAGGCAGAATATCAAGTTAAAAATACTGGTAAAGACGAATCACAATTTGAAATGCTAAATCGTCTAGAGTTAAGTTATGAGGCTCATCATAAACTACTTAGCTATTGTAAAGAACTAGACATAGAGTTTTTATCAACAGCATTTGATGTAGATAGTTTACATTTTTTAACTAATGACATTGGGCTCAGACGTTTAAAGATACCATCAGGTGATTTAACTAATGCACCGTTAGTTTTAGAACATGCGAGAACTGGCTGTGAGCTGATTGTTTCTACTGGTATGGCAACTTTATCTGAAGTTGAAATGGCATTAGGTGTTATTGCTTTTGGTTATCTAGCTGATAAAAGTGAAGAACCTAATATAAATGCATTTCAACAAGCTTATTTTTCTATCGAAGGACAAAAAATTCTACAAAAAAAGGTGACTTTGTTGCATTGTACAACAGAATATCCTGCACCGTTTGGAGATATTAACCTTAAAGCAATGGATACGTTAGCTGGTGCTTTTAATCTCCCTGTAGGTTATTCCGATCATAGTCAAGGTATTGCAGTTCCCGTTGCCGCCGTTGCTCGAGGAGCTAAAATAATAGAGAAGCACTTTACACTTGATAAAAATATGGAAGGGCCTGATCATAAAGCTTCTTTAGAACCCTATGAATTGACTGAAATGATTAGTTCAATTCGTAAGGTTGAATTGGCCTTAGGGGATGGTATTAAAGGTCCTAGACCATCAGAAATAAAAAATAAGCCAATTGCTAGAAAAAGCTTAGTTGCCGC
>WFQC01000190.1 GCA_015487235.1 Alteromonadaceae bacterium
ACCCACATCAATACGGTACAAAGGTGGCATCGCCACATAAACGTGACCTGCTTGCACTAAAGGTAAAAAGTGTTGAGTAAACAAAGCACAAAGTAAGGTCGCAATGTGCAAGCCATCAGAGTCGGCATCTGCTAAAATACAAATTTTACCATAACGAAGCTCAGATAAGTCATTACTATTAGGGTCAATACCTAAAGCCACAGAAATATCATGTACTTCTTGTGATGCTAAAATTTGTTCTGAGTCTACTTCCCAGGTATTTAATATTTTGCCGCGAAGTGGCATTACCGCTTGAAATTCGCGATCACGAGCTTGTTTTGCACTACCGCCCGCAGAATCACCCTCAACTAAAAATAGCTCACCTCGACTGGGGTCTTGTGTGGCACAATCGGTTAATTTTCCTGGTAAAGCAGGGCCTTGAGTTATTTTTTTACGCACCACTTTTTTACTAGCACGCATACGACGTTGTGCATTTGAAATACAAAATTCAGCTAATGCTTCGGCAATTTCAGTATGTTCATTAAGCCATAAACTAAAAGCATCTTTTACCACACCGGTAACAAAAGCGGCACATTGGCGAGACGATAAACGCTCTTTCGTTTGCCCTGCAAATTGAGGATCTTGCATTTTTACGGAAAGAATATAGCTACATTTATCCCAAATATCATCGGGCGTTAATTTAACCCCCCGAGGAATTAAATGTCTAAACTCACAAAATTCACGCATCGACTCTAGCAAGCCTTGACGTAAGCCATTCACATGCGTGCCACCTTGTACGGTTGGGATCAAGTTTACATAACTTTCACCCACTCCTTCACCACCTTCAGGTAACCAAGTAACAGCCCATTCAGCCACTTCTTGCTGTGATGAAAAACTACCAACAAAAGGTTGCTCTGGTAAGCTCACATAATTTTTAACTGACTCTTTTAAATAGTCTTCTAAACCGTCTTGGTAACACCATTGATATTTTTTATCTTCATTTTTATCATGAAACTTAATAGTTAAACCTGGGCACAATACAGCTTTAGCTTTTAATAAATGGGTAAGCTTTAACACTGAAAACTTGGCAGAATCAAAATATTTAGCATCAGGCCAAAACTTCACTCGAGTTCCCGTGTTACGACGACCTACGGTGCCAACTTCTGTAAGTTCTTCCACCTTTTCACCGTGTTCAAAGGCCATTTGATAAACTTTACCTTCGCGCTTTACGGTAACTTCTACTCGCTTCGATAAAGCATTAACCACTGAAATACCAACACCATGCAAACCACCTGAAAACTGATAATTTTTATTTGAAAATTTACCGCCAGCATGTAACTTAGTAAAAATGAGTTCGACGCCCGAAACCCCTTCTTCTGGATGAATATCGGTTGGCATACCACGCCCGTCATCAATCACTTCTAACGACTGATCTTTATCTAAAATTACCGTAATATTTTGTGCATAACCCGCTAACGCCTCATCAACCGAGTTATCAATAACTTCTTGCCCCAAGTGATTAGGTCGAGTGGTATCAGTGTACATACCAGGACGATGGCGAACAGGATCTAAGCCACTCAGTACTTCTATTGATTCTGCATTATATTGTTCAGTCATGATGAGTCTTTTCGTTGTTGATATTAAATTTTTATTGTTCTGTGATAAGACAATTTAAGTCTTATATTGCTTTAATTTATTTATACACATTGTTATGAGGTAAGCGCCTAATAACCAAAAAAGAAATCAGCAATTTTAGGTAACATTTTATCATAGTCAATAAAACTATGATCGCCCCCCTGCTGCACTTCAATTTGCTGATCTTGGTATTTTATCACGGCTTGCTGATAATCTAACACCTCATCACCCGTTTGTACCATGACAAAATAATTATTTTTTTGTGCTAATTGATTTTGCTCAAGCGTTTTTAAGTCGTCAATAAAATATTCACTTACTTGATAACGTTCTTGGGTATAAGGGTTAATATGTTCACCTAAATAGTCTTGTAATAACAGATAAGGCTTAACCGCAGGATTGATCAGCACCGCTTTACCCTGATATTTTTCATTCAAATAAGTAGCAAAAAAGCCACCTAATGACGAACCGATAAAATGCCATAGCGCAGTGCCCTGCTGTTCAATAAGCGCTGTTAGTTGAGCAATTGCAGCCTTAGGAGTACTGGCAATTTGAGGACTATAAAAATTAACCTCAGGAAAGTGCTGCTGAAAATATTGTTGTGTTA
>WFQC01000191.1 GCA_015487235.1 Alteromonadaceae bacterium
AAGATACTACTGGTTTAATGGTCGTGGCAAAAACAATTGCGGCGCAAACTAATTTGGTTGAATCATTACAACGCCGCGAAATTACGCGTGAATATGAAGCCGTTGCTAATGGTATTATGACCGCTGGCGGTGTGGTTGATGAACCTATTGGCCGCCATGCAACGAAAAGAACGCATATGGCAGTCACTTTTTCTGGTCGTCCCTCTATTACTCATTATCGAGTGATGGAAAAATACCGATTACATACGCGTATTCGCTTACGTTTAGAAACCGGTAGAACACACCAGATTCGTGTACATATGGCGCATATTTCACATCCTTTAGTGGGTGATCCTGTTTATGGTGGTCGTCCGCGTCCTCCTAAAAATGCTACACCGCAATTACTTGAATTATTGCGCAAATTTAAACGCCAAGCATTGCATGCTGCAATGTTATCGCTTTATCATCCCATAACAGGTGAACAAATGACATGGCATGCTGAATTACCCGCTGATTTTGTTGAGTTAATAAACTTGCTAAAAGAAGATAATCAACTTAATGGCCGTGAACTCGACTCGTTTTAACCCTAAAACAATAGACACGGTACAATGGCCTGTACAAAATGTTCAGGCTTTTGCTACTACACGCTATTCTCCTTTTGATAATTGCGCTTCTTATTCTTTAACACCATTTTCCGCTTTTAATCTTGGTGATCATGTTGAAGATGAACCTTTAAATGTGCAGAAAAATCGCCAGCAATTACAGACGTTATTTGCTCCAAACAAACAAATTCAATGGTTAAAACAAGTACATAAAGATCAAGTCATCACGGTAAACAGTCACTCATCTGTACCTTTAACTGCTGATGCTGTGATCACTCAAAATAAGCATATTGTTTTAAGCATTATGACCGCCGATTGTTTACCCATTTTATTGGCTAATACACAAGGTCATGAAGTGGCTGCTATTCATGGTGGTTGGCGTCCTTTATCATTAAACATCATTCAAAAAACCGTCACTCAAATGAATACACCAATTGAACAGCTGTGTGCGTGGTTAGGCCCTTGCATTGGAGCAACTGCATTTGAGGTAGGTTCAGAGGTTAAGCAAATATTTGTACAACAAGGTCTTGAATTTCAAACTGCCTTTACCCAAATAGCAGAGAGTAAATATTTGGCTGATTTACATAGTATTGCCAAAATTCAATTACAAAAAAGTGGTATTAAAGCCATTTATCAACATTCACAATGTACTTTTTCAACACCAGAGCGTTATTTTTCATATCGTCGAGAGCAAAAAACAGGGCGAATGGCAACGCTGATCACTTGTTTATAAAAAAATTGATTTATTACAACTTTTTTATCGTTCTGTCTTGAAAAGTTTACACTTCGCCCCTATCTTCTATCACAACAAAGAACAATATTATTATTCAGCCCTTTTTATCGGGTTGAATGCGCTCTCACCTTATTTAGCGAAATGAGAGCGATAGGCGAAAGGAGAAGATATTTATGCGACTAGATCGTTTAACCCAAAATTTTCAAAGTGCTTTGGCTGATGCACAGTCATTAGCACTTGGTAAAGATCATCAATTTATTGAACCAGTACATGTGTTGTTAGCATTACTCAAGCAAACACCAAGTAGTGTTATACCTATTTTAAAAGGTGCTGGTATTAATGTTGATTCTTTACGTACTCAAAGTGAAAAAGTACTTGATTCATTAGCACAAGTAGAAGGTACTTCAGGTGAAGTGCAGCTTTCATCTGCACTAGGTAACTTATTAAATTTATGTGATAAATACGCACAAAAGCTTGGTGACAAATTTATTTCTTCCGATGTATTTTTATTAGCACTGTTAGAAGATAAAAGTAAAATTGGTGAAATATTCAGAAATTTAGGTGCTACGGATGAAAGAATAAAACAAGCCATTGCGCATGTTCGAGGAGGACAAAACGTGGAAGAGCAAAATGCTGAAGATGTACGCCAAGCACTTGATAAGTATACCATTGATTTAACAGAGCGTGCAGAGCAAGGTAAATTAGATCCTGTTATTGGCCGTGATGATGAAATTAGACGTACAATTCAAGTATTACAACGTCGTACAAAAAACAACCCAGTATTAATTGGTGAACCGGGGGTCGGTAAAACAGCTATAGTTGAAGGTTTAGCGCAACGTATTATTGATGGTGAAGTCCCTGAAGGTTTGAAAAATAAGCGAGTATTATCGCTTGATATGGGCGCATTGGTTGCTGGTGCAAAATATCGTGGTGAATTTGAAGAACGCTTAAAAGCGGTATTAAGTGAGCTTGCCAAAGAAGAAGGGCAAGTGATCTTGTTTATTGATGAGCTGCACACCATGGTTGGCGCGGGTAAAACTGATGGTGCTATGGATGCTGGTAACATGTTAAAACCAGCCTTAGCTCGAGGTGAACTACACTGTGTTGGTGCAACAACTTTAGATGAATATCGTCAGTATATAGAAAAAGATGCGGCACTTGAGCGTCGTTTCCAAAAAGTGCAAGTTGATGAACCAAGTGTAGAAGATACTATTGCCATTTTACGTGGTCTAAAAGAGCGATATGAGCTGCATCATTCGGTTGATATAACTGATCCTGCTATTGTTGCCGCCGCTAATTTATCGCATCGTTATGTTACAGACAGACAATTGCCAGACAAAGCAATTGACTTAATTGATGAAGCCGCATCAAGTATTCGTTTGCAAATAGACTCAAAACCTGAAGAGTTAGATAAGCTTGAGCGCCGTTTAATTCAATTAAAACTTGAAGCAAAAGCATTAGAAAAAGATTCTGATGAAGCGTCTAAAAAGCGCTTAAAAGATATTTCAGAGCAAATTGAGAAGTTGCAAAAAGACTATGATGAGCTTGAAGAAGTTTGGAAAACAGAAAAAGCCGCTTTGCATGGCACACAAAGTATTAAAGAAGAACTAGAGCAGGCGCGTATTGAGTTAGAAGCAGCTCGTCGTCATGGCGATCTCAATAAAATGTCTGAATTACAATACGGCAAAATACCCGAGCTCGAAAAGCAGCTTGATCTTGCAAGTCAAGCCGAAATGCAAGAGATGACCTTATTACGTAACAAGGTTACAGAAGTTGAAATTGCGGAAGTGTTAAGTCGTGCAACGGGTATTCCTGTAGCGAAAATGCTCGAAGAAGAGCGCGATAAGTTGATCCAAATGGAAGATTACTTGCAAAAACGTGTTATTGGTCAATCTGAGGCTGTTATTGCAGTATCAAATGCGATCAGACGTTCTCGTGCAGGTTTAGCAGATCCCGATCAACCTATTGGTTCCTTCTTATTTTTAGGACCAACAGGTGTAGGTAAAACTGAATTAACTAAAGCGTTGGCAAGCTTTATGTTTGATAGTGAAGACTCACTTATACGCATTGATATGTCAGAATTTATGGAGAAACATTCAGTGTCACGCTTAGTGGGTGCGCCTCCTGGATATGTTGGCTATGAAGAAGGTGGTTATTTAACTGAAGCAGTTCGACGTAAACCTTATTCTGTAGTGCTATTAGATGAAGTGGAAAAAGCACACCCAGATGTTTTTAATATCTTATTACAAGTGCTTGATGATGGCCGTTTAACGGATGGACAAGGGCGTACGGTGAATTTTAAAAATACTGTGATCATCATGACTTCTAATATTGGCTCTGACATTATTCAAATGTATTCAGATGAAAGCCAATATGATGAAATGAAAGCCAAGGTTATGGATGAAGTCGGTAAACACTTTAAGCCTGAGTTTATTAATCGTATTGATGACACTGTGGTATTCCACTCGTTGAAACAAGAGCAAATAGAACAAATTGCGAAAATTCAAATAGAGGGATTACGTAAGCGTCTTACTGACAGAGATATAACGTTAACTGTTTCAGATGCGGCATTAAGTTTAATTGCATCCGTTGGTTTTGATCCTGTCTTTGGGGCAAGACCTTTGAAAAGAGCAATACAAACGAGTATTGAAAACCCACTTGCACAAAAAATATTGGCAGGTGACTATCAAGCTGGCTCAACGATATATGTTGATGCTAAAGATGGTGAACTTATTTTTAGTTAATACAGCAGATAAAAACTGTGAGGTTTAATGCTCACAAAAAAGATCAACTTGTTGCTTATTTAGCGCAAGTTGGTCTTTTCTTTCTTTAGCGCTTAACAGCTTAGCTTCTCCTGAATCTGTTTTATATTGAATTAAGTCAAACTTCTCTAGTGTTGCTAGGTTATTTTTTGCCGTTATGCAGCGTTCTTCTTTATTTTTTACGTTCAACGCGGCTTTATCAGGCTTATCTGTCTCTAGTGAAGCTTGTGCTATTTTGTCTTTGGGTGCTATTTTTTTATGCTGGAATTTTTGCATTGGAATTTCGGTGAAGTTATTATGATCAGGTTGGTTTTGGCTAAAATGCACAACGTTGTTACTATCAACCCAACGATAAACGGTGATTTTAGTAGCGGCATAAGTTGCTGTTGAGAAACCAAGTAAAACTACAATCATTGGTACAAACTTCATATTAAAATCCATATATAAATAATAAAAATCCAAGACTACAAGTATCAAAAAAGTATTCAAATAACTTCTTTATAAGAAACTCTATAACATCTTAAACCCCCTTGACAACTTTTTACGTGGTATATTTAACAAAAATACACATTATTTCGCGTAATTTCTCGTGGTTTTATTGTTACTAACTATGGTAAATTAATGAGACTAAAAATGAAGTAAAGCATAAAAAGCGAACATGATTGAAAAACACACAACTGAAAGTGCTAAAAATAGAGGTATCTATTTATTGCCTAATTTATTAACAACGGCAGGGTTATTTTCTGGTTTTTTTGCCGTAGTATCATCAATGAACGGGCATTTTATTAGTGCAGCAATTGCTATTTTTATCGCCATGATTTTTGATGGGTTAGATGGGCGTGTAGCAAGAATGACCAATACACAAAGTGAGTTTGGTGCTGAATACGATAGCATGGCTGACATGGTTTCTTTTGGTATTGCCCCTGGTTTAGTTGCATATAATTGGGCTTTATCTGATATGGGGAAATTTGGTTGGTTAGCTGCCTTTGTCTATGTTGCATGTGCTGCCTTAAGACTTGCTCGCTTCAACACCCAAATAGGTATAGCCGATAAACGCTATTTTCAGGGATTAGCGAGCCCAGCTGCAGCAGGCGTTATTGGCAGTATTGTTTGGGTTGGTTCAGAATACCAACTTAATGGCCATGATTATGGAGCCATTGTAGGTATTATTACTATCATTACAGGCCTATTAATGGTGAGTAACTTCAGATACAACAGCTTTAAAGAAGTTGACTGGAAAGGTAAAGTTAACTTTTTAATGGTCTTATTAATTGTACTTGTATTTGTGGTTGTCGCGTCAAGCCCTGCAGAGTTATTGGGGGCAATCTTTATTCTTTATGCTTGTTCTGGCCCTATTACTACTATTCGTTCGGTAAAAAAATTGAAGTTAGAACACGTCATTGGCGATGATCAAGATGTCGATTTTGAATCTATTGAAGTTAAAGATAAAGCAGCAACGCCTAGTTCAAACTCAGAGAATAACACAAAAGATGAAGATAAGGGTTAAACCTATTAGCTGTCTGCTTTTTTACCTCAAAAATTATAAAATATTTGTGAGCACTTTTTTAATGCTTCCTTGTGATATGGCAAAGTACTAAATTGTGTTAATTCAGAGTTAACAATTAGGGTTTAAGCAACGAATAGTTCAAAAATAAAGCGAACAACACAAAAGTTAAAAATAAAGCTTGATCCTTTAGCGAAAATCCCTAAAATGCGCATCCAGTTTCCAAGGGCAACCCAAGAGACTATTACCTACAGGATGTAGGGTATTAAGCAAACGCA
>WFQC01000192.1 GCA_015487235.1 Alteromonadaceae bacterium
ACCTAAAGCACAATTTATCATTCTTTGGCAGTCGCAGTTAACCAGTAAAAAAGCGCAAGAATTACTGAAAAAATATATTTTAAATGGTAATTATCGACATATTCGCTTAAAGCTTACAACCATTAATGCTCAACAAGATGCATATAACCCGAGTGCTTTGCCAAGCCATATTAACCCTGTGCTTGCACTGCTTAATCGTCCGATTAATATGCAAGTAAATAAAGTGCTCACTTGTAGTAATTATTTTGCTCAATTGTCTGATGTAACTGACATTAATGAGGTATTGGCTTTAAAGCAGGCGTTGAAGGTACCGAGTATTTCGCTACCAACAACGCAAGCAATAAAATGCCCTGTACGTTACCAATTACCAATCATTAAAGCAGCGGTTGCTATGGAGCAGGTAGAAGTAAAAGTAAATGATTTTCGCTCTGAAGATCGTTTTGATTATGCACTGACATTACGCTTAACTCGTCATGGTAAAACGGCCTGTAAAATAGCTGGTGTTACCAATAATATCTCCACAAAAGGTTTGTCTATTGCGCTTGATGAACCATTGGCTTGTAAAGCTGGCGTTGAAGTTCGATTATCTATGGATATACCTTACCGTAATCGCGTCGTCACCATTGCTAATCAAGTTTATCAATTGGTTGGTTGTAGCGATCATAAGAATTTACGCTTATTAATTGGCCAAACAGAAAGAAGACATGCCGCAAGTTATATGTTGCGAGAATTTATTTACCAAAATATGGATAACTTAAAACCATCAGGATTAGATAAAAAAGAAACTTATGGGTTAGAGCAAGCATTACGTAATGTTTATGCTAAAAACCACTTCTCTGTGCCATTTTTTATTCATCAAGATAAGCGTCAATGGTTTATTAGCTCTGTTGCCATGAATCAGCAGACACAAATCAATAGCTTAAACGTTGATAGTCATAATGATAAAGAAATGTTGGTTAAACTCATTGAACAAGAAAAATTTAGAAATTACTGCATGTCGGTCATTAATAAAGTCGATAAAAAAACACCCATTAAATCTTTTTATCTCATTGTGTTGCCAAGAAATTTACAAGATAAGCAGAAACAAATGTTTTGGTTTAATGATTTGGCTCAATTACAAAATTCAGGTCACCTTGTTGATGTTATTGAAAAAATCAGATTGTTAGGAAAACCGACAATTTTACGCATACAAGTATTAAAACCAGCCCGTGTTATGGACAAATATTTTCGAGATGAATTACAATATTTAGCTCAAATAGCTAGCCGTAAAGCTGATGATGTTCTCAATACTATTGAAGGAGTATGCGGATTAGGTGAAATTAGCGACCAAACAGAACATGTTTTAGCGCTTATTGATCAATATTTATTGAAACCTAATTCACCTGCTTTGGCTGTTGCAAGTTAGTGCGAGTTATAAAGTGAGCTTAACGCTCGATGTTGCCTGAATAAAGTTCAGAATATTGTTGAAATTTAAACTTTCTCACCCATCTTATAAATCATCTTATTAAGCTGTTTAATCGGTATTCATTATGATTAAAACTATAATAAATTTAGGATCACTGTCATATTTATGACATTAATTAAATCCTCCTTTTTATAGAATATGGCTTATTATTGTATTAAATAAATTATCAGGTGATTTCAATTACCCAATAATTATAGCGAGGAGTCACTGTGAATTATAAAGATTATTATCAAATTATGGGTGTTGATAAAAATGCAACACCAGAAGAAATTAAAAAGGCTTATCGTAAGCTATCAAGAAAATATCATCCCGATGTTAGTAAAGAAAAAGATGCAGAAGAGCGTTTTAAAGAAATAGGCGAAGCTTATGAAGTGTTACGTGATGAAGAAAAGCGTGCCGCTTATGATCAGTTAGGCAGTAATTGGAAAGCTGGACAAGGCTTTACTCCACCACCTAATTGGCAAGAACAATTTCATCAATATGACGATCATTATTCTGCAGCGGGTGGAGAACCCTTTAGTGACTTTTTTGAGTCGTTGTTTGGTCGCGGGGGCTTTCAACATGATATGCATGGTGCAAATAGAAAGTCTCGGGGTCAAGACAGTCGAGCAAAAATAATGATCGACTTAGAAGATGCCTATACAGGTGCAACCCGTAGCATTAGTTTAAGTGGGCAAACTATTGACGAGCATGGGCGAGTTCAAGTAAAAGAGCGCACCTTAAATGTAAAAATACCTAAAGGTATTAAGGCTGGACAAAGTATTCGTTTGCAAAAACAAGGTAACCCTGGTTTTGGTGGCGGAGAAAATGGTGACTTATATTTAGAAGTACAATTTAATCCGCATCCACTTTATCAAGTTGACGGTAAAGATGTCACGATAGAGTTGCCGATCACACCATGGGAAGCCGCATTAGGTGAAAAGGTAAAAGTACCTACGCCTGCTGGAACAGTTGATTTAAAACTACCTGAGTCAGCTAATAGTGGCAGTAAAATGCGCTTAAAAGGGCGTGGTTTACCAGCGAAAGAGCCAGGTGATTTTTATGTTAAATTGAAAATAGTATTGCCGAAAAACTTATCAGAAGAAGAAAAGTCTTTGTATAAGTCTTTAAAAGAAAAGGCAAATAACTTTAATCCGCGTGCAAAAATGGGAGTGAACTAATGACAGTTCAAATGATGAAAATTATTTCAGGCGTAATTGTTGATGAGTTAGCACCTATGTCATTTGCATCGGTTTGCCATTGTTGCCATATCTCGTCAAAAGAATTAAAAGAGTTAGTACGCTATGGTATTGTGGAGCCGCTTAATAGTGCTGATAGCTACAGCCAATGGCAGTTTCCAAGTAGTAGTATTCTTCGGGTACAAACCGCTAATCGTTTACAACGTGATTTAGGGGTAAATGCTGCTGGTGCTGCTTTAGCACTAGAATTACTTGATGAAGTAAAAGCTTTACGGCGTTTATTGGCTTATCGATAATTTTTTAATCAAGCAACATTTACCACTCGCTTATATAACAGCAAGGCTGTAGACTTTGCTGTTATATAATACCAATCTCACAAACTAGGTGATCATTTCTACTTGTTAAAATCACCAATTACCGCGTTATTTATTTTATAATTAGAATAACTAGTTATTAAAATAAATGCCTTGTATTTGGCAATTTTTCCTGTGTATAAAATAGCTCACTTAATTAATGAAATTGGTATAATCATAAATGGAGTTTTGAATGAGAAAAGTAGTTGTCTTTGACAAAAAACTCATTGGTTGTTTGGCAGCGTTGATTTAGCGTTGTTAAACACACAAATTCAAGAAATAGAAAATGAAGGCTGGCAAGTTATTTCAGTTACGGCTAACACAGACTTATTCGGTGTTATTGTTTCATACACGCTGTTAATTGAATCAATAGATATTATAGAAAGTTAACTGTTTTGTGATCACATTAACGTAAGGGTAGAGATTTTAGGGTACGAGAATTAGGTAAGTTTTGGGTGTAACGTGCTTCTTGCTCTAACGCGGCTAAATCATTGATCATGATTTGATTACGCTTTTTATTTAAAATACCTTGTGCTTTCCAATGTTGTAGTTGTTTATTAACGACTTGTCTTACCGAACCTACCATACGAGCTAAGGTTTCATCACTTAAACCATTAATTAAATGATGTGTGTGTTCTTCTTTTTGTGTACCCGTATAGGATTTTATTTTATTGATATGTTTTAAAATAATGCGACTTAAACGTGTGGTCATGTCATGTAACACAAAGCTTGTGGCTTGCTCTTCTTTTTCACGCATTTTTTGTGCTAAATAAGGAAGGAATTTTTTATTTAGTTCAGGGTATGTCCATATCCAATGACGCATTTTTTCAATAGGTACAGAGATCAAACGCACAGTGTTAAGTGGGGCAATAATAACATCATGTTGTTGGCCATCAAGTAATACAATTAAATCAAAACAGTCACCGGCATACAGCATATCAACGGTAGCTTCGCGCGCTGTATCGGGGTTACTTTGCTTTAACTCTAGTTGGCCATCAAGTAGTACAAAAAAGCGTTTTGTTAAAATAGAAGCGCTAATATATTCACCTTTTTGCCATTCATTTAGTTGAAAATCTTGTTGTAAATTTTCAAGTAATTTTATGGGCAAATCAGAGAATAATTTTGCTTGCTTTACTAAAACGGGGCTTGCTTTTTTAGGAACATGAACTAGGTCGTTTGGCATGAGTCATCAAAAAGGATCTTAAAATATTACTCATTATTCTACCTGTTTATGATGATATAGCAAAGTTCAATCGTTTAGCCTTACTGTTTTCAGTTTAAACATAAGTATTGTTTATCACCAGTTTCTGGGATCAAGTTGGTAGTAGTCTTTTAATAAGGAAAAAAGCTCAGGATGTAATTTATGAAGAGCATGAGGTTTTTCAAAAAACACTTCAGTGACAACGGCAAAAAACTCAGCGGGGTTTGTTGCGCCATATTGATCTATTAAAGTGTGCTTGCCTTGCTGTAAATCTTTCTGTAACTGTTCAAATTCATGGCTAAAAACACGACTCCATATTTGATAACTGTCTTTGGTGTAGAGCAAAGGTGCGCCGTTGGCTTGACCGCTTTCTTGATCGAGTTGATGTGCAAATTCATGTAATACTACATTATGACCATCATGAAAATTGCGCATGCCTGACTCGACATTATCCCAAGCCAAAATAATTTTACCACTTTGCCAAGATTCGCCCAATAAGGCTGTACGCGTTTTTGCCACTAAACCGTATTCATTTTTTACCTCACGTTTTGCAATAAATACCGATGGGTAAACATAAATCCATTTTAAATTTTTATAACAATGACTGGGTCGGTTTAAAATAAGTAAGCTGGCTTCAGCCGCAATAATCACTTTTATTTCATCACTAATTGTTAGCCCAGCACAACCAATAAAAACTTTAGTATAAAGAAAGTGCTTAATTTTTTGCTGTAATTCTTGTTGCAAATAATCAGGTAATTTTTGATAAATAGGGAGTTTTTTTATTAATAAATGTTGCCATTCAAGTGGAAAAGGCGCTCGCATTGCTTGTTGGTATTGAAATTTTTTATAGCGAACATATAAAAGCACTGCGATCAAGGCTATGAGCAGTATTATTAGTAAAGATTGTTCAGAAAGTAACAAAGTAGAATCCTTTAACTCATTGATAAACAATAAATAAAAATTATTGTTCACGCAAAATATAAAAACTTATCTTAAGTGTCACATTTGTGACAGAAGCTGAACCATAAGCTAGCTATCATAGCCACCATAAACAAAGCAGCCAAATGTTGAATAGATAAAGAGCTCAGCTAACGGTTGCTTATTCTGTCATAACCAAAGGGGTTATGACTAATCAAATTAAAAAAAGAGGAAGGGTAACCATTATGAGTAAAATTATCGGAATAGATTTAGGTACAACAAATTCATGTGTCGCGGTGATGGAAGGCGGCAAAGCAAAAGTAATTGAAAATGCAGAAGGTAATCGTACCACACCTTCGATTGTTGCATATACAGACAATGAGACATTGGCTGGACAACCAGCAAAACGTCAAGCTGTAACGAATTCAGAAAATACGTTATTTGCGATTAAGCGTTTGATCGGACGACGCTTTGATGAAGACGTAGTACAAAAAGACATTGGTTTAGTGCCTTATAAAATTGTGAAGGCAGACAATGGCGATGCCTGGGTTGAAATTAATGGTAAAGCATTATCACCACAAGAAGTGTCAGCACAAATTTTACGTAAACTGAAAAAAGATGCAGAAGCTTATTTAGGTGAGACAGTCACTGAAGCGGTTATTACCGTACCTGCTTACTTTAATGACTCGCAACGCCAAGCAACAAAAGATGCGGGTCGTATTGCTGGCTTAGAAGTGAAACGTATTATTAATGAGCCTACTGCGGCTGCATTAGCTTACGGTGTTGATAAAAATAGTAAGGCAGATCAAAAAGTTGTGGTTTATGACTTAGGTGGTGGTACGTTTGATGTTTCAATTATTGAAATTGCCAATGTTGATGGCGAAAAACAATTTGAAGTGTTAGCGACCAATGGTGACACCTTTTTAGGTGGTGAAGACTTTGACAATCGCTTGATCAATTACTTAGTTGAAGAGTTTAAGAAAGATCAAGGCTTAGACTTAACTAAAGATCCATTAGCAATGCAGCGCCTAAAAGAAGCGGCAGAGAAAGCAAAAATTGAGCTTTCATCAGCCATGCAAACAGATGTCAATTTGCCTTATATTACGGCAGATGCGAGTGGGCCAAAACATTTAGCTATTCAAGTGACTCGTGCAAAATTAGAGTCATTAGTTGATGATTTAGTTAAAGAAACGCTTAAACCTTGTGAACAAGCATTAAAAGATGCAGGCCTAAGCAAACGTGACATTAGCGAGATTATTTTGGTGGGTGGTCAAACCCGTATGCCTAAAGTACAAGAAGAAGTGAAAAACTTCTTTGGTAAAGAACCTCGTAAAGATGTAAACCCTGACGAAGCGGTTGCCTTAGGTGCGGCAATTCAATCAGGCGTATTATCGGGTAGTGTTGATGACGTGCTATTACTGGATGTAACACCATTGTCATTAGGTATTGAAACCTTAGGTGGTGTAATGACCAAACTTATTGAGAAAAATACCACGATACCAACACGGGCATCTGAAGTTTTCACTACGGCTGAAGACAACCAAGAAGCCGTAACTGTGCATGTATTGCAAGGTGAGCGTGAACTAGCGGCTGATAATAAATCGTTAGGACAATTTAACTTAACAGATATTAAGCCAGGCCCTCGAGGCTCTACGCAAATTGAAGTGACTTTTGATATTGATGCTAATGGTATTTTGAATGTATCAGCAAAAGATCAAGCTACAGGAAAAGAGCAAACTATTAAAATTACAGCTTCAAGCGGTTTGAGCGAAGATGAAGTTGAACGCATGATCAAAGAAGCTGAACTTCATGCAAGTGAAGATAAGAAAAAACGTGAGTTAATCGAGCAACGTAACCAAGCTGATCAATTAATTCACACGGTTGAAGGCTCAATGGCAAGTTTGTCGGCTGAACAACAAAACAGCTTAAAAACACTGATAGAACAGCTAAAAATGGCGGTTAATGGTGATGACAAACAGGCAATAGAGATGCGTCAAAAAGCATTAAGCGATGCTTATGCTCAAGCAATGCAAGCGCAAAGCCAAGAGCAAACAGCACACAATGCTAATACCACACAAAGTGCTTCAAATGACGATGAAGTTATTGACGCAGACTTTGAAGATGTAAGTAACGGGTAATTATCTTGTTGTGTTAAGGCGGCTAAATAGCTGCCCTAACACACCTTATTTTTACAGCGTAAAACAAAAATCATTAAAAAATGTGACTAAAAAGGTTATTAAAAGGAGAGAGCAATGAAAGTAACTAAATTATTAGCAGGTATTCTTGTTGGTTTAACAATGGCAAGCCCTGTTATGGCTAATGATAGCAGCACACTTAAACAAAAAGAAACCAATCAAGCGGTAAGTAAATTAGAGCAACAACAAAACGATTTATTGGCTGTTGTTGATCAAAAAGTACTTGATGCTTTTAATCAAGTGCAAAAAGCGGTTGAATATTTACAAGCAGAAGGTAAAGAAAAGCAAGCACTGGCTGCCCTTGAAAAAGCTGTAGGACAGTTTGATACGATTACAGCGGCACGTCCTGAATTGTCTTTAGTGCCTATTCAGTCAGATGTTGTAGTTTCAGAATTAGTAACTACACCTACGTTAGTGAAACGAAATACCCAATTAGCAATTGATTTACTCAAAGACAACAAAGTTATTGCAGCACGAGCATTACTTGCACCGATGCAAGACGATATGGTTGCGACCTCAGTTTATTTGCCTATGGCAACTTATCCTGAAGCCATTAAATTAGCAACTAAAGCGCTAGTTGATGGTAAAAAAGAAGAAAGTTTAGCCATTATTGCGCAAGCATTAACTACTTTTGTGGTTAAAGAGTCGGTTATTCCTTTAGGATTAATTCGCGCGCAAGTGTTAATTAAAGAAGCGTCTAAGCTAGATAAAGAACAAGACAAAGCTAAAATTAAAACCTTATTAAATCGTGCAGAAGATGAATTAGAAATTGCACGTTTACTCGGTTACACCGATGATGAAGGGTTAGCTTATGAAGATATTAGAGATCAAATTAACGCTTTACAAAAAGAAATAGAAGGCAAAAATGTTGTTGAAAAAATGTATGAAAAACTAGCCTCTTCATTCAAAAAGCTTATTGACAAAGAAGCAGAACAAAAGGCTAAAATCGCCCAATAACATTGATAATCAATGTAATGATATTGTAATTTTTTTTACAAAATAATGTAAATGATTGCTTGATTGAAATGTTATTACTTTGTTAGAATCTGCGCGTTTTATTTAGTAGGGTGGCTGTGATGGTGTATTCACAGCCACTTTCTTTTTACTCCTTTATGGATGCATTGTTAAAAAGGAAATATATATGTTTAAAAAAACACTAATTGCCATCTCTTTACTGTCATTATCAGCTACAGCAGCAGCTTCTAACTGGGTTGTTGGTGGTGGTTATAGTGCTCTTTCCGATAAAATAGATGGAGATTCTATTTCATTAGGTATGGTTTATGGTTCTATTGGTTATCAACTTGAGCTTGAAAATAAAGATATCGTTATTACACCTGAACTTCGCTTAGGTGTAGGAGCAGGTGACGATACTGTATATGGGGTACAAGTGGAAGTAGATTCATTCACAGCATTTTCAGCTCGTTTTCAATATAATTATAAAAATGGCCTTTATTTATTCGCTACACCTTCATTTGCTAAAGTAGGTTTTAAAGCAACATACTACGGTAGCTCAAATACAGTGAATAGTGATTGGGAATTAGGTTACGGTGCTGGCGCGGGTTATAAAATTAACGACAAATTTAGCCTTGAAGCTGCTTATGATAATTATGACGGTACAGGTGTTTTAAGCTTTGGTGCTAAATTTGCCTTTTAAGTTATAACAGCTTTCAAAAAGATGACGACTTATCGGTTAATAGTTAAGTTGTCATCTTTTCTATTTTAACAAATAACTAAAATCACTTAAAAACTTCTGAATTTTTTTCGCTACCACAAGTTGGCAATACTGGTTTTCAGGGTTATTTTCAACATAGTTTTGATGATAACTTTCTGCACTGTAAAAGCGCTCAAAAGCGGTAACTTCAGTAACAATAGGATTGGTAAATACTTGGCTTTTTTCAAGCTGCTGTATTTTGGCTTTTGCCTGCTTTTTTTGCATGTCGTTATGGTACAAAATAATTGAGCGATATTGACTACCAATATCATCACCTTGACGGTTTAATGTGGTGGGATCATGAATAGCAAAAAATACCGTAAACAATGTATCTAATGAAATCACATGCGCATCAAATGTTATTTGTACAACCTCTGCATGATTAGTTGAGCCACTACAGACTTGCTCATAAGTGGGGTTAGCATTATCACCTCCAGAATAACCACTGACTACAGCTTCGACACCTTTTACACGCTTAAAAATATTTTCAATACACCAAAAACAGCCACCACCTAAGGTGATAAGTTCTTTTGTCATAATAATTTCACTTAGATCAAGCTTCTCATTAATTTATGAATATATACAATAGACTTAGGGTAGTATGATAATGTAATAAGGCTTGTTTTTCTTTCACTATTTTAAAATAAAACCCTAATGAATGCATTTTTTAAAACTCTTAGCCAGATAAATACCATTATTACCTTGCGAAGTGTGATGATTATTATTCAAATCATCTTACTTTTTTTTGTAACTCAGGTATTACATTATCAACTACCCTTAACGCCACTGGTAAGTATTGTAACGCTAGAAATACTATTTACCTTAGCTTGTTATGTGTATTATCGCAATGGTCAAGAGGCTGGGCAACTCGCCTTATTTGCTCAGGTTATAGCAGATGTTATTTTTCTTTCATTACTCTTATATTTTAGTGGTGGAGCCACAAATGCCTTTGTCTCTTTATTGTTGATCCCCATAGCTATTGCTGCGGTAACATTACCTTTATGGATGCTAGCAATTATTGCGTTATTAGCGATTGCCGCTTATAGCTTTATGTTGTGGATGATGCCGATGCACGTTATGCACGGCAATATGGAAGGGCACTTTATTGGTATGTGGATAAATTTTCTGTTTTCCACCTCTATTGTTGCCCTCGTTGTTGGTAAACTAGCGCGCTCTATTCATGAAAAAGAACTAGCAATAGCACGCTATCGAGAAGAACAATTAAAACAGGAAAAAATTATTGCCTTAGGGATTGCTTCAGCGCAAGTGACTCACCAATTAGCTACGCCTTTAGCCACAGCACAGCTTTTAGCTGATGAGCTTGATGAAGAATACCCAAATGATGAAATTGTTGCTGATTTACAACAGCAACTACAGCGCTGTGGTGAAAGTTTACATAACTTTAGGCAAATGACTTTTGATATAAAAACGCAAGTGGCAAAACCTGTTGCTTGTCAGAAAATTTTGCATGAATTACAAGAGTATATTAATTTAAATTACCCTGATATAACGCTTAAACAGCCTCAAATTTTACCTAACACAGTGCTAGAAAAATCTTTTGTCTTTGCTGATGGTGCACTATTGCCTGCAATTTTTAATTTAATCAATAATGCGGTTAGAGCCACCAAAGCCAATAATAGTGATGAAATAGAACTGTTGATGACACTAAAAAAATCAAATAATAAGCAAAGCGTTGTAGATCAATGGTGTTTAACGATTCGTGACTTTGGTCAAGGCTTTACTACCTCAAAGCTTACAAAATTAGGCGTTGAGCTTGTTGATAGTGAGCAAGGCTTAGGTATGGCTGTTTTTTTAAGTCATGCAAGCTTAGAAAGATTAGGCGGTAAGTTAACTCTAACCAATCATCAGCAAGGTGGTGCTGTAGTAACGCTAATATTACCTTTAGTTACAGAAGAAATAATATAGGGCTTCGCATAATGCAAATACAACAAACCTTAGTTATTATTGAAGATGATGTTGCTTTTGCCAATACCGTAAAACGCCGTTTGGCTAAATATAATTTTCAATGTCATCATGCTATTGACAGTAATCAGGCATTACTTATTTGTCGTCAAATCATGCCGCAATTTATTTTATTAGACATGAAACTTGCAGACGAAAGCGGGCTTAATTTAATTAAACCTTTACGCAGTTTGTTACCCAAAGCACGTATTATTTTACTTACAGGCTTTGCCAGTATTGCTACCGCGGTTGATGCAATTAAATTAGGTGCAGATGATTATTTAGCCAAACCTGTTGATACTAAAACATTATTGGCAGCGCTACAAAATAGTAATGAAGTACATGAAATAGAAATAGTTGCAGAAGAAACACTTTCGGCTGAGCAAGTAGAATGGCAGCATATTCAGCAAGTATTAAAATTTAATAATGGGAATATTTCTGCGACAGCTCGACAGTTATCAATGCATCGCAGAACCTTACAGCGTAAGTTGCAAAAGCGACCTAAAAGCTAGTTGGCACTATGAATAATCTATTAACTGATAAGCAATTTCTATTAGCGGCTATAAATCAAACTATGCCTTTTGGAAAATATGCAGGGCGTAAGCTATTACACTTGCCTGAACCTTATTTAGTTTGGTTTTATCAAAAAGGTTTCCCAGAAGGAAAGCTTGGTCGACAATTAGCCCTAATTTATGAAATAAAATTAAATGGGTTAGAAAAAATGTTAAAGCCTTTATTGGCATGATTTTTGTGCTCAAAAATTACACCAATATGCTTACTTAAACTATTTTTTTCTAAAAATAATAGTTTATAGATACTCTTTTTATACTATAAAAAAGTAGTTGGTTGTTTTATAAAGATAAAGCTGAAATGGTTTTTTAGTCATTAAATTTAACCATGAAATGTGTAACAAATTTCAACATTTTGAGGTGATCTTTTACTTGTTTTGCCACAAAAAGTGTTCTTTAATGAAGTGTCGGTAAGTTCTTTGTACCAATTTAACTAACTGATTGTTTGCTACGGTTGGTTTTAACTTGCCAAGGTGAACGAAGCGTTTTTTAGAGTGGTATGTGTGAGAAATTATTGACGGCTTACTTCATATATCTTAGTGAAATGGTGTGGTTACACACTACTAATATTAAGGTATTTCAATAGATTTTGGAGATTCATCAATGAAGAGACAAAAAAGAGATCGTTTAGATAGAGCGCATTCAAATGGTTACCAAGCAGGAGCAGCTGGCAGAGCAAAAGAAAATTGTCCATATCAAAATGCTACCGCAAGATCCGAATGGCTTGGAGGGTGGCGAGAAGCCGTAAGTGACCGAAGTATGGGTCTCATCAAATAAGATTAATTTCCAAAAGGACATAACAATTAACCCTCTAAATTAGAGGGTTAATTGTTTCTATATACCCATGATACTTCAAGATGCGAGTTTCAGGATGCTTGAGCAATTCATGGTTAAGGCGCATCTTTTTATTAATGGTGTTCCCTTAAAAATAGATGCAACGAAGAGCATTATTTGCTCAGGTATCCCTGTAAGGCTGGTTTATAAACGCTTTATGCTACGTTATTGATTTCGACAAGGGAACAACCATTCTCTTCAAT
>WFQC01000193.1 GCA_015487235.1 Alteromonadaceae bacterium
ACGCCTGCGCGATCAATTGCAAATAATACGGGTAAATTTTGTATGGCAACATCATGGATCAGTTGATCATAACCACGCTGTAAAAAGCTAGAATAAATTGCAACAACAGGTTTAAAACCAGCAATAGCTAAACCAGCAGCGTAAGTAATAGCGTGTTGTTCAGCAATAGCTACATCAAAATATTGTTCAGGAAAACGTTGGCTAAACTCAACCATGCCTGAACCTTCACGCATTGCTGGCGTTATTGCCATAAGTTTTTGATCTACAGCTGCTGTTTTGCAGAGCCAGTCACCAAAAATTTGTGAATAGGCAGGTAAGCTTGGCTTACTTTGGGGTAAATTAGTTGCTTTAGGATCAAATTTAGGTACCGCATGATACTTGATCGGATCTTGCTCAGCAGCGTGGTAGCCTTTGCCTTTTTTAGTGACAATATGTAGTAATTGTGGGCCTTTTAATGAGCGCATATTACTAATAGTATCGACTAAACTGTTGACGTCATGACCATCAATAGGGCCAATGTAATTAAAACCTAATTCTTCAAAAAAAGTACTGGGTACCACCATGCCTTTAAGGTGCTCTTCAGCGCGGCTTGCTAATTCTCTAATAGGAGGGATATTTTTAAGTATGCGCTTACTACCTTCACGAAGCCCAGTATAAAGGCTACCAGACAGTAATTTAGCTAAATGATTATTTAATGCACCGACATTTTCAGAAATTGACATTTCATTGTCATTCAAAATAACGAGCATATCTTTACCAATGTCACCGGCATGATTTAACGCTTCAAAGGCCATACCTGCAGTCATAGCGCCATCACCAATAACAGCGACTACTTTGCGATCTTTTCCTTCCTTATCAGCGGCTACGGCCAAGCCTAATGCAGCTGAAATTGATGTACTAGAATGACCAACACTTAACACATCGTATTCACTTTCTTCACGCCATGGAAAAGGGTGTAAACCGTCTTTTTGGCGTATAGTATGCAGCTTGTCGCGGCGCCCCGTGAGTATTTTATGAGGGTAAGCTTGATGGCCAACATCCCAAATAAGTTGATCAAAGGGGGTTTGATATACATAGTGTAATGCTACGGTTAACTCGATAGTACCTAAGCCAGAAGCAAAATGACCACTGCTTTTACTCACCGAATTTAATAAAAAATTTCGTAATTCATTGCTTACTTGTGCTAATTGATTCTTTTGTAATTGACGGAGATTTTCAGGGAGGTCAATTTGTGATAAAAGTGGATAATCAGCAAGGTTTATAGTCATTTCAGTCTTTGTCTTTATTTTTGATTGGTTAGCTTTTACGATTAATAATGAAATTCGCAAAGTTTGTTAAATTGTCGCTATTGTAAGGTAAATTCGCTAAAGCTTGTAGTGCTTGTTGATATAAGTGTTCAGCTTTTTGTTGTGCCCCTTGTAAACCGAGTAGTGCAGGGTAGGTGCTTTTATTGGCTGCAAGGTCTGAACCTGCTGGTTTACCTAGCTCTTGTTCACTTGAGGTGATATCAATAATATCATCTCGCACCTGATAGGCTAGGCCAATACATTGAGCAAATAAAGTTAAATTATCGGTATCTTGTGGTGATATTTGAGGTGAACATTCAGCCACCATTAAAATACTTGCTTGCAATAATGCACCCGTTTTGAGTTTATGAATGGCTTCTAGCTCAGTTAAGGTGATTGTCTTATTGGTAGCCGCTAAATCAAGTGCTTGGCCGCCACACATACCTTGATAGCCTGAAGCTTTAATAAGTTGTTGAATAAGTACAAGACGTTTATTATTGGCATATTCACTTAACGGCTGATTAGCTAAAATATCAAAAGCCAGTGTTTGTAGTGCATCGCCTGCCAAAATTGCTGTGGCTTCATCGAAGGCTATATGACAAGTAGGTTTGCCTCGGCGTAATTCATCGTCATCCATTGCTGGCAAATCATCATGCAGTAATGAATAAGCATGAATACATTCTATACTTGCTGCAATAACATCAATATCATTGGCATCAAGGTTTAACATTTCGCCCGTGATGTAAGCAAGGTATGGACGCATACGTTTACCACCAATGAGCAGGCCATATTTCATCGCTTCATAGAGTTTTTGATCATTGCGAACTTGCTCTGCTAATTTTTGCGTTAAAAATTGATCAATGCGTGACTGGTAATAGGCAATATTGGTTAGCGTTGGAGTACTCACTGTGACTATTCTGCCTGCTCTTGTACTGATAATTGAAAATCACTAAGCTGTGCTTGACCATTTTCATGCAAAAGTATTTTTACTTTTTGCTCAGCCTCTTGCAATTTATCTTGACTTATTTTACTGAGCGCCAAGCCTCGTTCAAATAAGTTAATCGATTCTTCTAAACTGAGTTCGCCTTGCTCTAAATTTTGCACTATGGTCTCTAATTCTGTAAGAGACTGTTCAAACGTTAAATTTTTCATTTTTTTGCTTGGCATAATAAACGCTATTTTAATGGTTATGAACTTGGCGCAAAGTTACCTTAGCTGGGCGCTAGGGTCAATGTAATAGTAGCAGTAAATAAATAAAAATTACTGGTAAGTTGTTTTCACTCAAATAAAATCAAGACTATACTAAATTTTATCCGCAGTTTGACGATAATAGCTAAGGCGGCTATCGCATCTTTTAGTGTGATCGGGTATTATCAAAATAATAGATAAAAATTAATAAATTTTAAAGCATATTAATAAGTTGGAGGCTTTTGTGGATTTAGCAACGTTACTCGGTGTGTTAGGTGCTATTGGTTTGCTTGTCATGGCAATGCTCTTGGCAGGCGATATTAATATGTTTGTTGATACACAATCGGTATTGATCGTATTTGGTGGTTCTATTTTTATTGTGTTATCAAATTATAGCATGGGGCAATTTTTCGGTATGGGGAAAATTATTGCTAAGGCCTTTATGTTCAAAATTGAAAAACCCGAAGAATTAATTGAAAAATCAGTTGAAATGGCTGATGCTGCACGTAAAGGCGGTTTTTTAGCACTTGAAGAAGCGGAAATATCTAACTCTTTTATGCAAAAAGGTGTTGATATGTTAGTCGATGGCCACGATGCAGATGTGGTCAGAGCTACTTTGCAAAAAGATATTGATCTTACTACAGAACGTCATGAAACTGGGGCTAAAATGCTGATGGCACTGGCCGACGTTGCCCCCGCGATGGGGATGATAGGTACCTTAATTGGTTTGGTGGCCATGTTGTCGAATATGGATGATCCAAAATCTATTGGTCCAGCAATGGCGGTAGCCTTGTTAACAACGCTTTATGGTGCTTTTTTAGCGAATGTTATTGCGATTCCTTTGGCTAAAAAGCTTGAGCTGAGAATGAATGAGGAAAAGTTAAATCAACAACTTATTCTTGATGCCGTGTTAGGCATTCAAGACGGTCAAAACCCTCGTGTTATAGAAGGCTTATTGAAAAATTATCTCGCTGAAAGTAAACGAGCCGTCGATACCACTGAAGAATAGGAAAGAGTTATGGCTGAAAAGTGTAAATGCCCACCTCCAGGATTGCCTGCATGGATGGGTACATTTGCCGACTTAATGTCGCTGCTGATGTGCTTTTTTGTGTTGTTGCTTTCTTTTTCTGAAATGGACGTACTTAAATTTAAGCAAATAGCCGGTTCAATGAAGTTTGCTTTTGGTGTACAAAATAAAATTGAAGTCAAAGATATTCCCAAAGGTACCAGCATTATTGCACAAGAGTTTCGACCGGGAAAACCTGAACCAACACCAATTGAAGTGATTCAACAACAAACCATGGAAATGACCCAACAAATGTTGGAGTTTCAAGCAGGTGATGAAACTTCTGCAGGCGGGCGACAAGAGCAACGAGGCGATGAACGAGGTGGGCAATCGCAAAGTACAGATGATCAACCATCACAATCGCTAGAAGCTGCGCAAGAGGCAATCGAGCAAGCGCAACAAGAACAAACCAATGAATTGATGAAAAAAATAGCGCAACAGCTTGAAGATCAAATATTAGATGGTGCGATTGAACTTGAAGCCTTAGGGCAACAAATTATTATCCGCATTCGTGAAAATGGCTCATTTCCATCGGGATCAGCTTTTTTACAACCTAAATTTAAGCCCATTATTCGCGAAATAGCCGAACTATTAAAAACTATACCCGGTGAAATTATGATTTCAGGGCATACCGATGATCGTGAGATTCACTCAGAGCTTTATAGTTCTAATTGGCAGCTTTCAAGTGAACGAGCGGTTGCTATTGCTCATGAAATGATTAAAGTACCAGGGTTTGATCCTGCACGGTTACTCGTTGTGGGTCATGCTGATACTCGCCCATTGGTTCCTAATACTAACGCATTGAATCGTCGTCGTAATCGCCGTGTTGAAATAGCTATCAACCAAGGAAAAGCCAAAGAATCAGAACCTGTTTCTGTGATTAACTAAGTCGTAAGGTGAAGTTTATCTAGGGGCGTTGGTCTTATACTTTGAATAAAGTTCAATAGTAAAAGATCAACAAACTCTTTGTGGGTTTTACCCATTTATTTTATTTCACTGCCATTAGTGTATAATTCGCGCCATTATTTTTTATGGTGTTATTGTTAATGAAATTTATTGTTAAGCTTCAACCTGAGATCACAATAAAGTCTCGCCCTGTTCGTAAACGTTTTACTAAAATTCTTGAATCTAACGTTAAAAATGTTTTACGTCGTGTTGATGAGCAGCTTACTACGCGTGCACATTGGGATCATATTGAAGTAAATACTAAAAATAACAGCCCCGAAAACCGTTTAGCACTTATAGATACGTTAAAGTGTATTCCCGGTATACCGCAATTTATTGAAGTACAAGAAGTTGAGTTTACCGATTTACACGATATTTTTGAAAAAACCTTAGCAGTTCATGCTAAAACTATTGAAAATAAAACTTTTTGTGTGCGCGTAAAACGTACAGGAAATCATGACTTTAACTCAATTAATATTGAGCAATATGTTGGTGGTGGTCTAAATCAGCAAGTTGAAAGTGCCAAAGTTCAACTCACCAAACCTGAGGTTACCATTCGTTTAGAAATAAAAAACAACCGTTTATTTATTGTAACTGACTTGCATAAAGGCTTAGGTGGTTTTCCTATTGCCACGCAAGAAGATGTGTTATCGCTGATGTCAGGCGGTTTTGATTCGGGTGTTGCGAGTTATCAAATGATCAAAAAAGGTGCTCGTACTCATTATTGTTTTTTTAATTTAGGTGGTTCAGCGCATGAAGTTGGGGTGAAACAAGTAAGTTATTATTTATGGAATAAATTTGGTGCATCACATCGCGTTAAGTTTTTTGCTATTGATTTTGATCCTGTTGTCGCAGAAATTTTGGAAAAAGTAGAAAATGGCCAAATGGGCGTTATCTTAAAGCGTATGATGATGCGAGCAGCAGCTAAAGTTGCTGAAAAAGCAGGTATTCAAGCGTTAATTACCGGAGAAAGTTTAGGGCAGGTTTCTAGCCAAACATTAACCAATCTTAATGTGATTGATCGTGTTACTGAAACGCTTATTTTACGTCCTTTAGCGGCTTATGATAAACAAGATATTATTGATATCGCGCGTACTATAGGCACCGAAGATTTTGCCAAAACCATTCCTGAATACTGTGGGGTGATATCTAAAAAGCCCACAGTAAAAGCGATATTATCGAAAGTGGAAGCTGAAGAAAGTCATTTTGATTTTGCTATTTTAGATAAAGTAGTAAGTGAAGCGCGTGTTTATGATATTCGTGATATTGGCCAAGAAACAGAGGCTGAAATTAAAGCAGTTGATATGGTTGAAGAAATTCCAACAGATGCGGTTGTCTTGGATATTCGTAGCCCAGAAGAAGAAGATGAAAATCCACTGGAAATTACAGGTGTGGAAGTCAAACATATTCCTTTTTATAAACTGGCCACTCAATTTGGTGATTTACCACAAGAGAAAGAATATTTATTGTATTGTGACCGCGGCGTTATGAGTAAATTACAAGCCTTGTATTTACTTGATAATGGCTTTAGCAATGTCAAAGTTTATCGCCCCAAATACTAAGGCAAATAGATAACCTGATGTGGTGGGAATAACTTAATTCCCACCGAATATTACTGTCTACTTACCATTGATAATTGTTAACAACTTTTTGTGTATTTTCAGCTATTTGTTGTAATTTATCACTACTATCTCGCAATGAAACGGCAGCTTGATTCGCATCATTGGCGGTATTACTTATATCAGCAACATTACGAGCCATTTCTTGCGCTACTGCGCTTTGCTCTTCTGCGGCGGTAGCAATCTGTAGGTTGCGTTCATTAATAGCATCTACCGCTTGACTGATCTCATCTAATGTGGCGTCAGCTTCACGTGCCATTTCAACATTTTCTTCAGCAAGCTTTTTACCATTTTGCATGTTTTTACTTACTTTATTAGTACCTTGCTGAATTGTTTCGATCATATCTTGAATTTCTGTGGTTGATTGTTGAGTTCGGCCTGCAAGTGTTCTCACTTCATCGGCAACAACCGCAAAGCCTCGTCCTTGCTCACCTGCACGCGCTGCTTCAATAGCGGCATTTAAAGCAAGTAAATTAGTTTGTTCGGCAATGCTTTTGATCACGTCAAGTACTGCGCCAATTTGTTCACTTTTGCCTGCCAGATCTATCGCTATTTGTTCACCTTGTTCTATATGTTTTGAAAGGCCATAAATAGCGTTGATGGCTTTACCAATAACTTCTTTGCCTTTATCTGTTATGGTATCGGCATGTTGTGCCGCTTGTGAAGCTTCTGCAGTATGTGTTGCTGATTCTGTTGCTGTTGCTGACATTTCTTCCATAGCGGTAGCAAGCATTTCAGTTTCTTGGTGTTGAGAATTTGATGCTTGGGTTACCCGCTCCATTATTTCACTTAAACGCTGTGCTTCTTGAGTTAATAAGTCAGCATTTTCTTTATTTTGTTCGAGTAAATTACCAAAAAAGCTTAAAAAGCCATTAAAAGATTTGGCCAGATCTTGGTATTCTCGGTTGTAGTCTTCATTGATTGGATCGAGCTTACCGCCACTGGTAAGGTTATTGATTGATTGTTTAACAGCAGTAAGTGGTTGTGTGATGAGTTGATAAACAAAAGCTAAGCAGGCAATAATAGTGATAACGATAATCAGTGCAAACCAAAATATTGTGCCACCTAAATTGGCCTGTGGTGCAGATTCGCTTATATTGCCTTGTAAAATAAGCCCCATAAGGATCACAACGGTAATAATTAAACCACCAGCCCCTATTAAGAGTTGCTTAATACTTAGCTCTTTCATACTCATAATATTTCCTTTGTCATAATGTAATTATTCATTGCAAAAAGTTTAGGCAATCATTGGTAAATAATCCAATATGCCGTGTAAAAAATAAGGTTAATTTTAATTAAATCAAGTGTATATTAAAATAGAGTGTGTAGACTTTAATATACTTGTTTACCATTGACCCAAGTGGCAAGCACATTCGTTTGCCATATTGCTTTAGGGTTTAGGGCGAATATATCTTTATCAACAATGATAAAATCAGCTTTTTTACCCTTTTTTAAAGATCCAATAATATTTTCTTGGTGGCCCGCATAAGCTGCGGCATAGGTAAATGAGTTAAAAGCTTGTGCAAGTGTCATCGCATCATTTACATACCAACCTGCTTTTGGGGTATTTTGCCTGTCTTGCCGAGTAATTGAAGCATGTAAGCCATAAAAAGGGTTTGCAGGTTCAATCGGAAAATCTGAACCTCCAGCAATAATAGCACCTGAATGGAGTAATTTTTGCCAAGCATAGGCACCCAAAATACGTTGTGAACCAAGCCTTTTCTCTGCCATATTCTTGTCGCTTGTGGCGTGGGTCGCTTGCATTGAAGCAATAACATTAAGTTTGGCAAATCGAGGAATATCTACAAGTTGTAATACTTGCGCATGTTCTATGCGATGGCGTAAATAACGGGTATTGGTTTTAGTTATATATTTTTCATAAAGATCAAGGATCAACTTATTGGCATTATCACCAATGGCGTGAGTATTCACTTGAAAATTAGCTGCCATAACTGTAGCAATTAAAGTGTCTAGTTTTTCAGGTGAATAGAGTAATAAACCACGATGGTTATTTAAATCGCTATAGTCTTGAATTAATGAGGCTCCACGACTACCTAGCGCACCGTCAGCCGATATTTTGACACTGTTTATGGTAAAAATATCATCATCACTGCGATAAAATCCTTGCTTGAGTAACTGATTAATATTTGCATCGTTAATATCAATCATGGCATTTACCCTGATAGGCATTTTGCCTTGTTTGGCGAGCTTTTTATAGGCATCAATGGTGGCATTATCAATACCTGCATCATGCACCGACGTTAAGCCAACAGCCGCTAGAGCATGCATTGCTTTAAGCAATGCTTGTTGAATTTGTTTTTCGTTAAGTGGTGGAATTTTATTAATAATTAAATTCATCGCATTATCAATAAAAACGCCAGTAGGGTTGCCGTGTTTATCTTTAATTATTTGCCCACCATCAGGTGACAATGTGTCTTTAGTGATACCTGCAATGGCCATGGCTTTACTGTTTGCCCAGCCTGCATGGCCATCTATACGTTTAAACCAAATAGGAGTGTCTTTGAAATACTCATCTAAATTAGCGGCTTGGGGAAATTCTTTGTTTTGCCACAGTTCTTGGTTCCAACCTCGGCCTAATAGCCAAGTTGTCATTTTGTTTTTTTGATAAAAAGCTCGTGCTCGTTCAATGGCTTCTTGCTCGCTACGGGTATTGTTCAAGTCAACTTGCATTAGGCTCAAACCATAAGAAAGCACATGACCGTGAGCATCAATTAACCCCGGCAACAAGGTTTTGTCTTGGCCATCAATTCTTTTGATTGCGCTAGCATTAGGTAAGGTTTCATTTGAGCTAAATAATTGATCAATTTTATCGTCGGTAAATTGAATCGCACTAAATGCGCGTAAAGTACCGGTAGCATCTAAGGTATAACCCTTAACATTATAATACAGGGTAGTTTGTGCCCAACTTGTTGCAGAGAAAGCAAAAAGAGTGTGTAAAAAGAATAATACGATAAAATAGTTAATATTTTTCATTATGATGCGCTTACCTTAATGTGATGAATTTATCATACGACAGTCAAAATAAAGCGCAAGTCGTGAATATTTTTTAATGACTTTTTGAGGGATGCTTCGCCATAATCGCTTGCCATAATTGTGTGTTTTCTGGGGTTTTAAGCTGATGTTTCATGCCTAAACGATGAATATAACCATTAATATAATTAATTTCAGTCACACGTTTTGCTAAAATATCTGCTCGCATTGAGGAACAATTTTTAGCTGTCTGTGTAGCTACCTTAACAACTTGTTGTTGTAATTCACTTGCATTCAAAGGTTGTGCTTCTGCTTGAGCTACGGCAACAATTTCAGCAATAATAGTTTTAATTTGTGTTTGATAATAAGGTTTGGCTATTTCACCGTTATTCACATTATGTAATGCGGTTAATGGATTTATCACACAATTGATTGTTAGTTTTAGCCATTGTTTTTCGATAATATTTTCTTGCCAAATTACCTGAGGCATTGCTCGGTGTAATAGTTGTGTAAGCTGTTTTTGAGCACTAGAGTTTTGTTGCCCTTGTACTAAACCTAAGTGAGTTTCGCCCAAACCAGTATGAATAATATGATAGGGCATTGCTCGTGTGCAGCCATGCGTGGTGAGTAAAGTTAATACGCTTTGCTCTTTGTTTAACAACGGTGTTATTTCGGCCAAAGTGCCCATGCCATTGTGGGCTAGTATTATGCTCGTTTGTTTGTTTATTTTTTGATTTAATGTTGTATTTAATAGCGGTGCTATTTGTTTAATGACTCCTCTCACTTGATAAGATTTAACGCAAATTAAAATAACATCAGCTTGTTTTAGGTGTTGAGGTGTTGCAAGTTGATAATAGCGTTGCTCACTTAAACCTAAAAAATGCGTATAACAATAGAGTGATTGACTGCTGTGCTGCTCTTTATCGGCTGTTGAAGGTAATAAAGACAAATTTATTGACGGATCTGATAAGGATTGCAAGTGCGCATACCAGAGTAAACCTATTGCTCCTTGCCCAACAATAACGATATTCATTTTTTAGTTTCAATGTTAAAAAACACCATGATACCATACTGGTAATTTAGCGATAAGTGCAAGTAATAAGTAAAATTTATATTAAGGTAATAAAGCTATGCCATCATTTGACATTGTTTCAGAAACAAATTTAGACGAAGTGCGTAATGCCGTTGAAAATGCGACACGTGAATTAGCGACAAGATTTGACTTTAGAGGGGTTGAAGCAAGTTTTGAATGGAAATCTCCAGCGGTTACAGTAAAGGCAGAAATGGATTTTCAAGTTGATCAAATGCTTGATATTTTGCGAGGGCAACTGGCTAAACGTAAAATTGATGCCAAAGCAATGACTCTAGGCGATGTTAATCATTCAGGTAAAACCTTTAGTCGTCAAGTAACGTTTCAAGAAGGTATTGAGCAACCCATCGCTAAAAAAATCATTAAACTCATCAAAGATAAAAAATTAAAAGTACAAGCTGCAATTCAAGGCGATAAAATTCGCGTTACGGGGAAAAAACGAGATGATTTACAGGCAGTAATGCAATTAGTTAGAGAAGCTGATTTAGCGCAATCTTTTCAATTTAATAATTTTCGAGACTAGGGCGTGTTTATCTTTCGAGTTTGAATTTTGTTCAATCTAAAAGCGTTCTGATCGCGGCGCTTCTTTGTATTAAGGGTTATTCCCTTAAAAAAAGGAGCAACAAGAAGCAGGACGCTTTTCGGTGAACCCAAAGGGCAACGTTTGTTTGTCATTTCTACTACGTTGTCGCCTGCTTGTGTGGAATAACCACACCACACAGACTCCGCCTTGTATAAATACCAAACAAACTGTTGCAAAAA
>WFQC01000194.1 GCA_015487235.1 Alteromonadaceae bacterium
AACGTAAGTATTGATTAATTCCCCAAGTAGTATCATCAGACAAGCCACAGTAACGAATTTTACCTGCGCGCACACAATCAGCTAAACCTTGTAAAATATCGAGCATTTGTTCAACATGCTCACTTGCATCAACTTCTGTAAAATTAAGACTGTTGTGCCAATGATTGCCAAAATGCGGAGACGTTCGATTAGGCCAGTGCAATTGATATAAATCGATATAATCAGTTTTTAAACGTGCTAAAGAACCATCAACCGCTTGTTTAACTGTCGCGCCAGTAATAGGGCTATTATCACGAATATACGAAAACCCAGGACCAGCAATTTTACTGGCTAAAATAATTTTACTACGTTGTTGTGGGTTCGCAGCTAAATAGTTACCAATAATCGTTTCTGTTGAACCATAAGTTTCTGCTTTCGGAGGAATGGCATACATTTCAGCCGTATCAACAAAATTAATACCTTCACCCAGTGCATAGTTGAGCTGCTCGTTAGCATCTTTTTGGGTATTTTGTACCCCCCAAGTCATCGTGCCTAAACAAACTCGCGAAACCTGTAAATCACTTGATCCTAATTGAGCATATTTCATCTTTGTGTATAAACCCTTTGTATTTAATTTAACGCTAATATAAAAGATCGTCTTCCTAAGCTCAAACTTTAGCTGATTAAACTTCCTTCTTTAGACGCCTATAGTCAAATTAACCAATCTTATAGTTAATTTAACCATTTTTTAGTACGACATATTATGTCAGATTAATTCCAATATAAATTAAATTTAATAATTTTCTTTAATATCAAATAATTAAAATATTTTTCACTATTGGCACATCACTTGTAATAACTATGTTATCAACAAGTCGCAGCAAGCTAAAAACTTACTGCATTTTAAAGTAAAGATTAAAAGGAAGTCATCATGAACAAATTAACTATCACTAAAAAAATAAGTCTTGCTGCTGCAGCACTTGGTTTTGCTTTCAGTATCAATGCAAATAACTACTCAGAGTCAGTAAATTATCAACAAGCTTTAGCCAATTTGATCAGCGCACAAAGCAAACAAGTTATGCAAGAAGTTACCGTTACGGTGAGCCAAAGCATTGATGAAAACTTATCTGAATTCAATTTTTTAAGCGCTTTAACTTGGGCAAAAGCAAATACAGAAGAAGCTTTAACGGTTAACACTAACATCGTTGCAAAAGCAACCAAAACAACTGAAGAATAGGAGTTATGACTATGGGTATTTTTACACGCTTTGCAGATATCGTAAATGCTAACTTAAACAGCATGTTAGATAAGGCAGAAGATCCTGAAAAAATGATCAAATTAATCATTCAAGAAATGGAAGAAACTTTAGTCGAAGTGCGTTCTGCCGCAGCTAAATCAATCGCAGAAAAGAAAACATTATTACGAGAGCAGCGCGCTATAGAAGAAAGTATCGCCAATTGGCAACAAAAAGCAGAATTGGCAATAGCCAAAGATCGTGAAGATTTAGCTCGTGCAGCTTTGACTGAAAAACAAAATGCACAAACAGCATTAACTCATGTGCAAAAAGACCTTGAAGAACTTGAAACGCATTTAACTGCTGTACAAGAAGATAGCCAGCGCTTACAAGAGAAACTCAATGAAGCCAAACGTAAACAGGAAGCTTATGTACTTCGACAAGAATCTGCACATGTACGCTTAAAAGTTCGCAGCAAAGCACAATTACATAATATTGAAGAAGCCATGATGAAATTCGAGCGCTATCAGCAAAAAATAGATCGCTTAGAGGCCGAAGTTGAAGCTTATGATATTACAGAAAATACAGATCTTGCTAGTGAATTACAAGCACTTGAACGCGACGATAAGGTTGAGCAAGAACTGGCAAGTTTAAAGAAAAAAGTTGCCAATAGTTAAACAAGGAAAAACCAATGAGTGCTTCAGCAATGTTACTTTGCTTACTTCCTGTACTAACGTTTTTCATTAGTGCAGGCGTGATCACTTTTTTAGAGTCAAATAGATAAACCGATAAAACCGCAGGAGAGAAACAATGCAATATCAACGTCAATATTATCGTGAAAAATATTATAACCATCATGAAAAAGTGGTTAATGATGAAACGCTGGCTAAAGACAAACGCCATGAAAAAATTTCAGGGGTTTGCGCTGGTCTTGCCAGACACTACAGTTACCCACGTTGGGGAATAAGGCTTGCCGCGATTTTTGCTTTGTTCACATTCCCAATGATTACGCTAATTGCGTATATTGTAGCTGCGATTATTTTACCTAATCGTTAAAATTTAGCCTTGTAATTAACACATTAGGAACTCGTTATGTCATTTTTTAAAGCACTATGTTTGGCTATTTTTGCTAGTATCTTTTTAACTTATGTCTTAGGTATTAGCTTACTTGAATGGTTAAATATCAATATTTATATGGGTGATAGTTTAATTGAGCCGCTAAAAGCCATCAGCATTTCGGCTTTAGTGATGGTAATTATCACCTTGGTAACCATTGCAATAGTGATCAGTGTATTTGGCGGTGTTATTTTTATTACCTTATTAATTTTAGGCAGTATCGCTATGGCACTCATTGGAGTTTTTTGGCCAATATTACTGGCAGCTGGGGCAATTTGGCTACTTGCAAAAGACAAGCAGCCCACATTAAATAATGCTTAACAATTTGATCAGCTAAAGAATTTTGCAATAATGTTTTTACACTCTTGACCATTAACAAGGCGAAAAAATGCTTTAGCTTCATTTTCCATGACTTGCGGTAATACAGCTTGGCTGGCATCACGAATTAATTTACGACTAGCCATAACCGACTCAACGGGTAGTGTGGCAATAGTAAGGGCTGTTTTTTTAGCGATGCTTAGTAATTCATCTACCTGACAAACTTTATTTACTAGACCATAGTTATAAGCTTGTTCAGCAGAAAAACTTTCGCCTAAAACCATAAGTTCAAAAGCTCGATTAGCGCCTAAACGTAACGGTAACAGTAAACTAGAGCCCGCTTCAGGACAAAGCCCTAATTGAGTGAAGGGTAATTTGAATTTACTATTGGTTGCTGCATAAACCATATCACAGTGTAGTAACATGGTTGTGCCAATGCCAACAGCTGCCCCTGCAACCGCAGCAACAAGAGGCTTATTAAATGCGCCTAAAATTTTAATAAATTTAAAAGCAGCCAAGTCAGAATTTTCATCACTGTTGAGAAAGTCTTCAAGGTCGTTACCAGCACAAAAGCAGTTTTCATCGCCTTGGATCAATACACAACGTACAGTATTATCCTCTTGAGCTTGCGTAAAAAGTTGGCAAAGCTGTATATACATAGCATTAGTTAAGGCATTTTTTTTATCAAAACGGTTTAGTTTAATAATTAACACACCATTTTGTTGTGTTGAGGTAATTAAGTTATTCATTTGTCTTAGCTTTCGTTAGAATAGAGGTAGTTTATAAAGGGAAGTGTAATAGATATGAAGCTAGAAATGAAAAAATTATCACTATTTATCATAATAATGAGCTTAGTTGCTGTAACTAAGCTAAGCTACGCCCAAGAGAATAGTGCCTCAGCGATTGTAATTATTAAACCTTACATACGCGAAACCATACCGGGCACACAAATATCATCGGCTTATATGATCATTGACAATAAAAGTGAAAATACACGTAAGCTCGTTGCTATTACCAGTGACATCAGTCCGCGCATTGAAATGCATGAGCACTTAATGGTAGGCGATATGATGCGAATGAGAAAATTAACCACTATTGAAATACCCGCTCGCCAGCGCACTGTATTACAACCTTCAGGGCTACATTTAATGATTTTTGATTTAAATAAACCCTTAAAATCCACACAAACGGTGAAGATGACATTACACTTTGACGATAAATCGACTATGATTGTGCTGTTTCCCGTTGCTGGTTTAAAGCAAAAGCAACCTCATCACTAGGAGCGAAAAAATGACCATAAATTTTTCGAGTAAATCTATTATATCTCTCATTGGAGCCATCATTTTGGCTTTTTATTTAGTCGGCGTTTATTGGAGTTTTGAGCCAGCACAAATGAATATTAAAGCACTAGCTGCCGCCGATGCTCAAGCAGAAGGCGTTGCCCCTGTTGTTGGCTACACAACAACAACCGCTTTAATTCATGTCACTGAAACCCTATGGAGCAAACCTGGCGGCTATTTATCAAATGATGCCCTACCACCAGGCGTATTTCTAGATAATATTCCTTCATGGGAATTTGGCGCACTAGAAATGATCCGCGATATGTCACTCATTATGCGCCAAGGTTTTAGCCGTTCACAGTCTCAGTCATTAGAAAATAAATTTTTAAAGGCGGCTCAACCGCGTTTTAATATTGATAGTACTCGTTGGGCTTTTCCCAGTGCAGAAGGTGAATACAAAAAAGGGGTAGCAGCATTATACCAATATCGTCAAGCATTGGCTGATCCTCAAAATCAAAGTGCTCAATTTTATGCTCGAGCAGATAATTTGCGCAGTTGGTTAAAAGAAGTAGAAAAACGTTTAGGCAGTTATTCGCAGCGTCTTAGTGCCAGTGTTGGTCGCGAACAAACTAATGTAGATTTGGCTGGCGATAGTGTTGCCCAGCAATCAACCGCAACGCCAAACCATCTCACCTTAAAAACTAGCTGGTGGAAAATAGATAATGAATTTTATGAAGCACGCGGAGCTGCTTGGGCACTATTACATTTTTTAAAAGCGGTAGAAATTGACTTTGCTAGTGTATTAGAGAAAAAAAATGCTAAAGTTAGTTTACAGCAAATAATTAGAGAACTAGAAGCTAGCCAAGAAACAGTATGGAGCCCGATGATATTAAATGGCGATGGTTTTGGCTTTTTAGCCAATCATTCATTGGTAATGGCTAACTATATTTCTCGCGCAAACGCTGCGATAATCGATTTAAATGAATTACTAAGTCAAGGATAATATTATGAAAAAAACTCTCTTAGCTCTTTGTGCCACCTCGCTACTTTCAGGCACAGCCTATGCCGATGCCATTGGTGTATACGCTGGCGCTCAACTGTGGAATAGCGATGCTGATGGCTTATTTGGTGAACAAAATCAACAAATAGACTTTAATTTAGATACCAATAAAAAGGGGAGTTATTTTATTGCGCTAGAGCATCCTTTACCCTTTATTCCTAATATAAAAGTTGCCTCAACCAATTTAGATACCAATGGTTTAACAGTATTAGATACTGATTTTACGTTTGGTGGCGTCACTTTCCCGGCGGGTTCTAGTGCTACAAGCGCCTTAAATATTAACTATATTGACTACACCCTTTATTATGAACTCTTTGATAATGACTTATTAACTTTCGATTTTGGTTTAACCGTACGAGATATTGAAGCCGATATTCGTGTAGATGCTACAACGACAATAGCCGACACCACCGTATCTTCTTCATCAAGCCTTACAGGTTCAGCTTATGTACCTATGGCTTATGCCGCCTTTATTTTTGGTATTCCTAGCACTGACTTTAATGTTTTTGCCGAAGGTAATTTTTTATCTTTTGATGGCCAAACCTTATATGATTATCAAGCGGGTATTAGCTATGAGTTAATCGATAACTTAGCAGTTGATGTTAACTTAACACTGGGCTATCGTGCAGTTAAATTAGAGTTAGACGACATCGATAATCTTTATACTAATTTAGATTACACTGGCGCCTTTGCTGGCGTTATTGTGCATTTTTAATTTAAAAATTAGCGTGAATTGATTTTAAAAATAAAAAAGCGAAATCTAACTATTAGGTTTCGCTTTTTTATTAGCATTTATTACTCTTTTCAACCATTTATTACTTTTTATAATAAGACAAACAAGTCTCTACTTCATTTTTTGAGCCTAAAATCACTTCAACACGTTGGTGAATACTCGTTGGCTCAATATCCATAATACGCCCTTCACTAGTCACACTTAATCCACCCGCTTGTTCAACCAAAAAGCTCATTGGGTTCGCTTCATACATCAAGCGTAATTTATAAGGTTTATTAGGGTTTTTACTGTCGGCAGGGTAAGTAAAAATACCACCACGACAAAGTACGCGATGAACATCACCTACCATAGCGGCAATCCAACGCATATTAAAGTTTTTACCTCGCGGACCGGTATCACCTAAAATTAAATCATCAATGTAGTTTTTCATTGCTGGATGCCAAAAACGCTGATTTGACATATTAATAGCGAACTCTTGTGTATCTTCAGGAATACGTACATTACGCTCAACTAATAAATAACCACCGTGGGTTCGATCTAACACATAAAAATGCGTGCCCTTACCCGTTGTCATAACCAACATGGTTGAGGGCCCATAAAGCACATAACCTGCACACACTTGCTTATTGCCTGCTTGCTTAAACATATCAGGGTCATCAGCCGCCATACCTTTTGGCGCTTCATGAATAGAAAATATGGTACCGATCAACGAATTTATATCAATATTTGAGCTACCATCTAAAGGATCAAACGAAACAATAAACTTACCATTTTCATCACCAGGTACTGAGCTATCTTCTTCTTCTGAAGAAATTGCCTTAACAAAGCCAGATTCCAGCAAAATATCCTTAAATAACTCATTCGCCACAACATCGAGTTTTTTTTGAATTTCACCCTGAATATTTTCATCTAAGGTTGAGCCCATCAAGCCACCTAAATGAGCTTGACTCACACGAAACGAAATTTCTTTCGTGGCGGCTAATACGGTTTTAATTAATGAAATCAAATCAAGTGGAACATTATCTTCACGTAATGCGGGAGCAAGTCGTTGCATGATGGTACCTAATAGTTGAGTTATATTGTATTTTTACAACAGATAATGGCAAGATTATAACGTTTTTAACAACAAAAATAAAAAGGATAAACCATGGTGTTGCGACAGATTTTGTTCATACTCATACTTACTGTCTTAGGCTGTTTACATTTTTCAGCTCAAGCAAGTGACAACTTTGAAAATTTTACAACAGATAAAATAGCTCATCAGGGGTATTTTCCTTTTTACTATGATGATAATGAAGGTAAGATTTATTTAGAAATTAGCCAATTTGAACAGCCATTTATTTTCCAATCAAGCCTACCTTATGGCATCGGTTCTAACGACATTGGCTTAGATCGTGGTCAACTAGGTGAAACCCGCTTAGTACAATTTGAACGCGTGGGTAATAAAGTTTTTTTGCGTCAACTTAATAGTTATTATCGCGCCAACACTAATAACCCTCAAGAAAAGCAAGCTGTTAATGAAGCTTTTGCTAGCTCAATTCTTTGGGGGTTTAAGGTAATAAAAAGTGATAAAAAAAAGCAAAAAGTATTAATTGATTACACGCCTTTTCTGTTATCAGATATTCACCGTATCAGCGATAAGCTAAAGAAAACTAAACAAGGTAATTTTAGCATTGATACCAGCCGTAGTGGTGTTTACACAAAGCGCAGTAAGGCTTTCCCTAAAAATACCGAATTAGAAGCAATTGTTACTTACACCGGCAGCGGCGCAGGTAATTATTTACAAAGTGTTGCACCTGATGCTAGTGCTATTTCAGTGCATTTACACCATTCACTGATAAAATTACCTGATGAAAACTACCAAATGCGCGCATTTCACCCTCAAAGCGGCTATTGGTCAATCGCCTATGCTGATTATGCTAGTGCTATTGATCAGCCCTTAATAAAACGAGTTATTCCGCGTCACCGTTTACATAAGAAAAACCCACACGCAAAAGTCAGTGAAGCAGTAAAACCTATTATTTATTATTTAGATACCGGTGTACCAGAACCTGTTCGTTCTGCACTATTAGATGGCGCTAAATGGTGGAACCAAGCCTTTACCGCTATCGGTTATAAAAACGCCTTTCAAGTAAAAATGTTACCTAAAGACGCCGACCCAATGGATGTTCGCTACAATGTCATTCAATGGGTACATCGCGCCACACGAGGCTGGTCTTATGGTGCATCGGTTATTGATCCGCGCACAGGTGAAATATTAAAAGGCCATGTTACATTGGGCTCTTTGCGTGTTCGCCAAGATTACCTTATTGCACTCGGGTTAACCTCTCCTTTTACTGATAACAAGACTGATACCAGTAAAATGAAAGCAATGGCATTAGCACGTATTCGCCAGCTTTCAGCCCATGAAGTTGGGCATACACTTGGTATTGCACATAACTTTGCCGCCAGTGCCAATAATCGCGCTTCAGTAATGGATTACCCTCACCCACTTATTGAAATAAAAAATAATAAACTATCGCTAAGTAATGCGTATGCAACGGGTATTGGCGACTGGGACAAACTTGTTATTGCATACGGTTATGGCGACTATACAAAAGCAGAAGAACCACAAGCACTGGCAAACATTTTGGCACAAGCTCAAAATAAAGGTTTAAGCTTTATTTCTGATGCTGATGCGCGTTCTCGTTCAGGGGCTCATCCTACGGCTCACCTATGGGATAATGGAAAAAATGCCGTTGAAGAATTAACGCGAGTTTTAAAGGTACGCCAAATAGCTTTAGCTAATTTTGGTATAAATAGTATTGCAAAAGGCACCCCTTTCTCAGAATTAGAACAAGTACTTGCCCCCATTTATAACTATCATCGTTACCAAGTAGAAGCCGTGGTCAAATTAATTGCAGGTCTTGATTATGCCTACAGCGTAAAGCAATCAGCCAATATCAATAAAGCTGTTACCAATATGGTTGATATTAATATACAGCGCCAAGCTTTGGCAGCATTATTAACTACACTTGAGGTAAAAACACTGGCTTTACCTAAACACCTGCTGCGCTTAATTCCGCCTAAAGCTTACGGTTATAGTCGTAACAGAGAAAGTTTACCCAGTAAAACGGGCCTAACATTTGACCCAATAACAATTGCTGAAGCCAGTGCTGAGCACACCTTAAATTTACTCTTTAATAAAGCACGGCTAGCTAGGTTACAGCAGCAACATACACAAAACAGCAGCCAACTGTCAGTAGCAAAATTAATAGAAAAGGTGCTCAATAAAACGGTACATAAACGTGTAGAAAAAGGGCTCAATCAGCTTATTCAACAAAGAACCAGTCAGTTAGTTGTTAACCAGCTACTTGAGCTGTGGTTAGATAAGACATTAGTTCCAGAAGTACGCGCAGAAGTGTTGTTTAGCCTAATTAACTTAGAAAAATGGTTGCTACAGCAAACGCTAAATAACAGTCAATCTGATTATTTAGCCTTCTATTTAATGCTAGCAAAACAAATTACCTATACCTTAGACAAGGGTAAACCATATACGCCAAAAACTCACACCGCTATGCCGCCAGGTTCTCCTATTGGTGCACTCTAGATTAAGCATAATATGAGACAAAACCACTTTATCAAAATAAATGCAGGTAAAGTGGTCTTTGTTTAGTTGCACTTCAGTGACAATAAGTAAGAAGGAAAAATATTCTCACAACAACTTATTTAACTCTTTTTGTATAGTTTCTGTCTTGTTGAAGCAAGTAAAAATACCGCTAAACTGAGCAATATAAAGGTATTAGGCTCGGGAACGCTAGCAGCAGGAGAATAAGCCGTAATAAGCCTTGTCCAATCTCCAGGGCTTGACGCAAACCAAGAAATATCAACATCAGGACCATTAAAAGTAGTTGTATCGCCGCCTTCTAAACCTCTTAAACCAAAGTCATTATAGTCTACTGAAGCTAGCCCTAAAAAATCACTATCAAACAAGTTTTGATCTGCGGTAATAAAAGCAAAAACTTGTGAATCTAATCGTATTGTTGCTTCTACCCTGTTACTGCTAGCTGGGCTAGGATCCCACTGTAAATAATGGCTGGCTATAATAGTGCCGGCTTTAATTAAAAAATCACCATTAGGTAATGCTTCAACAAAACTAGCGGTAGAGTCAAACACTCGATCAACCACTAAATCTTGCGTTAAGGTATAGTTTTGTACTTCATCCCACGCCAATAAAATGCCATTATTTGGATTTTGTTCAACAAGTATAGGCGGTGTATTGGTAATATCACAACTAATAGCACCAGTACAATTATCAATAGTAATTAACGTAGATTGTGCACTAAAAACAAAACAACTAAGGTATAAACCTAGTATGTATTTTTTCATTATAAATTCCTTTTGAATATGTTTCGCTCAAATAGCAAGCACAATTAACGCCAATTAAATTAACCCTTAGAAGTCATGCGATTAAAAAACAAGCAAAGTTATCATGTAAAAAAAACTGACAACATTTAATTACGTAACGGATGCTCTTTAGGTAATTGTTTTGAAATCCAAATAGCCAGTTTGTGCTTCATATTTGCTTGATTTTCTTGATCTTTAGCTAAAGCTTGGATCAGTTTATCTTGCACTAATAACCGATAAAGTATTTCAACTTTTTCTTTGGCAGAATTAGTCGGTAAAAAACCTTTATAACCGCGATTTTTGGCATATTTTTCACCAATTTCAACCGCCTTTTTTGCTAATTCATTTTCGTTTTTTAATTTCTTCATTATCAACCTTGCTCTTTAAGATATATTGGTCTTTCACTGATGAATTTTGTTTACGAGAAAAGTCGTCTCGAGAAATCAACAATCCCCATTTAAAGACATCGTAAATTAGTTACAAAAAAATACTAGTAGTTTGTTAACCATATCCTTATTATTTTTCAATTCATTGCTGAATCTATTCATTTTTAAGAGAAACGACTATGGAAACACCCAATAAATTTTTAATAACCGCAGCAATACTCACCTTTATTGCCGCATTATTGCATCTTGGCTGTATTTATTTTGGTGCTTCTTGGTATCGTTTTTTTGGTGCTGGCGAACAAATGGCTTTATTGGCTGAGCAAGGCAGTTGGCAACCAACATTAATTACACTATTTATCACTTTAGTATTAACCTTGTGGGCGGCTTATGCTTTGTCGGCTGCCGGTGTTATTGCTCGTTTACCCTTAATAAAAACCGCATTGGTTATTATTACCAGCATTTATCTCTTTAGAGGCATTGCAGGCTTTTTCTTAATAACTAATCCAATGGGCAGAAGTGCTGAGTTTTGGTTATGGAGTTCTATTATTTGTCTTATTTTAGGCGCTTTTTTTCTTATTGGTACAAAACAAGTTTGGCATAAACTATAAGTTATTTCGCTCAAGCAAGTCATATGTTAAAATAAGGTAACAGGGACGAATTCAGCATAACTATTCTCTCCTGTTCTTTGATGATACTTTTATCTCAAAACCACCTCAAAAAATGACAATAATGGAATGAACATGAAACATCTAATTAAATTAATAATACTCTCATTAGGGTTAACTTCTGCTCTGCAAGCAAGTGCCGCAGCTCCGTCAACGACAGATATTTTTGCTAACTGCATGATCGATACGTTAAATGGTAAAGAAAGAAAAAATCTTGCTAAGTGGGTATTCTTTGCCGTTGCCGCGCATCCTGAAATAAAAGCATATGCGAATGCAACGCCTCAAGATATCGAAGAAAGTGATAAATATGTTGGCGCTTTAATTACCCGCCTTTTAACCGAAAATTGCCCTAAAGAGTTACAAGCGGCAAGTAAAGATGATCCTCTTGCTCTACAAAAAGGCTTTCAGCTAGTAGGACAAGTAGCGATGCAAGAGTTAATGGCTGATCAAAATGTTATGAAAGCAATTTCAAACTATGCTCATTATGCTGATCAAGATAAAATTAATGCGGTATTAAGTAATAAGTAATTGCCTTTATAGTTAGCGTAACCTTATTAGACGCTTGATCATTATTGTACCCGAGGCTGTTGCTCTTTTTCGATTAAGTGTATTCGCGATACCAATAGCCTTAATAACAAGTGATTAGAGCATATTGAGCTACCTCCAACTCATTTTACCTCTTGTTGAGTGATTATATGCACATCACGTTGAGGGAAAGGAATATTAACCCCAGCCTTTTCTAAAGCTAAATAAATCTCTTGATAGGCTCGATATTTAGCAGCATAAAAGTTTGCTGTAGGTGTCCATAAGCGAATAGCAATATTAATTGCACTATCGGCAAATTCATCAATACCTAGTTGTGGTTTTCTCACCTCACTCACAAAATCTAAATTAGCCAAGGTTTGTTCAAGTAGCTTTATCACTTCAAGCGGGTTTTCTTTGTAGCTAATACCTACACTTAATGCTAAAAGTGAGTCATTATTTGAATTATGAAGAACCTCACCAACAATATGTTTATTCGGGATCATTATTTTTACGTCATCTTCATCTCGTAAAACGGTATAAGCGAGTAAAACTTCTTCAACAACACCTTTTACGCCTTGTACACAAATGGTATCGCCCACTACAAAAGGGCGCGTAATAATAATATTAAACCCTGCAGCATAGTTAGCGAGTAAACCTTGTAATGCTAAACCAGCACCTAAAGAAACCGCGCCTATTGCAGCAATAAAAGGCGTAACACTAATACCTAATTTACCTAAAGCAATAATAGTGATCATGATCACTATTAACATTTTACAGGTATTGGCAATAAAACGACTTAAGGTAATGTCTAATTGGTGTTTCTCGCAAAGACGCAACACCCAACGTCCTACTTTACCGGCGATCCAATACCCAATAATAAAAATAATAAAAGCACCAACCAATTGAAAACTATAGTTGGTAAAAAAAGTAATAATGAGGTCATAGAACTTAGCTACTTGGTCTATTTCATCTTTGAGCAGTTCAGTCGGTGCAAGCGAAGTAATTGCCTCAGTTGTTGTTTCACTAACAAACGGGTGATTAAGCCACATCATATTATCCTTTTATTTTATGTTTTTGGTTTTATGCTAATTCATATAAGGAAGTAATCATTTAGCTGTAATTTAAAGACTTAGAGGTAACGCATTAATTAAAGGTAATCGTTATTATGTTACCTTTAATTAATAACGCAGCATATGAATCTTTAAAAGTAATAGCATCCCTAAAAAAAAGCTGAACGTTAATGTTCAGCTTAAAAAGGAATTAAACAAACCACTAGCGCCAATTTTTGACTTTAGCATCCTGCAATTTTTGATAACCTGCAAGTAATTTTTTATGGGTCTCAAACCCTGTTAAACTTAACCCTGGGCAATGTAAGCCATAAAATACGGTTTTGCCTTCTACAATATTAAGGCATATTTTGGTTAATTCATCGCCATACATTAAGCCAAGCGAGTCAAGATAATCTTCATAAACACGTTCACTGTGCTTTATTTCTAACAAGGCTAATAAACAACGGAATTTACGAATATTTTCTTCACTGGCTTGGTCAAGGTGTAAGCACCAATTAACCCAATCAATAGCGCGCTCATCTTCTAATGCCAGCGCGAGCATGGCTTTTATTTCACCTAAACGGACATCAGCCCATAAGGTTCCTGCATCAGGCGCAATACCAATAAATTCAGCGGCTCCCATAGCATCGTTATAACCACCTTCTTCTAAGCCTTCAAAAATAGCTAACCAGTCTTCTTTGGTTAACGCTTTGAGCGTTAAAAATGCTTCTCGATATAATGCACCATCATTATTATTGTTCCAAACTATTTCATCGACAGGATAAATATCTGACATGCCTGGCACTAAAATACGACAAGCATAAACGTCTAAATGGTTGTAATCAGAGATATAAATATCAAATCCCATGCGATGAATAATGTCTACAAGGTAATCATATTCCGTACTGGTACTGGCATCATGATCCCAGTCAACAAATTCATAATCAGGTTTATTTTTGAAAAAGTCATAAGAAATAACACCGCTAGAGTCAATAAAATGTAACTCAAGGTTATGTGGTGAGGCTATTTCTTCTTCATCAAAACAAGGTGGTTGAAAAACATCAAGTTGATCTAAACTACGCCCTTGTAACAATTCAGTTACTGTGCGCTCTAAAGCCACTTCAAAACTAGGATGAGCTCCATAAGAAGCAAAAACACTACCGTCTTTAGGATTGATCAAAGTAACACTCATAACTGGGTACTTTCCACCTAATGAAGCATCAGCAATGCGTAAATGAAAGCCGTGGCTTTTCAATTCTTCACAGGCGGTAACAATATGCGGAAAACGCGCTAACACTTTCTCTGGCACTTCAGGCAAACAAATGCCTTCAGCAATAATTTTGTTTTTTACATAACGTTCAAACACTTCTGATAAGCTCTGTACACGCGCTTCATTTTGAGTGTTGCCTGCCGACATGCCATTACTCACAAAAATATTACCAATAATATTTACCGGAAAATAAATCGCTTTACCGTCGCGAACACGCTGATAAGGTAAAGCACAAATGCCACGTTCGCCCGCCCCTGAATTAAATTCAAACAATTTATCAGCACTAATTTCTTGGTTGGGGTCAAAATATTGCCATAACTTTTCATCTAACAGCCCAGCAGGAATACTATTATCTTCAGGTATTTCAAACCATTTTTCATTAGGGTAGTGAACAAACTCACCTTGAGCAAAATCTTGTCCTAAGTAATAATCGGCAAAAAAGTAATTACAACTTAAACGCTCAAAATACTCGCCTAATGCACTGGCTAAACACGCTTTTGCCGTTGCACCTTTACCATTGGTGAACATTAAACCGCATTCTTTATCACGAATATGCACTGAATAACAATGGGCAACAGGGTTAAGCCACGAGGCTTCTTCAATATCAAAACCAAACGATTTTAGTTTGCTTTGCATGGTGGCAATAGAGCTTTCAAGATCACGGTCTTTGCCTTTTATGTAGGTTTTTTCAGTCATATTTAATCAGGGTTATCAAAAACAATGCGCTATTATCCTTGATCACAAGATTAATTTCATCCAAAAAGATGCTGACAGCAGTGATTAAGAACTATCTAATTTATTGATAATTAATATAAATTTTTATGTAAAAGCGTTATTATTAGGTAACATTGTTGAAAAGTATCAGGTTTTAATTCAGGTAAAAAACATGACAAGTGCATTAAAACATATCAAAGTCATTGATCTTAGTCGTATTCTTGCAGGGCCTTGGGCATCTCAATTACTCGCTGATATGGGCGCTAACGTTATCAAGGTAGAAAAACCCAATAGCGGAGATGATACTCGTCATTGGGGGCCTCCGTTTATTAACAATCAAAATGAACAGCAAGCAGCTTATTTTCATTGTGCAAATCGCAATAAAAAATCTATCGCCATTGATATTACTCATCCACAAGGGCAAAACATTATAAAACAGCTTATTGCTCAGGCTGATGTGGTTATTGAAAATTTTAAAGTCGGTGCATTAGCCAAGTATGGTTTAGATTATGCCAGTGTAAAAACGATTAACCCAAAGATAGTATATTGCTCAATTACGGGCTTTGGTCAAACAGGCCCTTTTGCTAATAAAGCAGGTTACGATGCAATGATACAAGGAGAAGGCGGCCTCATGAGTATTACTGGAGAACCTCATGGTGAGCCCATGAAAGTTGGTGTCGCGGTTGTCGATATTATGACTGGCGTTTATAGCTGTAATGCCATTTTAGCTGCATTAATCGCTCGAGATAAAACAGGGCACGGACAATACATTGACATGGCGCTATTTGATGTACAAGTTGCCATGTTAGCCAATCAAGGTATGAATTATTTAGCCACAGGTGAAATACCCGCAAGAACAGGAAATGGGCACCCCAATATTGTGCCTTATCAAACCTTTGCCACCCAAGACAGTAGTTTAATTTTAGCAATAGGCAATGATCAACAATTTGCTAAATTTTGCCAAGTAACAAGCCAAGATAGCTTAGCACAAGACTCGCGTTTTAATACCAACAAGCAACGCGTTAAGCATCGTCAAGTATTGATCCCGATAATAGCCAATATTATTGCACAACAAACCACGCAATATTGGCTTGATTTGCTTGAACCGCTAAAAATTCCTTGTGGGGCAGTAAATAATTTAGCGCAAGTGTTTGCTCACCCACAAGTACAACATCGTAATATGGTCGCTGAATTAGAAAGTAATAATAATGTGGCGACAATAAAGACAATTCGCTCTCCTATACTTTTGTCAAAAACGCCCTTGCAATATAACACTATTGCCCCCAAATTAGGCGAGCATAGTATTGAAGTACTTACAGAAATTCTAGGCTATACTGATACAAAAATTAACGAATTACTGCACAATAATATTGTAGGCTCTGCTATTTCATCGAGAGAAACACATCCAGTAAAAAGCTAAGGGAGTTTATGGACGCTTTATTATCATCAATTAACTATAAAGACCCTTTATGGATTGCTTTTGCTTTTAGCTGTGGAGCATTGGTACGCCTGATCGGCCTTCCTCCTTTAGTTGGCTTTTTATTAGCGGGTTTTGGCTTAAATTATTTTGGTGCCGAAGGCGGTGATTTTCTCAGTGAAATGGCTGACTTAGGGGTAACCTTATTATTATTTACTATTGGCTTAAAGCTTAAAGTAAAAGACTTGCTGCAAACAGAGGTTTGGGCTACTGCATTAGGCCACATTGTAATTTTTTCAGGTGTATCAGCCGCCTATTTACTGGCTTTTCAGTATTTACAGTTACCTTTATTTGATAAATTATCACTGACTAATGCGCTTATTATTGGCTTTGCTTTGTCTTTCTCTAGTACTGTTTTCGTGGTAAAAACCTTAGAAGAAGGCGGTGATTTTGTTGCCCGTTTTGGTCAAATTGCCATTGGTGTTTTAATTATTCAAGACTTAGCTGCGGTGGCTTTTTTAGGCATATCTGAAGCTAAAATGCCTTCTCTGTGGGCCGGTGTTTTAATCATTGTATTATTACTTATTAAGCCTTTATTAGTAAAATTACTTGAAAAGATAGGCCACGGTGAATTACAGCTTTTATTTGGCTTAACCCTTGCTCTCGGTGGTGCATCATTATTTGAAGCCGTAGATATGAAAGCCGATTTAGGCGCTTTAGTGTTTGGGATACTGCTTGCTAATTCAGCAAAAGCAGAAGAACTGGCCAAAGTATTATTTGGCATTAAAGAACTCTTTTTAGTGGGCTTCTTTTTAAGTATTGGCATGGCTGGCTTACCTGATATTAATACCCTCATCGTTGTGCCGCTATTATTAGTGTTAATCGTTATTAAAAGTGGTTTATTTTTTTGGTTATTTTCAAAATTCAAAGTAAGCACTTTTTCTGCAACCAAAGCCTCATTAGCACTAGGCAACTATAGTGAATTTGGCTTAATTGTTGCGATGGTTGCCGTTTCTAAAAGTATGATAGGCACCGAATGGTTGGTGATCATGGCGGTGTTAGTTTCAGTCTCTTTTGCTGTTTCAGCCATAATTAACAGTTTTTCGAGCGATATTTATAGTCGCTTTCAAGGCTCTTTATCTCACTATCAACATAAACAAGCCATTGCCGATGAAGATAATATTGATTTAACTAATGTTAAAATTTTAGTATTTGGTATGGGACGCGTAGGTGTAGGTGCTTATCAATATTTAAGTAAAGATAGTGATGTACTGGGCTTAGATTTTGATGAAGAAGTTGTGGAAAAGCATAAAGCGGCAGGTCGAAAAGTATTACTGGCCAATGTAACCGCCATTGATTTTTGGAGCCAACTTGGCATAAAAAACTCTGCTGTTGACTGGATATTACTTTGCGCCCCTAATTTACACGCTAACATTACCACGGCAAAGCTTGCTCGAGAATGGGGGTTTACTGGCTTTATTAGTGCCTCAGCCAGATATGAAGATGAAGAAGCAGAACTATTAGCCCATGGAGTAAATAGTGTGTTCAATATTTATGCTGAAGCAGGTGTTGGTTTAGCGATAACGGGGCAAGAGCATTACCAGAGCTATCGCCAACAACAGCAACAAACTTAATAATTTAACAAATTGGCTGGTGAATATTGATCGGTAAGAATGCGGGCTTTTTTATCAAAATCATCAGCAATTCTCATTAAAGCACGCAACTGTAAACTATTAACCCCAAAAACAACCAATTTATCACGTAAGGCCAGTTCATTACGCGCTATTTGTGCAGCATTAGGTAAGTTTTTGCTGGCTAAAATAATACGATTTGAGCGAATATCACCACGCACATTATAGAAATCACCAAAAACCGCATGATACGTGGCCGATTCATGTTGATAGAGTTGGCTTGTAGAGAAAGTATTTGCTGCTAATACACCATCGTCACTTAAAACCGCTTTTATCTCAGTTAAAAACTCCTTGGTTAATAAATGCTCTGGAATATAATCGCCATTAAATGCATCTAAAATAATAAGATCAAATTGCTGCTTTTTAAATCCTGCTCGTTTGACAAAAATACGTCCATCTTGATGCGCTGTCGTAATTCTTTCATTTTCAAAATAACCAAAATATTGCCGTGCAACTTTAGTAACCGCTTCATCAAGCTCTACATTAATAATTTCACTCTCAGGGTAAAGCTGATAAAACGTATTCGATAAAGTGCCTCCACCTAAACCAATAATAAGAATTTTTTTTGGCTTAGGCTGTAGTAATAAACTACTCATGAGTAACTTAGTATAATTAAACACTAATTGATTAGGGGCGCTTTTAAGCAGACAACTTTGTTGCGATTTACTGTGCTTGGTTTTAAATTTCAAACAAAGCAAATCGCCTGTTTCATCAACTAATATATTACGATAAAGTGAGCGTTCACTATGAATAGTTTTAGCAACAGCTGGGGTGGTAACGCCTATAGATACAAAAATTAATAATCCTAAAAAAAGTGTTAACCTAAACATATTATTCCTTTATTTTATTCACAATTATTGCCAATATGCCCAAAAGTATTAACAGCAAACTAAAGGCCAAAATAATAGTATTTACTTCAAAATACAGCACTAAATAAAAGGACGTAATTATCGTACCAAGTGCGCTCCCTAGTGTTGAAACAAAATATAAATTACCCGCAACATTACCACTGTGATCTTGATGCGTAACCAGTAGGCGCACAGAGTAAGGCGATAACATACCTAAAAAAATAGTAGGAATAAAAAATAAAATAATAGAAGCCACTAAAGAGCCATAGCGGCTATCTTCAATATAAGTGAACACTTGGCTCATAATATTTTCAGCGAAAAAAATGATCGGCATGATCATAATACCCGCAACAATAAAAATAATACCGTAGTGTTTAAGTGAGGTTGAACGTATGGAAAGCTTACCTCCAAGTAAATAGCCTATTGATAAGCTGAGCATAAAAACGGTAATTATGCTTCCCCAAATATGCACACTACTGCCAAAATAAGGTGCTAATATACGCCCGCCTAATAACTCTACGCCCATAATGCTAAAGCCAGCACAAAAAGCAAGTAGATAAACAAAAGCATTACTCATCGATATATCCTTATTATTATTGTAAAAATCGTCTCGAACAATCAACACGATACTGAAATTAATTCAGTATGACAAATGTCGTAACGCTTCCGTACCTCAGCTAACTTTTATAAGTTGAAAGTTACTAAGCTGTATTTTATCCTCACCGTTCTGTATTTTAATACTGCCATCCTGACGTAGATCAGGATCTAAGCCAATACTACGTTGACGCGGCTAATAAAGGTTTTAAAAACCTCGCTGTATGTGAAATTTTATGCTCTGCAACCTTTTCAGGGGTATCAGCAACTAAAATTTCACCTCCGCCCGAACCACCTTCTGGGCCTAAATCAACAATCCAATCAGCGGTTTTTATCACGTCTAAGTTATGTTCGATCACCACAATCGTATTACCATGATCTCGTAAACGGTGAATAACTTTAAGCAGTTGCTTAATATCATGAAAATGCAAACCTGTGGTTGGTTCATCTAAGATATAAAGCGTTTTACCCGTATCACGTTTTGAAAGCTCTTTAGCTAATTTCACCCGCTGTGCTTCACCGCCTGATAAAGTGGTCGCCGACTGACCTAACTTAATGTAGCTTAAGCCAACATCCATTAAGGTTTGTAATTTACGTTTGACCGCAGGAATTGCCTTAAAAAACTCAAAAGCATCTTCAATGGTCATATCTAATACTTCATAAATACTTTTGCCTTTGTATTTAACTTCTAGCGTTTCTCTGTTGTAGCGTTTACTCCCACAAACATCACAAGGTACGTAAACATCAGGCAAAAAGTGCATTTCAACTTTAATTAAGCCATCACCTTGGCAAGCTTCACAACGGCCTCCTTTAACATTAAAGCTAAAGCGGCCAGGTTTATAACCACGCGAGCGTGCCTCTTGCGTTGCTGCAAAAATATCGCGAATCGCGGTAAAAATCCCCGTATAAGTAGCAGGGTTTGAACGTGGTGTTCGCCCGATAGGGCTTTGATCTATATCGATAACTTTATCAAGCTGATCTAAACCAATAATCTCTTTATAAGGAGCTGGATCTTGCGTGGTAGCCCCATTTAATTCAGTTTGTGCTAGCTTAAATAGCGTGTCGTTGATCAGTGTAGATTTTCCTGAACCTGAAACACCTGTGACACAGGTTAATAACCCCAACGGAATGGTTAAATCAACTGATTTGAGGTTATTGCCCGTGGCACCTAAAAGTTTAAGCACGTTATTTTTATCATAAGGTACACGTTTTTGGGGTATTTCAATTTTTTCAACACCACTTAAATATTTACCTGTTAAAGAATTCGGGTTGGCAATAATGTCTTGATAAACACCTTCGGCAATTATTTCACCGCCGTGTACGCCAGCACCTGGGCCAATATCAATAATATGATCAGCAGCGCGAATAGCATCTTCATCATGCTCAACGATAATAACAGTATTACCTAAATCACGTAGATGCACTAAGGTGCCAAGCAAGCGTTCGTTGTCACGTTGATGCAAACCAATCGAAGGTTCGTCAAGTACATACATTACCCCCACTAAACCTGCCCCTATTTGGCTCGCTAAACGAATACGCTGCGCTTCACCCCCCGATAATGTGTCGGCACTGCGTGATAAATTTAAATAATTTAAACCGACATTAACCAAAAAGCCTAAACGGTCGTTAATTTCTTTTAGAATTTTTTCAGCTATTTGTCTTTTTTGTCCTGTTAATTTAAGCCCTTGAAAAAAGCTTAAAGCATCAGCAATAGCAAGTTCGGCAATGGTAGGCAACGGCGTATCATCAATAAAAACATTACGCGCTTCAAGGCGCAAGCGACTACCATGACAATCTGGGCATGGTTGGCTATTTAAATATTTAGCCAATTCTTCACGTACCGCATTTGATTCAGTTTCACGATAACGGCGATTCATGTTCACTAAAATCCCTTCAAATGGGTGTTTACGCACCACAATATCGCCGCGATCATTCATGTATTTAAATTCAATCTCTTCATCACCGCTACCGTTAAGAATAATTTGTTGAATTTTTTCAGGATGTTTACCAAAGGGAATATCTAATGAAAAATGATAATGCTCTGCCAAAGATTGCAGCATTTGAAAATAATAAAAATTACGCTTATCCCAGCCTCTAATAGCGCCGCCCGTTAAACTCAGCTCAGGGTTAGCGATCACTCTGGCAGGGTCAAAAAATTGCTGAATACCTAAACCATCACACGTTTGGCAAGCGCCCGCAGGGTTATTAAATGAAAATAAACGCGGCTCTAATTCTTGCATGCTATAACCACAATGGGGGCAAGCAAAATTAGCTGAAAATAAAATTTCTTCACGGTTAGGTTCATCCATAAAAGCGACTTTTGCTGTACCTGCAGTTAGTGCGAGTGCTGTTTCGAAAGATTCAGCTAAGCGCGATTGAATATCTTCTCTAACTTTCAGACGATCAACCACCACTTCAATGGTATGTTTTTTATGCAACTCTAGTGTTGGAGGATCAGATAAATCACACACTTCACCGTCAATACGCGCACGAATATACCCTTGTGCCGCTAGGTTCTCGAGTAATTTATGGTGTTCACCTTTTCGATTTTGTAAGACTGGCGCTAACACCATCACTTTAGTGCCTTGTTCAAGATCTAGCACTTTATCAACCATTTGCGATACGGTTTGTGCCGCAAGTGGTTGATGATGTTCGGGGCAGCGCGGCTCACCAACACGCGCATAAAGCAGACGTAAATAATCGTAAATTTCAGTAATAGTGCCCACAGTAGAACGCGGATTATGTGAAGTTGATTTTTGCTCAATAGAAATAGCGGGTGATAAACCTTCAATATGATCAACATCTGGCTTTTCCATTAACGATAAAAATTGACGAGCATAAGCTGAAAGTGATTCAACATAACGACGTTGCCCTTCAGCATATAAGGTATCAAAAGCTAAGGAAGACTTTCCTGAGCCTGAAAGCCCAGTTATAACGATAAGTTTATCTCGAGGAATATCTAAATTAATATTTTTTAGATTATGGGTTCTTGCACCACGAACTTCTATTTTTTTCATCTAACTCTATTTAGCCCACTTACATTGAATCGATCATTATCGCACAAAATTTTGGCAATTTTCACTGCTATTTTATTTTTTGCTTGCATAATAACGTGCTAATATAACGCGTTTTTTGATGTTGATAGCGCGGATTAAAAAGTAATGAGCACTACAGGTTTAAATAGTCTTGAGAAAAAAGCGGCCTTTTCTTTAGCCACCGTATTCGGTTTACGTATGCTGGGTTTGTTTATGATCTTGCCCGTATTTGCTATTTATGGTGTTGATTTAATTGGTTATAGCCCTATTTGGCTTGGTTTAGCCATTGGCGCTTACGGCCTAACCCAAGCCTTATTACAAATACCCATGGGGATGCTTTCAGATAAATTTGGTCGTAAACCTGTTATTTTAGCTGGGCTGGTAGTTTTTTTGATCGGCAGTATTGTTGCCGCCACCTCAGATACTATTTATGGGGTAGTGTTAGGTAGAGCCATTCAAGGTATGGGCGCTATTGCCAGTGCTATTTTAGCATTAGCTGCTGATTTAAGCCGCGAAGAGCAACGTCCCAAAGTAATGGCCACAATTGGTATGTTTATTGGCTTATCGTTTACCGTAGCATTGGTTGCAGGGCCTATTGTAGCGCAATATACAGGCCTTAGTGGCTTGTTTTGGTTTATTGGCATTTTAACCATACTGGCAATGCTGATGATCCAATTTATGGTGCCCAATTCTGTCAATAAGTCACCACGAGGTGATAATGTTGCACTGCCCAGCCAAGTAAGATCTTTGATCAGTCATCCACAACTATTTCGTTTAAACTGGGGTGTCTTTACCTTACACATGGCATTAACGGCGTGTTTTGTAGTATTACCACGTCAGTTTGTTGCCAGTGGTCTACCACTTGAACAACATTGGCAATTATACCTACCCACATTATTAGGTTCTTTCTTTTTAATGGTGCCCTTTATGATCATGGCGATTAAAAAGCAAAAAGAAAAACAAATGTTTGCCGCAGCAATATTATTACTCACTATTGCATTAACTTTATTATGGTTATTACCCAATAGTTTAACCATGTTAATTGTAATGATGGTGATGTTTTTTACCGCTTTTAATTACCTTGAAGCTACCATGCCTTCATTACTTTCTCGTATTGCACCCGCGGGTGTAAAAGGCAGTGCCATGGGCGTTTATTCAAGTAGCCAATTTTTTGGAGCCTTTTTAGGCGGATTATTCGGCGGTACTATTGAAAGCCTATTTGATGAACACGCTGTATTTTTAGTGATGGCCTTTTTTGCACTGTCGTGGTTTATTATTGCTTTGGGCATGAAACCATTGAAAAAATCAAAAAGCTTTAGCTTTTCAATGAATATCACTGATGAAGCCCAAGCGGCTAAAATTGCTGATCAGCTAATTAATATGCCAGGTGTTATTGAAGCCACCTTAGTACCTAGCGAAGCGGTTGCTTATTTAAAGGTTGATGATAAGCAAGTAGATTTAGCACAAATCAAGCAGTTACTAAAAAATTAACCTTAATTTGTTAACATTTTATTGACATGGTACGACCAGTTTGGTTATTATTTGTGCTCTCCCCATTCGTTTATTAGCGGTAATATTATGCGAAAATTAGTACTTGTATTAACTACTCTGGGGCTATCATGGATGGCAAATAGCCACGAATATATTGTTAAAGCAAAGCTTTATCAACACGATAAGCTTATTGGTTCACCCACTTTAATGGTTAATGAAAATGAATCGGCAGAAATTTCTCTTGATTCTTTAGCAAATAATTACCAACTAAATATCACTTTAAATGAAGTTGATGAAAAAAGTGTAAAAGTGGCAACCAATATACGCGTAGGAAACCAAGCGGTATCACCAGAAATGTTGGTAAATTATGGTGAAGAAGCAAGTATTATTATAGAGCAAGAAAAACTTTCTTTAACCGTGCTTCGCCGCAACTAATAGACAAACCAATGAGCGAACTACAGAGAAGTAAAAATGTCTGCTGAAGCCAGTATTTTATTACTCAATAGTGTTGTTATATTACTGGGCTATTTGGTTATTTACCCTAAAACTGCTGGCAATGATTTTTATAAAATAACTTACAGTGATATTTGCGCATCAGCAACAGCGTTAACTATTGTAGGTTACAAATATTGGGAACTAGAGCAGAAATTTAACTTAGTGGTTATTGAGGTAAATTGGTTTTGGTTCACACTAATTAGCTATGCTTTGCTCGAAATACCCATTATGCTTTGGTATTTTAAAAAGCATCAGGTAAAAATACCTAAATAAATTGAGCTCCGCTTAGGGTGTGTTTATCTTTCGAGTTTGAATTTTTTAGCTACTATTGCACAGCAATAATTTCATCAATCAGTTTTTCATCGCCTAACGCTATTTCTATATCATCACCTTGCTGTTTACCTAATAAAGCTTTTGCCATAGGCGATTGTGGCGTGATCACGGTAATTTGTTGTTCTGCAATGTTACTGCGAAAACCACCCGCATAGGGACCAATAAAAAACCAATGCTTACACAAATTATCTTTTGCTAATTGAATTAATGCCCCTAATTTTATCGCACTATGCTCATTAAATTCAGGCAACGAAAGTACCTGATAGCCGTTAAGCGCTTGTTGGTATTCTAATACTCGCTTAGACTGCCCCTCAGCTAAATAACTGGCTTCAATAGCCAAGGTGTCATATTGAGTTTCAGCAATTGATTGCTCATCAACCGCAGCCTGATGAGCATTATTGGCAGCTTCCATGGCTAATAATAATTCAGTGCGTAAATGCGTCATAATTTCACTAACAAGTTGTTGTTTAATAGTATTATTCATTTACACACTCTGTTCAGACGACTTAAGATTTTCTCACCTGTCTAACGGTTAATACCAGCAAAGTAAGTAGTAACAATACTGCAAAGCTCCCCCCTTCTTCAACATAAACTTCTTCAATTATTTCATAAAAATCATAATCAGCGCTTTCTAATGGTAAAGCATATAAAGCATTCGTATCATCACTGCTGTAAGTGGCAACAATATCACTATAACCCACTTCATAAAGATCAATCAGTACGTCGTAGTATTCAGTGTTATAGCCTTCTAATAAGCTGGTAACAACTTCAAAAGCATCATCGGTACTGTCACTGTGAATTACAAAACTTTCTGTGGTGTAGTAATGCAACCAAGGGCCATTTTTTTTACGCAAATAAAGTTCAGCATACACATTCGCTTGGTCGTACTCATCGTAACGTAAATAGTCGGCATCAAAGGTTATGCTAAAGCCCTGATAAAACCCATCTTCGTCATCATCAGTTATAAGTCGACTTTCAGCGGTAAAAATATTGAACTCGTAACCACCACTGTTCGTGGCAAAACGCGCAGTTTGTTTATTTTCGGTAAGCTTTACATTGCGTATTTGTGCTCTATTTTTTCCCTGCAGCTTGCTAACGCTACTCACTGCTTGTTTGTTTTTGATAAAATTATCTCGTGTTAACTCGGTAATGTTTTTTTCTAAATCAGCAAAAGACACACTCACAGGCTGAGTTTGAGCAACACTGCAAACGCTCACTAATAAACTAACAATGGCAAAACTTATTACGGGTACGCGGTTAACGAATAAACTCATCATAAAAATCCTTTCTTTTCATCATAAGGGTTGATGCGTCTATTAAAGCGAACCTAAACTGAACATAAGCTGAATAAGGTGAGTTTTCTTGAAAATAATCGATTCAGCTCACGTTCAGCTTTATTGCAATAGACTATTCTTATACACTCTGTGCTTAAGAGTGTTTTTCTATTTAGGTATAACTAATGAAGCTTATTACGGTATTAATTTTTACGATTAGCCTTATTTTTTCAGCCACACTGTTTGCTGGAGATAAGCATAATTTACGTAATTATCAAAATGCTCAACAGGCTTTAGTTATAAAAAATGCGCAACAAGCTGCACGTTTAGTAAAAAATAGGCGCGGTGGTAAAATTCTTAAAGTTAGCCGAAAAAAGCATAATGGTCGTCTAGGCTATCGCGTAAAATTCATCAAAAAAGATGGCCGTATTCGCAGCGTACTTGTTGATGCTCACAGCGGTAAAATCAGGTAGTTTTATGCGTTTATTACTCGTTGAAGATGATTTAGCCCTACAAAAAAACCTCTATGATCATTTAACTGCCGCTAGTTATGCCGTTGACCTATCAAGCGATGGCGAAGATGGTTTATTTCAAGGCAGCGAAACCAATTATGATGCGGCAATTATTGATGTCGGTTTGCCTAAAATTGATGGTATTACCGTTATTCAACAGCTACGGGCTCGAAATATTAGCTTTCCTATTTTAATTTTAACCGCTCGCGATCGCTGGCAAGACAAAGTTGCCGGTTTAGACGCGGGCGCAGATGATTATTTAACTAAACCCTTTCAGGTAGAAGAATTGCTTGCTCGCCTTAACGCCTTAATTCGTCGCTCTGTTGGGCAAGCAAGCCCTATAATGAGTAGTGGCAATTTGGCATTGAACACTAAAACGCTACAAGTGAGTGTTAATGGCCAACCCATAAATTTAAGTAGCCATGAATATAAAGTGCTTGAGTATTTAATGCTACATTTAGGGGAAGTGATCTCTAAAACTGAACTTACTGAACATATTTATGATCAAGATTTTGATTTAGACTCAAACGTTATTGAAGTTTTTATCAGACGACTACGTAAAAAACTTGACCCCAACGGAGAATACCAGTTTATTGAAACGCTTCGAGGGCAAGGTTATCGTCTCAAAAACTTAGCACCAGAACCTCAACAATGAAACCAGCTATAACCTCCTTTTTCTTTTGGGCAAAAAATTCTCTTAAAGCAAGGCTGTTAGTAAGTGCTTTATTAATGATCATCATTATATTGCCAATTATTGGTATTACTTTGCATAATGCTTTTGAAAAACAGATCAAAAATTCGGTTAAAAATGAGTTAAGTGCGTACAGTTATTCTATTTTGGCGGTTGCAGAAGTTGAGCAACAATCTTTATTTATGCCTGAACAGCTACTTGATAACCAATTTAATGTTAGCCAAACAGGATTATACGCCGTAATCACCTCCCCTGATGGTAAAGACGTTTTATGGCAATCACGATCATTATTAGGATTAACCCTGCCCCAACATTTACCAACACCTCCTTTAGGAAAACAAATCTATAACGAAATTATTTTAGATAAGAGGCCACATCTTATCTACAGTTTTGGCGTTAGCTTTACCGAAAATGAACAAGCCTTTCCTGTCACTTTGCATATTATTAAAGACCAAACCAGCCTACTTGCCATTATTGATGAATTTAAGCAGCAATTATGGTTATGGCTCTTGATCTTAATGGTGCTGTTAATTGTGTTACAAGCGGTATGGTTAATGTGGACATTAAAGCCCTTGACTAAATTACAAAAAGAATTAAAAGCAATTGATCAAGGTAAAGCGACTCAATTACAACATCAATACCCGCAAGAACTCACTCAGGTAAGCAAGCAAGTTAATACCTTACTCATAACCGAGCAAAACCAACGACAACGCTATCGTAACGCTTTGTCTGATCTTGCTCACAGTTTAAAAACTCCCTTGGCGGTTATACAAAGTCAGCAAACATTATCAAACAGCGCAAAAGAGCAGTTAGCTTTAATTAATAATATTATCGAACACCAGCTAAAACGCGCGCAAAGTGCGGGAGAGTCAGCTTGGCATTTAGGTATAAAAGTAACCCCCGTGGTAAAAAAACTCTGCAATACGCTTGCTAAAATTTACCACGACAAGCAATTAAAAATAACTCAACATATTGATAATAAATCTATATTTAAAGGTGACGAAGCAGATCTAATGGAAATATTGGGTAATTTACTCGACAATGCTTGCAAAGCCGCAACACAGCAAATAGAAATTAGCATAAGTATAGATAAAAACACACTCACCATGAAAGTTGCTGATGATGGTAAAGGTATTGCCACTGTACAACAAAAAGCTATATTGCAACGCGGCACTCGCAGCGATACTTATCAACAAGGGCATGGCATAGGGCTAGCCATTGTCTGTGATTTAGTCAAAAGCTACCAAGGTACATTAACAATTGAAAGCTCACCTAAACTTGGTGGCGCACTTTTTATCTTGCAATTTCCTTTGTAATTTCTTTTGTAATAAAGTCTAGGAAGTTGTTGCGCTTTCACCGCATTCTATAACCTTATCAAGCAGACTGTTGCAAAAACATACTCCACAGATCCACACGCCCTAAAATTTAAAACTTTGCAGGGTGCGACAATTTGTCACTATGCCTTGGTTAAAAACCACTCTATTATATTAGTGAACACTAAATTTAAAGGTGCTAATGTGAATATTCGTTTTATATTTTTGTTTGTAATATCGTTTTCTACCTTACTACTATCTGCTTGTGGTGGTGGAGATGAGGTTACAAATTCACAAGATCTTATCCCTACAGGTTCAAAGCCTGGTTTCGATTTAACCGCTTTAACGGATCAAATCAATAGCTTACCTATTGAAACGCTCAGCGACGAAGAAAAGTCTGATTTGATTTTTATGCGTGAAGAAGAAAAACTGGCTCGCGACAGTTATGACACACTCTATGATTTATGGGGGCAAACCATCTTTGACAATATTTCAGATTCTGAACAAGTACATATGGAATCTGTGTTGATTGTACTTAATAAATATGGTTTAGAAGACCCAGCAATTGACGATGTGCCTGCTTATTTTGTCGATTATGACTTACAAGTTTTATACGATTATTTAATGGACTTAGGCGATAACTCATTGGTTGATGCATTAATGGTTGGCGCAGAAATTGAAGAAGTAGACATTGTTGACTTAGAAATACGTATAGCAAGAACAGACAATCAAGATATTCAATTAATTTATGAAAATTTAATGAAGGGTTCAAGAAATCATCTGCGCTCTTTTGTTTCAAACCTTGAAAAACAAAATGTTATTTACGTGCCAAAACATTTATCACAAGATGAATATGATGCCATTATAAACTCACCGATGGAAAAAGGTTAAAGGCATACTGACCTTATCACCCGAATAGCGGCAAAAGCACATTGCTTATTTTTTAGACAAGCATTAAGCTGTTGGTGATTTTTATTGGAGATGGAAGGTTCCATGCTACAGCAGCATAAAAATCTTACAGCGCGTTAAAAGCCTTTAAGCTTTGCTATAAGCCAAAATTAATGGAGTAATTTATGTCTAAACTTATTCTTTCGCTCGACGGTGGCGGTATTCGTGGTGCAGCCAGCACTCAGTTTCTTACTTTAGTTGAAGAAAAACTGCAAAGAGAGCATGGTAAATCATTGCGAGATTGTGTTGATTTTTATGCCGGTACCAGCACAGGTTGTATCATTGCCTTAGCATTAGCAACAACTGATATGAGCATGGCTGAGATTAATAATTTATACAATGAAGCCAATGCTAAAAAAATATTTACCGAAAATAAAGGCTTATTTGAAGTTGATGGGCTTAACGCTCCCAAATATGAAGCTAAAGATAAAACCAAGGTGCTACGTGATAGTTTTGCTCAAGCCAAAATAGGCGATGTTGCGAAGAACAAACACGTACTGGCCATCACTTATGATATTGAAAAACGTAAACCTGTGGTGATCAAATCGACAAAACCTAGCTATTTGAAAACCCTTTCATATCAGGCAGCCGATGCCTCAAGTGCTGCACCAACCTTTTTTCCCACTAAAAATATTAATTTTCCGCCCGATAGTGATGAATCGTGGTTAATTGATGGCGGTGTTATTGCCAATAACCCTGCGATGTGTGCGATTGCTGAAGCCAAACGTACTTGGCAAATTCCATTGGAAAAAATACGGGTGTTATCGGTTGGCACTGGCTTTATGACACGCAAAATAAACGGCCCCGCCTCACAAAAATGGGGTGGTTTGCAATGGATGCTAAAAGGTCAAATTATGGAAATTCTCTCTGACGAACGCATTGTTGCTTATCAATGTTTAACCTTAATGGCACAAGGTAGCTATATTCGGGTTAATGCAAAATTAATGAAACAGCCTGGCTTGCCGACACCACCTGATGATGCCATGGACGACATTAGCAAAACCAATTTAAAGCGTTTGCGCCTACTCGGTGAAATGTGGTTTAAACAATATGGCGATGCGGCCATTTCACTACTATTAAACACATATCAAGGTAAGTCGTTAGATCGTATTGATCCTAAAACAGGCAAGCCTATTAGCTAAACGCTATAGGCTCTGTTAAATATTAACGGTTATTTTAAGTGCTTTTCAAAATACGAATTAAAGCGAATACACCTAAGCGCGGCTCATAAATTTATGTTCGGCGGTATTAATTTTCACTCTATCACCCGTTGAAATATGCTCAGGCACTTGCACGGTTAATCCTGTAGATAATATTGCCGGTTTAGTACGTGCACTGGCTGAAGCACCTTTAATTGAAGGGTCGGTTTCAACAACCGCTAATTCAACTGCGGCAGGTAAATCAATAGCTACAGGCACATCATCAACAATCAGTAATTGCATCCCTTCTGTTTCTTCGGTAATAAATAAACATTCTTCAGCAATATTTTCTTTATTAATGTGATAAGGCGTGTAATCTTCATTATCCATAAAAATATACTCATCACCATCAAGGTAAGAGAACATTACTTGACGACGCACCAATTCGGCCAACTTTAGCATATCTTCTGCTTTAAAAGTTTCGTCAACTTTGGCACCTGTAACGACATCATACATACGCATTCTATATAAGCTACCACCAGCTCTACCTTGCGGAACAGAACGTTGAATATCTTTAATAATTAAGGTTTTACCGTTATGCTCTATTGCAGCATTTTTCTTTATTTCACTTGCCTTGGGCATGATATTTTCCTATTTAAAATCAACGCAAGCAAAATACCATGATGTTATATTAATGCAAGTAGTTATAGTAAATTCACCAAGTAAGTGCTTCTTTATATTTTACTTAATTTCAAAAAGTTAATACGCTCTAACTTTCACGAAAAGCTTCTGCACTTAAATGATGTCGGTTAAGCAATTTATAAAACTCAGTACGATTACGTTGAGCAATACGGGCGGCTTGCGATACATTACCTGCGGTTATTTTTAATAATGTAGCAAGGTAGTCACGTTCAAATTTATCACGCGCTTCTTGAAAAGAAGGTAATTGCTGGGTTTTATTGCGCAAGGCTTTTTTAACTAAATGCTCACCAATTAAGGGTTCGCTACATAGAGCAACGCTTTGTTCTACCACATTTTTTAATTGCCGAATATTACCCGGCCAAGGTGCACTAATCAGTAATTCCATCGCCTCTTGTGCAAAACCTTTGATGATAATATTAGTTTTTGCTAAACATTCTTTTAAAAAGTGTTGCGCCAGTAAAGGAATATCTTCTGGACGTGCCGCAAGTGGAGGCAATTCAAGCTCAACTACATTTAAACGATAATATAAGTCTTCTCGAAACGTACCTTCGATAATCGCTTGTTGTAAATTTTTATGGGTAGCGGCAATAATTCTTACATCAATACTAAACGCTTGAGTACTACCAACAGGACGTACTTCTTTTTCTTGTAGCACCCGCAATAATTTAATTTGAAAATTAAGCGGCATATCACCAATTTCATCTAAAAATAAGGTACCACCATTGGTCGCTTGAAATAAACCAATATGCGCTTTATCGGCGCCGGTAAAAGCCCCTTTACTATGACCGAAAAGTTCAGATTCGAGTAATTGTTCAGGTATAGCCGCACAATTAATCGCGGTAAAAGGTTTATTTTTTCTTGGACTTGCTTTATGAATAGCCTTTGCTAGTAACTCTTTACCTGTACCACTTTGGCTATGAATAAGTAAACTAAAATCACTTTGCGCCACTTGCTTTGTTTGCGCGAGCAATAGCTCCATTACCGTACTACGGCTAATAATTTCTGCACGCCAATCATTATTAGCAACATCGCCTTGATGATGTATTGGTTGAGGCTGTAACCGTAAAGCTTGTTTCACCGTACTGAGCAATTGCTGGCTTTCAAAAGGCTTCGTTAAAAAGCTAAAAACGCCCTGCTTTGTGGCATTAATGGCATCAGGAATAGTGCCATGTGCAGTCATAATAATTACGGGCATGCTGGGGTGTTGAATACGTATTTGCTCAAACAGTGCCATGCCATCAATGCCTTCCATACGCAGATCACTGATCACTAACTGAGGGTGATAAGTTTTTAAAATACCTAAAGCAACCTTAGCATTTTCAGCTGATTCAACTTGGTAGCCAGCCGCCGCTAAGCGAATGCCCAGCAAGCGTAATAAACTTGGATCGTCATCAACTATGAGTATTTTTTCAGGGTGTTGGGTTTCTTTATTATTCATAACTTGTTGGTTAGCGATTGCTTATTTACCTCGTTGTTGAATGGTTTTTTCTATGGTTTTCAACTGCTTTATTTGCTGTTGCAATGCTGCAACTTGCTTTTGTAATGCGATTATTTTTTGTTGCTGTTGACTCAATGTTAATTGCATATTGTGTTGATATTTTTCTTGCTCGACTAATTGTTGATACAAAAAAAGTTGCTGATTTAGCTGATCTTTTAATAAAGTTATTAAGGCTAAATCGCTTGCTGTAAGCTGTTTATAAAGTTTCTCTGCATGCTTATTTAATTTGGCTTTAGCGTTATACGCATTATGAATGGGCGAGTCAGGTAAGCTATAAAGCAAAATTAAATTAAAATCAGCATTAACATCTCCTGCCTGTGCTCTTGCTTTTTGTTGTTCAATTTCAGCGAGTAACGCATCACTGGGTAAATTTTTAAGCCACAAATAATATTGCGCATAATTGGTGGCAACTAGCTTATCTTTTTTAATGCCATCAAGTAGTTGGCAAGCACTGAATAACACAGCGCTACTGACTATTAGCAATAACTTTGCTAGCGCATTAATTTTCATGTTGCGTCACCTTGTCGCTTAGCTTTAGGTAAAGTGATGTAAAACTGTGTACCACTTGGCGGTGTAACTTGGCTCTTTAGTGTAATTTCTCCATTTAGACGCATTAATAATTCTTTGACGATAGTTAAGCCTAAACCACTGCTTTTTATTTGCGTATTTTTCGGTGCTTCCCCTTGATAAAAGGCATCAAATATTTTGTGTTGTGCTTCCACATCGATACCTTTGCCTTGATCGCTAATACAGAGTTCTAGCTTATCTTGTGCTAATTTAGCACTGATCTCAATAGTCGCTTGCTCGGGTGAAAACTTTATTGCATTAGAGAGTAAATTATCTAAAATCACTTCAAGTTGTTTACGATTACTAATTAATACTATGTTTTCAATCGCTAAGCTGATATTTAACTGTTTATGCTTAATGTCTAATTGCCTTTCTTCTAGCACTTTATCTACCACTGTCGCCACTACGATATTTTCACTGTCTTGTAAGCTGGTTGAGTCAAGCACTATGTTAAAGTCTAATAAATCTTCTATTAATTGCTGCAAGCGATTAACGTTATGGCGAATAATATTACAAACCTCTTGTTGCTCAGCGCTTAACTCACCCACAGAGCTGTCATCTAATAACTCAATACCCACTCTTATTGCCGCTAAAGGGGTTTTTAATTCATGCGAAATATGACGAATAAAGCTCGATTTTTGCAATTCTAATGCCTGTAATCGGCAACGCATCATTTCTAATGCTTGCGCTATTTCAGCAATGTCTTGAGAGCCCTTTACCTGTACTTTTTTATCAAAATTACCCGCCTCAAGCTGCTGTATTCGCGTGGTTAACTGTTTTAATGGTGTGGTAATTAAAAAGATAAAAATCCCCGCAATAACAATAATAAGCGGAATAATAAATAAGCTTTTCAACAACATAGAACTAACATTATTTGCTGATTTTTTAATATTATGCGCTTGCAAACTAATTAAATCATTACTGCGTACCGTCATCTTCTGACTGATCTCAACAAGCGCTCTAAAACGATTTTGTAATAATGCTAAAGGTGTTGCTAAAGATGATTGGCTGTGTAGTATTTCTGCTATTTTTTGTGTGATTGTCGTAGCTTGTACCGTAAGCTGGTTTAATTGTTGATCACCATATTCTTTTAACTTATGGTTTAACAGTACTAAAAAAATATGCTCTTGCTGAAGGTACCGTTGCAATAAGTCTTCATCGCCTAACACAAGATACTGGCTCGCATAACGCTCCATATTACTGATTGCACTACTTAATTCTCGATTAGTTTTTATAAGCTTAGCCACATCAAAAATGGCATTAGCACCTTGACTTGACAATAAGCTTACTTGCATAGCACTGTAAATTAATGCCGCAATTAAAGGCAAGCTAACTAAAGTGAACCCTAATAAGGTTAACTGCTTGATTGACAAGTTTTTAAGGCGTGCCAGTAGTTTTAAGTAAAGATTTTTTAATTTATATTTTAATTGCACATCAAATCATTCTCGTTATAACTCCTCACTCTTTTTAAGCTATTTAACTAAAATTAACAACTCTGTCGTCAATTAGAGACAAAGCTCAAAAAATTATAAAACTCTTATAAATCATAAAAATACAACAAAATAAATACCAATATTTGCACGGAAAATATTTATTCTCACCCATGCTGTCGCTAAATAGCAACAGTAAAACTAATCAATTTTAACTGATTCTCTTATAAATCAATCAATTACAGATGTGGCACAGGCTGTGCTGTAGTGTGTATATGTAGTACCAAGTTGATTAAATTTCTTCCTAATTCAGAGTTATAACCGAATCAACTTGGTATTAATAAGATAACGTATTGGCTTATTTAATAATAAAAGAAGGAAAATATGATGAATAATATTAGTTTAATAAAGGTTACAGGTTTTGTTTGTTTCTTAGCCTCATTTTCATTTTTAGTGAGTGCTAACAATCAAATCACCACAGGAAAAGAGTTAGCGCAAAAACTACCCAGCAAAGCTGATAATTTTTCTAATTTAATCAGTAAACTAGATAATAATAAAGATGGTTTATTAAACCAATCTGAAGTGGCGCTTAGTAATAACACTTTTTTAAAGAATGCCTTTGCTCAAATTGATCAAGATAACAATTTAGCGATCAGTAAAGCAGAATTTAATGCTTATATCGCTAAAAAATAATGATACCAACCAATAACCATAACAGAGCAACAACCTCCCAATTTTGCCGATTGTCTCCAACCAGTGATCGGCCTTTTTTTACAGGTGAAGAATATGGCTGCAACAATGCCTCGCTATATACAAGTAAATGATTGGATTTTTGAAATAAAAACCATAAGAGCCCTAAGAGTAAAAAATTATGGAGAACCTTATTCTGCTATCGCCAATATTAATATTAATGGTGACAATGCTTATATTGACGGTTTGCTAACCCGAGAAGATCAACAGTTCAACCGACAAGACTACCAAGCTTTCGTTGATTTTTGTCAGCAAGTTGCAATTAAAAATGTTGCCTTTGATCGTTTCAAAAATTTGGAATGCTTTACCAATTTAATTAAAACCGAAGATTTTGTCGCTTAAAAGCTATTTAAAATCTAAAGCATAATAATTTCTTGTGAATATTTTTGAAAAGCCTATTATAGAAATATTCATTATTTATAAGAAGCTATAATAGCCATAACCAATGATCAGAGTTAAAGTTTTAGAATACTTACTTGCCGTTGCTGAACATAAGCATTTTGGTCATGCGGCTAAAGCTTGTTTTGTAAGCCAGCCAACACTTAGCGGGCAAATAATGAAGCTTGAAGAAACGCTTGGTTTACAACTTATTGAGCGCCACCGCCACAATATAATGCTCACGCCAGCGGGCGAGCGTTTAGTGAAAGAAGCCCGTAATGTCATTAAAGCAACACAGTCATTTGAAGACGCCGCAAAAGAGCTGCTTGATCCTTTTTCAGGTGATTTACATCTTGGTTTGATCCCAACATTAGCACCTTATTTATTACCCGTTATTATGGAAAGTTTAAATAATAACTTTCCTCGTATTAATTTTTATTTGCATGAAAATAAAACTCAACACCTTTTAGCCGATTTAAATAATGGCAAACTCGATTTACTTATTTTACCTTGGTTAGAAGAAATGAATAGCTTTGAACGCTACGATTTATTTGCTGAGCCTTTAATTTTAGCCACACCGAAAAACCACCCATTGGCCAAGAAAAAAAGTGTGGTGTTAAATGATTTAAATGATCAGCAAATTCTAACCTTAGAAGATGGCCACTGCTTACGCGATCAAGCATTGGGCTATTGTTTTTCGGCAGGAGCAAATGAAGACAATCGCTTTCGCGCCACCAGTTTAGAAACATTACGCCATATGGTGGCCAATGGCTTAGGCATAACACTTTTACCTAAATTAGCAACATTAGAAAGTAATCCTGCTAAAAATATTCGTTACATTCCTTTTAAAAAGCCTCAACCGACACGTCAAATTTCTTTAGTTATAAGGCCTAATTACTCGCGCATGGCCTGTGTGCGCGGTATTGTTAAAACCGTAAGAGATAGTGTTGATGGTATAATTTAAACTAGTACAATATAACCCCTACACATAAGCTTTACCTTATTCAGTTCATAAAAGTTAAACTCTTTATTTGCACGCGTTATTCAAATACTTTAGATTGATTTTGCTATTTTTTTCAATATATCTTTATGTTCTCCAAAAAGGCAAATAGCTTCACAGTTTTTTCGTAACTCACTGAATAAAATATAATGAATTTTTATCCCGCTATTTTTAATAGCAGGTCTTTGCAATTGTAACACTACTTCTTTTTCTCGTTTGTCAGGAATAATTAAATACAGCGATGGCATATTATCAGGAAAGGAGTAATACAAGTCGGTTAATCTTAAAATTCCCGAATAAATTGAAGTGCTTTTTTCAACCTCAAAAGCACACGTGATCTTATCACTGTCTTTTTCAAACCATAAAGCATCAATGAGCGTAATAGTTTTATAGGTGTCTTTATCTACGGCAAGTGCAGGAAATTGAGCTAAAGATAAAAATGACAAATTCTTTCCCCGAAAACTTTTACTTTTATCATTCACCGCAGCAATAACATCATAACCTATTGCATCTCCTATTGTTAAAATATGGTGCTGCATTTCAGTATGTAGATCTTCTTCCGCTATTTCGCTCAGAACTTCCTTGTGACGTTTTTGAATTTTTTTCTCAATCTTCAACAATTCTTCTTTTGAAAGTAATTCTGGTTTTACCAGTAATTTATTTTCGCCAATATCAAACAATAAGCCAGCAAATGCGCCTAAATCAGTTGAAAGCTCTCTTTTATAATGACGATTAGTTTCTATGATTATTTCTCTCATACGCAAATATTCAGTCCAAGAACCAAGTTTGATTTTCTCATCAAATAAAAGATTAAACCCTTTCACAATAGCGGTATTAAAAGGAGAGATAAAAGTAGGGTGTAAAAAATAGAGGATATTTGCAACAGCAGGACCTAAGCCTTTGATCTTTTTTTGATCAAGTAGAATTATCTCTTTAATAATTTGCTCTGCTTTTGTTGCATAAATGCATTTTTCGAGAAACTGCCCAAAAGCAACTTTGTTTTCTTCATTTTCATAAATATCAGGAATACGCAGTTTTGGTTTCCAATAAAATGGGTGCGATGCCCCTTTAAATACTTGTTTTTGTTCTGTAATACAATTTAGAACAAATTCTAAAGACGAACCTTTAAAGTCATTACCAAAGCGATTATTTTTAATTTCTTCAATAACATTAAATACACCACGTCTAATGGTTCTAAAGGCTTTTAACCTTTCATCATTGTTTATAAACCAACTATGAAAAACTGATTCGTTGTCTTTTTTGTATGTAGAAATCAACGTTGATAGCTCTTGTTCCATAGCCATATTTTTATCCTTATTAATTGATTTTACTCATAATAAAAGTGATATAAACTAGCATAACAAAACACTCATGTAATGTATGCTAGTTTATATCGCTTTAAATAATATCAATTAGTCAACTCTGCTGTACTTACAATAGGCGTTCTAATTAAATAATCAAAAGCCCCTAATGCGGCATTAGCCCCACTGCCCATGGCAATAATAATTTGCTTATAAGGCACATTCGTCACATCGCCAGCGGCAAAAACACCTGCCATTGAAGTTTCACCACGTGCATTAGTGATTATTTCGCCTCGTTCAGTTAATTCAATATCACCTTGTAAAAACTCTGTATTTGGAACCAAGCCTATTTGCACGAAAATTCCCGATAAATCAATGCGGTGGCTTTCACCATTACGGCGATCAGTATAACTTAGCCCTGTGACTTTTTTACCATTACCAATAACTTCTGTGGTTTGTGCATTCGTTATAATCGTAATATTACTTAACGAATTAGCCTTGTTTTGTAAAACCTGATCAGCCCTTAATTTACTATCAAATTCAAGTACAGTAACATGCTCAACAATACCAGCTAAATCAATCGCCGCTTCAATACCTGAGTTACCACCACCAATAACCGCTACTTTTTTACCTTTAAAAAGAGGTCCATCACAGTGAGGACAATAAGCCACACCTTTGCCACTATATTCTATTTCACCAGCAACATTCATTTTTCTCCAACGTGCTCCCGTTGCTAGTAATACACTGCGGCTAGTAAGCATAGCGCCGTTTTCAAGTGCAACTTCAATTAAACCCGTTTCGCTATTTTTGCTGATCTTTTTAGCGCGATTATTGTTCATAATATCAACATGATATTCACGCACATGCGCTTCTAAATTAGCCACAAGTTTAGGGCCATCGGTTGCTTTTACCGAAATAAAATTTTCTATCGCCATAGTATCAGCAACTTGACCACCAAAACGCTCTGCAACAACACCGGTATTAATGCCTTTGCGTGCAGCATAAATGGCAGCAGACGCTCCTGCAGGGCCTCCACCAACGACAAGAAAATCAAAATTTTCTTTATCGTTAAGTTTTTCAGCTTGTTTAGCACCTGCATTTTTATCAAGCTTATTTAAAATTTCAACAAGCGTAATACGTCCTTGACTAAAAAGTTGATCATTTAAATAAACGCTAGGAACGGCCATCACATCACGGTCAAACACTTCGGTTTGAAATAAGGCACCATCGATCATCGTGGGTTTAATCTTAGGGTTTATTGCTGCCATCATGTTAAGCGCTTGTACCACTTCAGGACAGTTTTGGCAGCTTAGTGAAATATAAATTTCAAATTTATATTCTCCGTCAAGCTGTTTTATTTGTTCGATGGATTCTTCACTAATTTTTAAAGGATGCGAGCCACTGTGCAGCAATGCCATCACCAACGAAGTAAATTCATGCCCCATTGGTAAACCCGCAAAACGAATTTCACTCCCTGTTGCTACACTTTTAATCAGCATAGAAGGTACGCGTTCATGACTGTTATCACCTTGCACTTGAGTAATTAATGATGAAAGTTCAACAATCTCATTAACCAGTGCATTTAATTCTTTTGACTTGGGGCTATCATCGGTAAAAGTAACAAGCTCTACCGGTGTTTTTAAATTTTGTAAATAACTTTGCAGTTGGGTTTTTAAGTTTGCATCTAACATCATAATCTCCAGATTTGTTAGGCGAAAAGGAGCGCCATACTATTAATAAGTAGGCGCATAACTTGGTTTAGTACCAATTTCACAAACGAGGTGATCATTAAGTGAGAGGCTGCTTAGCTTTCAGCTTGAATAGTATTCAATCAAATAGAGCAGCCGCCGCTAATGAAATTGGTTTAAAGGCTTAAATTTTGCCAACTAAATCAAGTGATGGTGCTAACGTGTCTGCACCAGGTTGCCACGCAGCAGGGCAAACCTCACCGTCATGCTCTGCTACATATTGAGCTGCTTTAATTTTACGAAGAAGTTCTGCAGCGCTACGACCAATGCCTAAATCGTGTACTTCTGCAATTTTAATTTCACCTTCAGGGTTAACAACAAAAGTACCGCGTAATGCCAAGCCTTCTTCTTCAATCATCACACCAAAGTTACGAGTAATTTGGCCTGTTGGGTCGCCAAGCATTGGGTATTTAATTTTGTTAATGGTGTCTGACGCATCGTGCCACGCTTTATGTGTAAAATGCGTATCTGTTGATACTGAATAGACTTCAACACCCATTTTTTGTAGCTCATCATAATGATCAGCCATATCGCCTAATTCAGTAGGGCAAACAAAGGTAAAATCAGCAGGGTAAAAAAAGAATACTGCCCATTTTCCTGCTACATCAGCTTCGGTTACATCAACAAATTCGCCGTTATGAAAGGCTGTTGTTTTGAATGGTAATAGTTTGGTATTGATAATTGATTGAGTCATCTTAATTTCCTCTTGGTTAAGTTAATCATGGTTTGCTTTAAGATGGGCTCAGTTTAATCAATCGATTATTTTAAGTATAATCGATTGTATTGATTATAATGATAGAAAATTCCTATCAAGCACTAGTGATGCTTTTTACTGCTTTGATTTGACCGCCTAGCATTATGCGGTGTACTTGCTTTACTACGCTGATTATAGCTACGGCTGGGTTGTCGCGTTATTTTAGTTTCAACTTTATGAGTGCGTGTTATTTCACCATTTCCGCTATGTTTTGACCGTGTCACTGTTTTTGTACGTACCACATCAATATTTCTTTTATTATTGTATTGTTTATTAATACGCATTTTGTCTGTACTTTGCTGGCGATGATTAGCTTCTGCTGATTTTGCGAACTTTTTAGATGATTGCCCCTTAATCACCTCTGCTCTGTAACCTGTATGCTTTTTCAGTTTTTGTGTCACTTGTTGGTGTTTATTAACTGCTTTGCTATTTAGATGAGCCTTTGTCGGATTATTCCGAGCAACATACTGATGTTTAAGAGCTTTTTGTAAACCACCACTACGGGCTATTTTACGCTCATGTAGACTTGGTCTATTACTGTGATAACGCTGTTTTAAGTGACCTGTAGAATAGGCAACACCTCTGCGATGTACAGGGTTATGTTGCCACCGACGTGCGTGAGTATTTTTAACCAAACGTCCATAACTGTAGTGACGACGAGTATTATGATAATTTGTCACTACAATATGACGTTCACTCCAATGAAAAGCACTAAAGAAAAAGTTAAACGAAATATGTACACCACTATGCCAATAAAAGGGGCCATGACTAGCACGATAAAGATGTCTGTGATGACGACTTATTTCCCAATAGATTGGCGGATAATGCGCCCAATGCCAATCGCCATAAACATAGCGAGTATCGTAGTAAGGCACATAAATTACTTCAGGTTGGGCTGGTTCAATAATAATGGTTTTTTGTTCGCGAATAATTTTAACATTATCCATGTTATTTAAATTACCAGCCAATTCTGCTTTTTGCCTAAGTGTTTGAATACTTGCTAAGACCTGTTCTTCATTAGCTAAAAAGGCATCACCAAGTTTTTGTGTCCATTGCAAATCATCATTTAAACGTTTTAGTACACTGGGAAATGCCATCAGTGCTTTTACGCTAGCATCCCAATCTTTATTGGCAACTTGTAGTGCTATTTCATCTTTATCAAGATCAGGGTTATTTTCTAAATAACGTTGCGCTTGAATAACTTCTAAAGGATAAGTTGAGGCAATTAAAATATGCGTAAGCAGAGCATCAGGATACAGTGCTATCGGTGCTAATATTTGTGCTAATTCTGCTTGGCTAAAAACAACTTGGGTTGATGAGTTTACCTCATTATTACGGGCAGAAGCACTAACACTTACCAGCCCTAACGCGACAACACCTAATAATGTGATAGCATATTTATTAATATTCATAATGTTCACCTTGTTTAAAATTACTCACAGTAATATCATCTTAAACAAGGCAAACTGAATAGAAGCTGAACAGTTTAAAGCTTGCGCCCTAAGCGCTTTTCTATTTGCTTTTTCTCCCAATTTGCACCAAAAAAATTGCCTATTTCAAATACACTTAAGCCATGACTCACCAAGCCAATGCCCCAGCCTAAGGCCACCCACCACGCCCAAATATATTCTGGGGTTAGTATAAAATTAATAACAAAAACAATCGCTACCACTAAAACATATTGTATGGCATGCGTATAAAAAGCCTTAATATCACGAACATGCTCAATAACTTGCTGTTCTTCTAACGGCAATGTTGTGGCCTTTTTTGTGTTTACGCTTTGTTCAGATGCATTCATAGTGCTCTCCTGCTGTAATTCATCTATAGGGGTTTCAAACACAGCAGCCAAGGATTTTAAAGACTCTAAGCCAGCTTTTTGTCCTCTTTCAATACGTTGAATAGTTCTTACACTTAAACCGCTAAATTCCGCTAATTGCTCTTGCGACCAACCACGTTGTAATCTTAGTTTTCGAACGATCATTGTAAATTCCTTATGTTGCTGTTCGAGATGAATTATTAACAAAAAGTACGCTATTGATAACGTCACCAAACTGACATTAACCTGACAGTTGTTTAAAAACAATAACTTATACCCATGTTACATCAAGATACAGGATTCAGCTGGAATTAGAAACGCTTTTTAGGCAAGGCATTGATTGAAGAGAATGGTTGTTCCCTTGTCGAAATCAATAACGTAGCATAAAGCGTTTACAAACCAGCAAGGTTGATCTGTTATTTATTCGAGTTGGTATAAGTATTATTAAAACACGGTAATAAACCATAAAAAAAGCGGGCTAAAAGCCCGCGATTTTAACGCAAAAGTAATCGTAATTTATTTGTTTTCAAAATAAAAGGGTTGGCGTTTTTTATTATAGTTACCAATTTCATTCATGGTTTCAGCATTATATAAACGACCATTTACCATAGTGTAAATCACTTTATCACTTTGGCGAATATCTTGGCTAACATCACCATCAATAACAATTATATCGGCCAATTTTCCTGCTTTTAATGAGCCGATATCTTTGTCTAAGCCTAAAGTTTTTGCGGGGTTAATCGTGGCTGTTTTAAGCGCTTCAAGTGGTGTCATACCACCTTGTGCCATCATCCAAATTTCCCAGTGCATAGCTAAACCTTCACGTTGGCCATGACCACCCGCATTCACCAGTATGCCTAAGTCATTCATTACTTTCGCTGTTTTAGCTACATTAAAGTGATTGTAATGATGTAATGGTGCTTTGGGGCGACGCATCGCACGAGGGTCTAAAAATTCACTCGGTACATATTTGCGTAAGCGTGGATGTTTCCATACATCGGTAGTGTCATACCAATATAATTCTCCCATAATACCACCATAAGACACCACTAAAGTGGGTGTATAAGCCATCTCGCTTTGCGACCACAGTTGTTTTATGTCGTCATAAACTTTTTCTGTCGCAATAGAATGCTCTAGCGTGGTGTGACCATCAACAACCATAGTTAAATTATGTTGCAATAATGAACCGCCTTCAGGTACTACCATCATCTTTAACTCACGTGCCGCTTCAATAATTTGTTGACGTTGATTACGGCGCGGTTGGTTATAACTTTTCACGCTAAAAGCACCTGCTGCTTTCATACGCTCAACATGAAATTTAGCATCATCTAAGCTATCAACATGCGATGTATAACCCGCAACAGTAGCACCATATAAAATTTTCCCTGTTGAAAATAGGCGTGCCGCAACAATTTCCCCCGCTTTTTGCATTTCGCTAGCGGCAAAAAATTCTGAGGTATCATTTGAAGGGTCATGAATACTGGTAACACCTAAAGCAAGCCCTGCATAATTTTTCCAATTTTGTTGAGGAATAATTTCACTACTACCTTGCGGGCCATGTGCGTGCGCATCAATTAAACCAGGCATAACCGTTTTACCTGTTACATCAATAACTTTAGCATCTTGTGGGATCTTTATTTGCCCTTTACTACCAACTGCCTTAATTTTATTACCTTCAACAAGTACAACACCATTATCAATAATAGTGTCTCCTTCCATCGTCAATATTTTACCGCCAACAAAAGCAATTTTGCCTGAAGGTTTATCAGCTTTTTGCTTGAACCCTAAATAAGTTTGTTTCACCTCAACAGCTATTTTATCTGCGGCTTTATCGTCCATAATATCAAAAAGGTGTGCGACGGAAGCTTGATATAAATTAGCACCTAAGCTCCAATACAGTTGGTTTGATTTAGCATTCCAGCTGATATTTTCACCTGCCCGCGTAGAAAGTTGTTTAACTGGTAAGTTGCCACCTTTAGGACCTATATCAATCACGTCACCACGCTCTATCATCGGGGTAACAAAAACCTTAAAGCGTTCTGCAAACGCTAAATATTTGCCATCAGGAGATACATGATATTCTGTTGAAAATTTGCCTTGATAAAGCTTTTTCTCATGGGTGCCGTCGGTATTAATTCTAACTAGGCTAGGCTTTTCTCCATCGCGTACTAAATAAATGCGATCATTTCTATCTGCAAAGTGCGGTTGCACACCTGATTCGGTTACTAATTTAGCTTTACCGCCACGGCTTGAAACAACGTAGATCCCAGGGTTTAAACCCCAAGTAGGATCGGTAATAAAACCTCCTGAAATTTTACGAAATACAATAGTTTTACCGTCAGGTGAAAAGCTTGGTTCTATGTATTTTCCTTTTTCTTTTAAAAGCGTCTTACCTTTACCGCCTCGTGCTGAAACAATACGTAATTGCCCTTGCTTTTGATCGTCCCATGTCGCAAAAACAATTTTTTTACCATCGCGAGAAAAACTAGGGTTTAATTCAAAATGATCATTTTGCTTGGTTAAACGTTTTGGTTTTCCATTAGGCAGCTTGCGCACATAAATATGCCCTAACGCTTCAAAAACGACTTTTTTACCATCAGGTGAAATTTCAACATCGCGCAGCATTTTTACATCAAAATTATCAACGGCTAAATCTTGTTGAAAGCGCAAAGCCTTTTGAATTTTTTTAGTGGTTTTAACATGAAACTCAATATTTTCGGTAGTACCTTTGGCAATATCGAGCTTTTTAATTTTACCACCCGCCCAGAAAATAATTTGCTTACTATCTGGTGTCCAATCCATTGTTGGGTAAACGCCATGAATCGCCCATGTTTCTTGCATGTCACGCTCTAATTTATCGTAAATTAGCGTTTCAGCCCCACTCTTTAAATCATACAAATAAAGTTTAGATTGAAAATCATCACGGCTAATATAGGCTAAATATTTACCATCGGGTGAAGGTGTTGGACGAATAGCACCACCTTTTCCTGAAATGATCACCTTAATTTCACCCGTTTCACGATCTAAGCGCTTAATTTTATAAATGCCTTTTTCAGAATCTTTACTGTAATGAAAGGTTTTACCTGGGGTTGCATCTTGTGAAAAATAAACGTATTTACCATCATGAGAAAAAGCGGGTTCGCCTAAATCTTTTTGTTGATTAGGGCGTTTAGTTAGCATTACACCACTACCACCAGTTTTATGATAAAGCCATACTTCACCAGCGCCTAATGAACGTGTACCCGTATAGTGTTTGCGACCCACAAGATAGTTACCATCAGGTGACCAAGCAGGGCTATTAACTAAACGAAAGGTTTCTTTGGTTATAGCATGGCGGTTTGAACCATCGGCATTCATGATCCATAAATTATCACCGCCATCTTCATCTGAAGTGAAGGCAATATACTTACCATCAGGACTAAAGCGAGGTTGCATTTGCCAAGCAATATCGGTCATTAAAGGTGTTGCTTCACCGCCACTTGCTGGCATAGTGTAAATATCGCCAAGCAAATCAAAAACAATAGTTTTTCCATCTGGGCTTAAATCAACATTCATCCAAGTACCAGAACGAACATCAATAGTTGCGTGACTAAATTCACCTTTGGGATTATTAACCGACCAAGATTTTTCTGAATTTTCACTTGTGCTTTTATCGGCTTTAGCAGCCAAAGCAATATTACTCGAAAAGGCCATTGTTACGGTGAGAGCAAGTACCGACAAGGCTTTATTTGAACGAAATAAAGACATGTATTTTTCCTTGTTATTTTAATTAGCCATAGAAAAGCACATTAGTAGTAAAAATAGTAGTCTAAATACGATAATTGGTTAGATAGTCAAGGTAAAAATTGCTTTACAAAGCATTAGCGAACATGGGTATATAAATAACATTCTTTGTTTAGCGTTCATTCATAACAAAATTTTCTAAAAAACAATTGCTAAAAAAATAAAATCTGCTTACTTGGCAATGCCGTAAAATATTGCTCAAATGTTTATTTTAATAATAGGGAATATTATGATGCTAGCTGCGCATGGTCACTATGAACTTAATTTTGAAGATAATATTCTTTACGTTGAGGCTCAAGGGCCTTTCAATAAGGAAGTACTTGCTAATTATCACCACGATATTGAAACATTAATCACTAAAATCACTGCCGAAAATAAACATAGAAAGTGGGCTTTATTGGCCATTTTTCATGGTAATAGTATTTTAACCCCTGAAGCAGAGTCTGCACTGATTGCTACTGCAAAATATCGTGCTGAACACGGTATGATAGCCAGTGCAAATATATTTAAAGAGAGCATTCACACTGACTTACAACAAACACAATTCGCGCGTATTTACCAAGAAGCCAAAGTTCGCAACCATTTTTTTAGTGATGAAAAAAGTGCAAAAAATTGGCTGCAAAACTACTTACAAGAAAAAAACAGCTCGTGTTGATTTTTACAATGCTGTTAGCTTTTTAGGCATATTTATTTTCTGTTAGTAGCCCGGCAATAGTGGCAATGCCCTGACAAGTCGCACCTGCTGCCCATAAACTGTTAGCGTTTGCATGATAAATAGAGGATAAATCACAATGTAGCCAACCTTGGCCATTATTAGGCACAAAACGCGATAAGAAACCTGCGGCATTACTTGCTCCACCCGCACCACCACCAGGTTGAGGACGACTATTAGCGGTGTCTGCAAAAGCTGACGGGCATTTATCTTGATGCCAAGTTTCAAGTGGTAATTGCCAAACTAATTCATGGGTGTGTGCGGCCATTTGTTTCGCCTGTTCTACCATGTGCTGATCTAATGCAAACAGAGCAATATAATCACCACCAGTAGCATTTACTGCAGCTCCTGTTAAGGTTGCCGCATTAATAATACGTGAGCTTTTACTCTCACTTGCCGCTAACAAACCATCGGCAAGTACAACACGCCCTTCTGCATCAGTGTTAGCTATTTCAACAGTTACACCATTTTTATAGGTTAAAATATCACTTAATTTATAAGCATCACCACTCACAAGGTTTTCTGCACAACATAAAAACAATTTAACTCGTTCTTTTAAGCCATTTTTAATAGCTAATGCTAATGCAGCCGTTACCACAGCCGCACCACCCATATCACATTTCATATCAAACATACCCACACTTGATTTTAGGCTGTAACCGCCACTGTCAAAGGTAATACCTTTACCCACTAAGCTGGTCGCAACAGGGGCATTTTCATCACCAGTAGGATTATAATCAAGCATTAGTAAACAGGGTTTATTAACGCTGGCTTTACCGACATGGTAAATACCTGTCCAGCCTTGTTCTTTTAATGCCTCACCACAAATAATTTCGGCCTGAACTTGTTCAGGTGCCAATGATTTAAGATAATCAGCCGATAGTTGTGCTAGCTTTTCAGGGTAAAGTTGAGCCGGTGTTTGGTTAACTAAGTCTCTAGCCCACGCATAAACAGCTAATTTATTGTTGAGGGCTTCTACTTCGCTTGCATCACCAGTAAAAGTTACTGCCGTGAGTTTTTCAACACAAGTAAAGCCTAAAGTAAACGCCCATTGGTTGGCTTCACTCCAGTTTTCGCCAACAAGTACGGCATGTTCAACGTTTAAGGTTTCAATTTTACGAGCTGCTTGTTGAATTTTTCTTAACGGGTGCAGTTCGTCGTCTTTAATATAAATTTCTATATCATTATCAACAAATTGAATTAAGTTGTCAGCTTGCCAATTATTTTTTTGACTAGCGGTAAACGTTAAACGAATATGAGTTTGTGTGGTCATAAGGGTTCCTGAGATATATTACGACAATGTATCATTAACGATCTTAACCATTGATTAGCAGGATCACGATCGGCATTTTTATGCCAGTATAAATGCAGGTCAATAGAAGGTAAATCAATTGGTAAATTATAAACCTGCACCGCAAAACGTGTTGCTAAAATTGTGGCAACCGATTTAGGTAAAGTTAATAGCATATCACTATTTTCTAATACCCGACATGCTGAAAAATGGTGTTTACAGCGTAAACCAACATTGCGTTGTAGCCCTAAGCGGCTTAATTCAAAATCTTCCAAACTTAATCCTGACGAACGCGATGAAACAATAATATGCTGTTGTGCTAAATAGGTTTGCCGAGTTAACTGTTTATGAATATGAGGATGGTTAGCCCTTGCTAAAACAACGGCTTCATCTTGTTGTAACTGTTGGTGATAAATGTCTTTTCCTACCGGCAATAATATGTCGACTGCTAAGTCTATATCGCCTGAAGCTAACATAATCGATAAGTCGTTACGGTTAATACGCACTGAATTTAAGGTAACTTTAGGGGCAATATTACCTATATCATGCATTAAAGGGGGCAAATATGACGACTCTAAAAGTTCATGTAAACTCACTTTAAAAGCCCGAGTTGAAGACTTGGCAATAAATTGTTGAGATACCTGTGTTGTAGCATTAAGTAAACGTAAGGCCTGCTGAACATCATCAATAATATTTTTAGCCACGGGTGTTGGTGCCATACGATTATTTTGCCGTTGAAATAAAGGATCACCAAAAGCATCACGTAAACGCTTCAATGCATGGCTAATAGCAGGTTGCGTTAAATTTAACACCTCAGCTGCACGCGTTAAGCTTTGCTCAGTATAAATAGCATCAAAAACAGTAAATAAATTAAGATCTATCTTCATCAACCTCACTCATGTTTTAACTAGAACTATTAGTATCATAAATAGCTTAGCATTAAAAATATTCATTGGATTAATTAATCGCAGTGCTTTAGCATCAATTCATTATTAATATAGCGAGGGGCATATTATGGATTTTAATCTATCAGCGAAATCACAAGACTATTTAACACGGGTAAAAAAATTTATTGATGAAGAAATATTACCCATTGAAGATGACTAGTTTCGCCAGCTTAAATCACTTGAAAATCCTTGGGTTGTCTTACCGATTATTGAGGAATTAAAAACCAAAGCTAAAGCACAAGGTTTATGGAATATGTTTATGCCAGTAGCACCTTACGGCGCAGGCTTAACCACAGAAGAATATGCGCCTATTGCTGAAGAAACAGGGCGAAGCTTTATTGCTCCTGAAATTTTCAATTGTAATGCGCCTGATACCGGCAATATGGAAGTGCTTATTCATTACGGTAGTGAAGAACAAAAACAGCAGTGGCTACCCAAACTATTAAATGGTGAAATTCGCTCTGCCTTTTGTATGACAGAACCCGATGTTGCTTCATCTGATGCCACTAATATGGCCGCAACGGCTTTTATAGAAGGCGATGAAGTGGTATTAAATGGTCGAAAATGGTGGAGTACAGGCATTGGCCACCCCAATTGTGAAATGATTATTTTTATGGGCTTAACTTACCCTGAAGCTAATCGTCATCAGCAACATTCTATGGTACTCGTACCGGTTAATACGCCTGGCGTTAAAATTGAGCGTATGCTTTCAGTATTTGGTGAATATGATGAGCCTTATGGTCATGGCGAAGTCAGCTTCACTAATGTTCGTTTACCTAAAAGTGCATTTATTGCTGGGCCAGGGCGCGGATTTGAAGTTGCACAAGGACGATTAGGACCCGGTAGAATTCATCATGCCATGCGCACCATTGGCGCCGCTGAAAGAGCTTTAGCCCTGTTAATAGAACGCAGCTTATCTCGACAAGCCTTTGGCAAAAATTTAGTAGACTTAGGCGGCAATAAAGCATTTATCGCCGAAGCAAGAATAGCCATTGAACAAGCACGTTTACTTACCATGAAAGCGGCTTGGACTATTGATAATTACGGCATCAAAGCAGCCATGAGTGCAGTGTCTCAAATTAAAGTAGTTGCACCTAACGTATTGCAAATGATTGTTGATAAAGCCATTCAAATACATGGTGGCGCAGGTTTATGTGAAGATTTTCCTTTAACCATGTTATTTGCAACCGCAAGAAGTTTACGCATAGCCGATGGGCCTGATGAAGTTCACCGCGCTTTAATTGCGAAATTAGAATTAAAAAAGTATCGTGATAACAAATAACCAAAAGATGAGCAACACATGGCTAAAAAAAGAATATTTATAACAGGCGGAGCAAGTGGTTTAGGTAAAGCTATTGCCTTCAAATTCGCTCATGCTGGTTATCAGGTTTGCATTGCCGATATCAACGATGAACGCGGTGAAGCAACCTTAGCTGAACTCAAAAAAATATGCCATTCTGCCCTTTATTTTCATTGTGATATAACCAAAATGGAAGATTTAGTGTGGGCAAAAGAACAACTTATTGTGCATTGGAGCGGTATTGATATTGTAGTTAATAACGCAGGCGTTGGAGGAAATGCAGGAGGCATTGATGATATAAGCTTAGACGATTGGCAGTGGGTGCTCGATATCAATTTACTAGGAGTTGTAAGGGGTTGTAAGGCTTTTACGCCACTTTTTAAGCTGCAAGGTTTTGGTTATTTTATCAATATAGCCTCAATGGCTGGGCTTATTAATGCGCCAAATATGAGTAATTATAATGTCGCAAAGGCGGGTGTTATTGCACTTTCTGAAACCCTAAGCATGGAATTAGCACCCTATAATGTTGGCGTTAGTGTTGTTTGCCCTGCTTTTTTCAAAACTAATTTAACCGAAACCTTAAAAGCTGAAGATCCTAAAGTAATTCACAGCGTCAATAAATTAATGAATAAGTCAAACTTAGGCGCAGACGATATTGCCCAAGCCATATATCAGGCATTTTCACAGCAAAAATTTTGGGTATTACCACATAAAACTGAACGTCGCTTATGGCTACTAAAGCGCTATATTCCCTTCTTATTTCATTACATAATGAAAAAACACCTTGCCAGACTAGGTAAGAAAAAACCAGCGAATGCAAATACTTCACGTTAAGGGTAATAACCATGACACTGATTGATCAAGCCGGCACAGTAAGAGCTGGAGAAACCATAAATACACCACATATTGATACCTATCTACGTCAGCAATTTAGCAACTTGCAAGGTGAAATAACCATCAAACAATTTGCAGGTGGCGCCTCTAACCTTACTTACCTGATCAGCTATGCCAATCAAGAATTTATTCTGCGTCGCCCGCCTTTTGGTAAAATAGCTAAATCGGCTCACGATGTTTTACGTGAAGCCAATATTATGCAAGCGTTAAAGCCCGTTTATCACGAAATTCCAACCATTTTAGCTACCTGCCAAGATCACAGTATTATCGGATGCGACTTTTATATTATGGAACGTTTGCTAGGCATAATTCCACGCAAAGATTTACCTAAAGCACTCCAATTAAACCAAGATGACACTCGCCAGCTTTGTACTAATGTGCTTGATAAATTAATTGCACTACACCAAGTAGATCATCAAAACGCGGGGTTAGCCAATTTGGCTAAAGGTGATGGATATGTTAGCCGACAAATAAACGGTTGGAGCAAACGCTTCATTAACGCGAAAACCGATGATGTTGCTGACTTTAATGAGGTAATGCAATGGTTACAAAATAATATGCCGACTCAAACAACCACCTGCATTATTCATAACGATTTTCGCTTTGATAATGTTGTACTTGAGGTTAATAACCCGCTTAAAATCATTGGGGTATTAGATTGGGAAATGGCAACCTTGGGTGATCCCCTAATGGACTTAGGCAATAGCCTCGCTTACTGGGTGCAAGCTAACGACGATACTTTCTTTCAACAATTACGCCGTCAACCCACTCATTTACCCGGTATGTTAACGCGCCAACAAGTTATTGATTATTATTTTGAAAAAACCAACATAAAAAACAACATAAAGACCAGTGATTTTACTTTTTACATGGTGTATGGCTTGTTTCGTTTAGCGGCTATTATTCAACAAATTTACTATCGTTATTATCATAAACAAACACAAGACCAACGTTTTGCCAACTTTGGCCAAGCCGCTAATTATTTAGAGAAACGCTGTTTAACCTTAATGAAAACAGGCAATATTTAATGGCTGCTATTTATTTAATAAGACATGGCCAAGCCTCTTTTACCAGCCTTGATTATGATCAGCTGTCACCCTTAGGTTATCAGCAAACACAATTACTGGGCGAACATTGGCAGACAAAGCTTAAATCGCAATTAGTTAACATTAAACATTGGCAACAAGGGGCATTAAAGCGTCATCATCAATCAACAACATCCTTTTTACACGGAGCCAAACTTCAACCACCAACGGTTAAAACTGATGCAGGTTTCAATGAAATTGATCACCTTGATATCTTAGCGCGCTTTAATCCGCGTTGGCAAAATCATCAAAATTTAATGGCTGATATTCACGCGCAATTACAAGCAAAAAAATCTTTTCAACCATTGTTTAATCAAGCCTTAATGCGCTGGGTTAGCGGTGAATATGATGATTATCAAGAAACTTGGCAAGAATTTCAGCATCGAGTACAACAAGCATTTGAGCAGCTTATTGCGCAAATTAAACAGCAAAATGGCGATGCTATTATTTTTACGTCTGCAGGGCCTATTGCCGTTATCTTGCAGAAAATTTTACAACTTAATGAGCAGCAGGGCTTTGCCTTGAACAATCGTTTGGTCAATAGCAGTGTTACCAAGTTACTCTATTCTGCTCAAAATGAACAAATAAGCTTAGATTACTTTAATAATTACAGTCATTTAGAAATAACTGATCCCAGCTTAATTACTTACCGATAATACAAGGAAATAACCATGAGCAATACCACACAACAGGCTAGCCAATTATTTGATCTTTCAGGAAAAACAGCCCTAGTTACTGGGGCAAGTCGCGGCATTGGTGCCAGTATCGCCAAAACATTAGCCGCCAATGGTGCACATGTTATTATTTCTAGCCGAAAACTTGATGGCTGTCAGCACATCGCTGATGAAATCACCGCCGCAGGTGGTAGTGCAGAAGCGATGCCCTGTCATATTGGTGATACAACACAAATAGAGCAACTTTTTGCAGCGATAAAATCAAAGCATCAGCAACTTGATATTTTAATTAATAATGCTGCCACCAACCCTTATTTTGGTCATATTTTAGAAACTGACTTAGCCGCTTTTGAAAAGACGGTTGATGTAAATATTCGCGGCTACTTTTTTATGTCGGTTAAAGGTGCCAAATTAATGCCTAAAAGTGGTGGCGCAATTGTCAATGTCGCATCGGTTAATGGCGTTATTCCTGGTGATTTTCAAGGCATTTATTCCATAACCAAAGCAGCCGTTATTTCAATGACAAAAGCCTTTGCTAAAGAGTGTGCACCACTCAATATTCGCGTCAATGCCATATTACCCGGCGCAACCGACACCAAGTTTGCAGCCACCTTAGTAA
>WFQC01000195.1 GCA_015487235.1 Alteromonadaceae bacterium
TTATGAGTACAACAAGAGATTCTTTTCATTCACGTATTGGCTTTGTTTTAGCGGCCGCAGGCTCAGCCATTGGTTTAGGTAATATTTGGGGCTTTCCTACACAAGCAGCCAACAATGGTGGTGGTGCCTTTTTATTTGTTTATTTACTTGTAACGCTGTTACTGGCAGTACCTGCACTTTATGCCGAAGTTTATATTGGTAATCAGGCACAGCGTAACCCAGTAAGTGCTTTAGCTCATGCCTGTCGCAATAGTATGCCCAAAATAGGACGTAGCGCCGGCATTATAGGCTTAATTGGCGCAATGCTCATGCTAAGTTTCTACACTATCGTCGCAGGTTGGATGCTCGCACATGCACTTTCAGCAGCAACAGAATTAGCCGGCATGGTTGAAATATCACACTGGTTAGCGACTGACAGCAGTTTACGCAATATTATTTTTACGCCTATTTTTGTTATTTTAGGCGCATTTATTGTTCATCAAGGGGTGCATAAAGGCATTGAAAAATGGTCAGCTCGGCTAATGCCATTGTTATTGTTAATGCTTATCGGCTTAATTATTTATATTTTGCAACAAGAGGGGGCAAGTGAAGGCCTAAAACTTTACTTGATTCCTGATTTTAGCCAAGTGAGCGATCCTAAGTTAATTATCTCGGCGATGGGACAAGCTTTTTTCTCATTATCTATTGGCGTAGGTGGCATGATGGTTTATGGCTCTTACATGGAAAAAGATCGTGATATTGGTAAATTAGTGATCTCAATTGCCGCTCTAGATACTTTTATTGCTTTTATGGCCGGTTTATTAATTATTCCAGCCCTTTTTGTTGCCCAACATGCAGGTCAACAAGTGTTTGTAGATCACCACTTAATTGGTGAAGGCCAACTTATTTTTAAAATATTACCTTCTTTATTTGGCTCTATGGGAGAAATAGGACTTATCGTTGCTATTGCGTTTTTTACTCTGCTTTCGATTGCCGCATTAACCTCAACTATCTCTTCCACTGAAGTGCCCGTTGCCTATCTGGTGGAAGATAAAAACTTAAGCCGCGCTAAAGCAACATGGTTAGTCTCTGCGGTAGTACTTTGTGCCAGTATGTTGATCATTGCCTTTTTTGAAGTATTATTTGGCTTAGTGATCCGTATTTTAACTACAATGATCCAACCTTTAATGTCACTATTTTATTTTCTTGTTGTTGGCTGGATCTGGAATCGAGGTAATAAATTAACAGACAAAGCTCTGTTAACTAACAATACCTGGTTAAAGTTATGGGGTAATTATTTACGCTTTGTTTGCCCTATATTATTAACCATTGTATTTGTTAACGTTGCTTTTATTCAATAACATCAAGTGTTTTAGCTAATTTATTATCTAACTCAACTTGCTCTATTTTTTCAAAGCGGTTACTGATTTTACTTGCTGAAGTGTGGATCTGTTTTACATCTGTGGCCGCTTGATCAATATGTCGAGCCAAATTATCAAAACGGCTTCTAAAACGACTAAAATCAACGGCAAGATCTGATAAATGCGCTTTAATAACATGTATTTGCTCTCGTGTTGCTTCATCTTTCAACACCGAACGCGCTGTTGTTAAAATAGCCATTAATGTGGTAGGTGAAGTAAGCCACACTCTTTTAGTGTTGGCAAGCTCAACAAGATCACTATGATGGGCATGAATTTCAGCAAATACCGCCTCTGCCGGAATAAACATTATCGCCCCATCAGAGGTTTCTTCATCAAGAATATACTTGCTGCTAATATCATTAATGTGCTTTTTAATATCTGTTTTAAATTGTCTTTCGGCTTGTTTTCTGTCAGTACTTGCCAACGTATTGTCCATCATTTTTTTAAAACTCTCTAATGGAAATTTAGCATCAATAACTACATTACCTGTTGGCTTAGGTAGTTTAATTAAGCAGTCTGCCACCTTGCCATTTGATAGTGTATGTTGAAGTGAAAAATGCTGTTCAGGTAATACGTTGCGCAATAAAGCATTTAATTGCACTTCACCAAAAGCGCCACGGGAGCGTTTATCTGCTAACACTTCTTGTAAACTCACTACGTTTGTTGATAATTCGGTAATTTTCTTTTGAGCATCATCAATAAGCGCTAAACGTTTTAAAATATCATTAAAAGTCTTGGTCGTTTTATCAAAACCATCAGCAAGGCGTTTTTCAACTTGCATACTGATCGCTTGTAAACGATCATCAGTTGATTTTGTAAGGCTATCAAATCGTTTAGCCAAAGTTTCACTATTATCACTTAATGCTTTATTAAGCTCACTTCGACTAGCCTGTGTGGTTTTATTTAAATGCTCAACCAATTGATCAACCGCTTTAAGCTGATTTTGATTAAAATCATTTTTGTGTTGATGTAATGCTTGTATTACATGCTGAGAAAATTGGTTAAAATGGGCGTTTTGCTGCTGATTTTGTTCTGACAGCTGCCTAAGTGTTTTTATTTTTAAATCAGCCACTTGCTGTTCAAAATAACATTTTAGATCATGAATAGTTTGTGTTGATTGTTGTTGATTTAATTGTAACTGTTGCTGTACCTGCTCAATAGCAGTTAAAAAGCTCTCTTTGCTATGTTGGTGTTGCTGCAACAAGGTTTCAGTAAGTTGCTGTTGTACTTGCTGATCAACCCCAAGTTTATTTAGCTTTTGCAATAACTTTAATAACAAAGCAAGTAATAAAAGCCCGCTGCTAATTAGCAATAGCAGGTGATTATTTATTATATCTATTAACATTAAGCGCCCTAAAATACTGTATTTATACACAGTTATTAAAGCATTATTTTGATAAAAAATAAATCTTTTTATTAAAGAGCAACTTATAAGTTTGTTTAATTTTTATACTTGATTAATAAAAAATAAGCGTTATTATCTCGCTGTGAAATTTTTAAGCAAGGAGTGCTGAACATGTTTTCATTCATTAAAACCCACTTTAAAACATGGTCGATCAAAAAATACAATGATCCTCTATTGAATAAACTCACTAAACGCTACGGCAAACGTCAGTTTTACACTGCACACCAAGTAAGAGCCACAGTGTATCAGTGTTGTTTCAACCCCAAATATTTACCTTTAGGTTATATTCTTTATCTTTCACCCTCTGAATTAACCGTAGTGATGGCAAATGAATTTCCTGAAATTGACTTAGCGGTTTACAAACAAACCTATAATCAGTATCTTGAGCTTTTTGCTAATAATCATAATACTGCACTAAAACATGAATGCAAATCGCCAATGGTACACTAAACACTTTAATGAGCTGAGCCTTGATCAGCTATATGATATTTTAAAACTAAGGGTTGATATTTTTGTTGTTGAACAATGCTGTTATTACCCTGAACTTGATGATCTTGACAGAGACCAAGCTACTCACCACATTTTTTGTTATCAAGATGAGCAAATTATTGCCTATTTACGCGTATTGGCCAAAGGAGTCAATGATAAAAATCACCCAAGTATTGGTCGTGTTGCTGTTATTGAGTCAGAAAGAGGTTCAGGTTTAGGTCATACGCTAATTGAAAAAGGTATTACTGATTGTAAAACACGCTGGCCAACCCTTGCAATTAAGATATCAGCACAACAACATCTAGAAAATTACTATCAACAACATGGCTTTCAAACTATTTCAGCAATGTATCTGGAAGATAATATTCCTCATATTGCTATGCTAAAGCCCCCTGAATAAAGCTTATAATATTTAATATGGCTAATATAAGTAATACGGCAAAAGTCGCTAGTACACCAAATTGACGGTAAAAAGAAGTCCCCATTGTTTTAGTTAAACCAATAGCATGTGCAAAGCGTGCAAGCACCAAAGTAATACCTAAAATATGCAATAATAAAACATTTCCCGCATTTATTTCGTAAATAGCTAACAGTAGCAAAGCAAAAGGAACATACTCAATAAAATTACCATGAATGCGTACTGCTTTTACTAAAGGTGTTTGTTGGCCATCACCTAAGCCTACTTTCAGTTTAAACCGTAATTTGATCACGATGATCGTTAATACAAATAACAGTATCGCAAGAAGCCCCGCATAAAAGCCTGTAATGGGTAAAGAGATCATTATCGTTATACTAAGTGGTTAAATATTAAGATCAGCATAACGTAAAAACATGATCAGTTAAACCAAGCTTGTAATGTGGTTTATTGATTTTTTAGGTGTGTTGTTGTTTCGAAGTTATTTTTACTGCCAGTTGTTGACTATTACAATAAGGGTTCGTCATAGAAGCTATTTCATAACAAATTGATAATTTTATAAAAAAGCCTGCATACAGCAGGCTCTTTTATAGCTTAGCTTTAAGAAGATATCCTAAACAGGTTAGGATAGTTTTTCGCTAAGTATTGCACTGACTTTTTCTACAGGTTGTGTGCCATCAATGGTAATATATTGGCAATTGCCTGATTCTGCTTCTTTTTTATAGTATTCAACTAACGGTTTAGTTTGCTCATGATAAATAGTTAAACGCTTACGTACTGTGGCTTCTTCATCATCAGGACGAATAGTAAGGTCTTCTCCTGTTATATCATCTTTACCTTCAACCTTTGGCGGGTTATATGATACATGATAAACACGACCTGAACCGGGATGAACTCGGCGACCCGCCATACGTTCAACAATCACTTCATCTGGTACATCAAATTCAATAACATAGTCAACATCAATACCATTTTCTTTCATGGCATCAGCTTGAGGAATCGTGCGCGGAAAGCCATCAAGTAAAAAACCCCTTTTACAGTCATCTTGTGCAATACGTTCTTTAACTAAACCAATAATAAGATCATCAGAAACCAATTGCCCAGCGTCCATGACTGCTTTTGCTTTTTTACCTAGCTCTGTTCCTGCCTTTATTGCCGCACGTAACATATCGCCCGTTGATATTTGAGGAATTGAGTATTTAGCCATCAAGAACTGAGCCTGAGTTCCTTTGCCTGCTCCTGGTGCACCTAATAAAATAATACGCATAAATATTGCCCTAATAAAATGGATAAAAAATAATTTTTATCTTAAAAAAATAATATCACTTTTCTAAGGTAAAAATTATCTTTCTTGGTTGCTATTACGAACCTTAAAAAACGCGTTTGAGTATACAAGTTAGCTTGTAAGCAAACAAGTATCAATACAATGCTTTGATCAAAAAAAGGGGCTTTATCGCCCCTTTTTTGACTAAAGTCTAATCAAGTTATTTAAAAGAAAAGTTACTTGGTTAAACTTAACATCAGTTTATTTAAACGGCTCACAAAACTTGCAGGGTCTTTTAAACTGCCTCGTTCAGCAAGTAAGGCTTGTTCAAATAAAACCTCAGCCCATTGTTTAAATTGTGCTTCGTCTTGCTCGTCAATAATATGTTTAATTAACGAATGTTCACCATTAATTTCAAAAATAGGCTTAGACTCGGGAGCTTCTTGTCCGACAGATTGCATTAACTTTATCATTTGGCTACTCATATCATGCTCATCGGTCACAATACAGGCAGGCGAATCAGTTAAACGCTGCGACAAGCGAACTTCTTTAACTTTATCCCCTAGTGTTTCTTTTAAACGCTCAAGTACTGGGCTAAGTTCTTTTTCAAGCTTTTCTTTAGCCGCTTTACTTTCTTCATCATCAAGATCACCAAGATCTAAACCACCACGGGTAACAGATTGTAGTGGTTTGCCATCAAACTCAGTTAAATGACTTACTAGCCACTCATCTATACGATCAGACATTAATAAAACTTCTATGCCTTTTTTACGGAAAACTTCTAAATGAGGGCTATTTTTAGCTGCTTCAAAGCTATCTGCAACCACGTAGTAAATTTTGTCTTGTCCTTCTTTCATACGTTCAACGTAATCAGTTAAAGAAACATTTTGTGTGGCTACATCTTCATGCGTTGAAGCAAAACGTAATAACTTGGCTACTTGTTCTTTATTCGCAAAGTCTTCGGCAGGGCCTTCTTTAAGTACTTGGCCAAATTCATTCCAGAAGGTTTGATATTTTTCTTTGTCATTTTTACCTAAACGCTCAAGCATGGTTAATACGCGTTTAGTACAACCTTTGCGCATTGCTTGCGTAATTTTATTGTCTTGTAAAATTTCACGCGAAACATTAAGCGGTAAGTCGTTAGAGTCAAGTAAACCTTTTACAAAACGTAAATAGGTTGGCATAAACTGCTCGGCATCGTCCATAATAAAAACACGTTGCACGTATAATTTTAAGCCGTGTTGACGTTCACGATTCCATAAATCAAACGGAGCCTTACTTGGAATATAGAGCAGGCTGGTATATTCAGTTTTACCTTCAACCTTATTATGTGCCCAAATAAGCGGATCGGTAAAATCGTGTGAGATATGCTTATAAAATTCTTTATATTCTTCGTCGGTGATCTCTGCTTTTTCGCGCGTCCACAAAGCTTCGGCTTTGTTAACCGCTTTCCACTCTGCTGGCTTGGCTGGTTGAGCAGGTATTTTTTCACCATCAGGGCCTTCACTTTCTTCAACCGCAGGCACTTCTGGTGTTAACATTTCAACCGGTACAGAAATATGATCAGAGTATTTAGTCACAATTGAACGCAAACGCCAATCATCGGCAAACTCTTTTTCATCTTCTTTTAAATGTAAAATAATGTCAGTACCACGGTTAGCCTTTTCAATCGTTTCAACGGTAAATTCACCTTCACCCGCCGAACTCCATTCAACCGCTTCATTTGCTGGTACTCCTGCAGCACGCGAACGCACTGTTACTTTATCGGCAACAATAAAAGCGGAGTAAAAGCCTACCCCAAATTGACCGATAAGCTGTGAATCATTAGCTTGATCGCCTGATAGTTTAGAGAAAAACTCTGCAGTACCTGACTTAGCAATAGTACCTAAGTGCTCAATAATCTCATCTTTGGTCATACCGATACCATTATCTGAAATGGTTACGGTATTATTTTCTTTATCAGCACTCACGCGAATTCGTAACTGTGCATCGCCTTCATAAAGATCGGGAGAAGACAAAGCTTTAAAGCGCAATTTGTCAATTGCATCAGCGGCATTAGAAACTAATTCACGCAAAAAGATTTCTTTATTTGAATAAAGTGAATTAATCATTAACTGAAGCAATTGCTTTACTTCAGTTTGAAAACCATGAACTTCTTTTTTTACTGCCTCAGACATCTGAAACATCTCCTTTTAGATAGCATAAAAAATTAAGGAAAAATAAATATGTTTCAGATATGAGGATAAGCTTGAATTTTTCAAGTAAAAAAGTCATTAAAAACGATAATTTTTACGACCCGTTAATGCATGAGATAGCGTATTACCATCAACAAACTCTAATTCGCCCCCTACAGGAACGCCATGGGCAATACGAGAAATATCAACATTATATTGCGCTGCCAAATCAGCAATATAATGTGCAGTAGCTTCACCCTCAATCGTTGGATTTGTAGCTAAAATAAGTTCTTTAAATTGCCCTGAGGCGAGCTGTGTTGCTAAAATATCAAGACCAAGATCGTCTGGACCAATGCCATCAATAGGCGATAAATGCCCCATTAATACGAAATACTTACCTTGAAAATCACCTGTTTGTTCTATAGCAATAACATCAGCAGGGCTTTCAACAACACAAAGTTGCTCAACTAACGTACGACGAGGATTTTCACAAATACTACACAGTGGTTGTTCGGTAAATGTACGACACTGTTGGCAGTGGCCTATATTGTCCATCGCTTGAGCTAAGGTCGAGGCAAGTTTACGCCCGCCTATTCGATTGCGCTCAAGCAAATAGAAAGCCATACGTTGTGCTGATTTTACCCCTACGCCAGGTAAGCAGCGTAATGCTTCGATAAGTTCTTGTACTAACGGACTAAACTTCATAATCGAGAATATTTTCCAAGTTTATTGATGAATAACAAAAATAATTTGTACAATAGCTTATCATATAGCTTGTTAGCACTGCTACTGACGCTAAGCCAATAAAACCTTATAAAGAAGATAATAAGAAAAATAATGATAAAAATTACCCGACAACACTTTATACTACTCGCACCATTAATAGCAGTATTTCTATACTTTTTACTTACCTTACAAGGCTTTGATAAAAAGCCAGCCATTGCTGCAGCGATAACGTTACTCACCGTTATTTGGTGGGTAACGGAAGCTATTCCAATACCGGCAACTTCACTTGTTCCTTTTGCATTACTGCCTTTATTTGGCGTATTAGATCATAAGGCGGTTGCTGCATCATTAGGCAGCCATGTTATTTTGTTACTAATGGGGGCATTTATGCTCTCTAAAGCATTAGAAAAAAGTGGTGTTCATAAAAGATTAGCTATTTATATGGTACGTATTGTCGGTGTATCAAGTGGGCAACGATTAGTACTAGGCTTTATGCTTGCCGCAGGCTTTTTGAGTATGTGGATATCAAATACAGCAACCACATTAATCATGTTACCTATGGCACTTGCTATCTTAAGTAGTATTGATAATAAAAATTTAAAAGTCGCACTGATTTTAGGCATTGCTTATGCCGCAAGTGTGGGTGGGCTAGGAACGCTTATTGGCACACCGCCCAATGTTATTTTTGCCGGTATTTATGAAGCTCAAACGGGGAAAGAATTCGGTTTTGTCAATTGGATGAAAATAGGTGTTCCTATTGTGGTAATTACTTTACCGCTAATGGCTTTTTGGTTAACACGGAATGTGAAATTAACCGATAAAATAATGTTGCCTGAAATAGGGGCTTGGCGCATCGAAGAAAAGCGTACCTTGTGGGTATTTGGCTTAACTGCTTTAGCTTGGATAACACGTAATGATCCCTTTGGTGGTTGGAGTGAATTATTAAATATTTCTATTGCTGGTGATAGTACCATCGCGCTATTAGCTGTAGTAATTATGTTTCTTTTTCCAAATGGTAAAGGCGCTAAATTACTTGACTGGAAAACCGCTAAAACCATTCCTTGGGATATGTTATTACTGTTTGCTGGTGGTATTGCCATTGCTAAAGGTTTTACAGCCTCTGGGCTTAGTACAATGCTAGGCGAGTGGTTAACCTCGTTGTCTTATTTACCCCCTATTTTAATGATATTAACCATTTGTTTAGTAGTAACTTATTTAACAGAAATTACGAGCAATACCGCTACAGCAACGTTACTGATGCCAATATTAGCTGTTGCGGCAATATCTTCAGGTTTAGATCCTACTATTTTTATGATCCCCGCAGCAATGGCGGCAAGTTGTGCATTTATGTTACCCGTTGCAACAGCACCTAATGCTATCGCGTATGGCACTGGAGAAATAGAAATTCAAGATATGGTTAAAGAAGGGGCAATATTAAGCCTAGTTGTTTCGAGTATTGTGGCTGTAGTATGTTATTTATTACTGTTTTAAGTCGTTATCTCAAGGGGCTCCTTGAGATAACACGAGAGTATGCTCTAAAGTTCTAAATAATACCAAGCTGATTAAGTTCTTTCCCACTCAGCAAGAATTAAAAGGCTTAGAGGCAAGGCATTGATTGAAGAGAATGGTTGTTCCCTTGTCAAAATCAATAACGCAGCATATAAGCCTTTTAAACTCGCCCTTCGGGCTGAGGGATCCCCATTTTAAGTAACAACCTCTTTTTGACAATTCAAAATAAAATATTTCAA